>JBDSWB010000138.1:0-23138 GCA_039926915.1 Ramlibacter sp.
GAGACCCAGTTTGAAGAGCGCAAGCTGTGGGACGCGAAAACCGCCACGGCCGAGGGCGAGCTCAAGGCCAAGGGCGTGACCTTCGTTAAGGCCGACAAGCCCGCCTTCTACAAGGCAACCCAGCCGATCCGTGACAAGTACGGCGTGAAGTACGCCGCTTTGCTCAAGCGCATCGAAGACACCAAATAATCCAGCCGTGAAAGCCGGCTACCTGCGCGCCATGGAGTGGCTGTACATGGCGTGCATCGCCGTGTCCGCCACGGCCCTCGTCCTGATCACGCTCGTCATCCCTTACGGGGTGTTCATGCGCTACGTGATGAACTCCGCGTCCAGTTGGCCGGAGCCGTTCTCGGTGCTGGCCATGGTGCTGTTCTCGTTCGTCGGGGGGGCGGCGGCGTATCGCGCCAACGTTCACATCTGCGTGCAGATGCTCACCGATGCGGTGCCCCCCGGGGTCCGCTTCTGGCTGCTGAAGCTGGCCGACCTGTGCATGATCCTGGCGGCCTCGTTCATGCTGTTCTACGGCGCGCAGCTCGTGAAGGTGACCTGGAACCAGACCATCGCCGAGTTCCCGACGCTGTCGGTGGGCCTCACTTACCTGCCGATCCCGCTGGGCGGCCTGATCACGCTGCTCTTCATCATCGAGCGCCTGTGGCTCGGTGCGCCGCCGCCCGAGTCGTTCATGTACCGCGACCAGCCGCTGGCGGAGTAGCCCATGGACATTCTCATCCTGCTGGGTTCCTTCACCGCTCTGTGCATGATCGGGATGCCGGTCGCGTATTCACTCGGCCTGGCCGCGCTGCTGGGCGCCTTGACCATCGACGTGCCGCTCGAAGCCGTGATGATCCAGATCGCGAGCGGCGTCAACAGCTTCTCGCTGCTGGCCATTCCCTTCTTCGTGCTGGCCGGCGCGATCATGGCCGAAGGCGGCATGGCCGTGCGGCTGGTCAATCTGGCGCGCATCTTCGTAGGCGCCGTCCGCGGCGGCCTGGCGCTGGTCAACGTGCTGGCCTCCACCTTTTTCAGCGGGGTGTCGGGGTCGTCGGTGGCCGACACGGCTTCGATCGGCTCTGTGCTGATCCCGCAGATGGTCAAGCAGGGCTACCCCAAGGTCTTCGCCACCAACGTCACGATCTGCGGCTCGGTGCAGGCCGTGCTGATCCCGCCGTCGCACAATGCGGTGCTGTATTCGCTGGCCGCCGGCGGCACGATCTCGGTGGCGCAGCTGTTTCTTGCGGGCGTCTTTCCGGGACTGCTGTTCGGCTCCTGCGTGATCGGCCTGTGCCTGCTGTTGTCGTACCGGCGCGGCTACCCCAAAGGCGAGCCCGTCACGCTCAACCAGGCCGGGAAGATCGCGCTCGACGCCGTCTGGGGCCTGGTGACAGTGTTCATCATCCTGGGCGGCATCCTGTCGGGCGTGTTCACGCCCACCGAGTCGGCCGCCGTGGCCTGCCTCTACGCGTTCTTCATCACGATGTTCGTGTACCGCGACTACAAGTGGGCCGAGTTGCCGATGCTGTTGCACCGCGTGACCAAGACGGTGGCCATGGTGATGATGCTGATCGGATTTTCGGCCGCGCTGGGCTACATGATGGCGTTGATGCAGGTGCCCGCCAAGGCGACGCAGATGTTCGTCTCGATCGCCGGCAACAAGTACCAATTGCTGCTGATGATCAACGTCCTGCTGATCTTGCTGGGCACCTTCATGGACATGGCCCCGATGATCCTTATCTGCACGCCGATCCTGCTGCCCGTGATCCAGAAATTCGGCATCGACCCGGTGCATTTCGGGATGATCCTGCTGGTGAACGCGGGGATCGGGCTGATCACGCCACCCGTCGGTCCAACGCTTTTCGTGGGGTGCGCCATAGGCAAGGTGACCATGGAAGAAGTCGCCAAGGAGCTATGGCCGTTCTACGGGGCGATGTGCCTGGCGCTCGGGGTCGTCACCTACGTGCCCGCACTGTCGCTCTGGTTGCCGCATTTGCTGACGCGGTAACCCAAGGGTGGGGCGCCCGATTTCTCGGGCCCCTGGCAACACGCCTATAATCTCGCTTTACCACCTACCGGGAGCTCAACTTCCGGCCATGACATGACCAAATTCGTCTTCGTCACCGGCGGTGTGGTGTCCTCCCTCGGCAAGGGAATCGCCTCAGCCTCCTTAGCTGCGATTTTGGAATCGCGGGGCCTCAAAATCACTCTCATCAAGCTCGATCCGTACATCAACGTCGATCCGGGCACCATGTCCCCCTTCCAGCACGGTGAGGTTTTCGTCACAGACGACGGCGCCGAGACCGACCTGGACCTCGGCCACTACGAACGCTTCGTGACCACCCGCATGGGCAAGGTCAACAACTTCACCACCGGCAAGATCTACCAGTCGGTGCTGGAAAAGGAACGCCGCGGCGACTACCTGGGCAAGACCGTTCAGGTCATTCCCCACGTCACCAACGAGATCCAGGAATTCATCAAGCGCGGCGCGCAGTTCGGCGAGCCGGGCGCGGCCGACGTGGCCATCGTCGAAATCGGCGGCACGGTGGGCGACATCGAATCCCTGCCCTTCCTGGAAGCCGCGCGCCAGATGGCGCTTCGCAACGGCGCCAACAACACCGCCTTCGTGCACCTGACCTACGTGCCCTGGATCGCGGCGGCCGGCGAACTCAAGACAAAGCCGACCCAGCACACGGTGCAGAAACTGCGCGAGATCGGTATCTCGGCCGACGCCTTGCTCTGCCGCGCCGACCGCAAGATCCCCGAAGACGAGCGCGCCAAGATTTCGCTCTTTACCAACGTTCCGGAATGGGGCGTCATCTCCATGTGGGACGTGGACACCATCTACAAGGTGCCGCGCATGCTGCACGAGCAGGGGCTCGATGGCCTGATCTGCGACAAGCTGCGCCTGAACACGCCACCGGCCAACCTGAAGCGCTGGGACGACCTGGTGTACGAAACCGAGCACCCGCAAGGTGAAGTCAACATTGCCATGGTCGGCAAGTATGTCGACCTGTCTGACAGCTACAAGTCGCTCAACGAAGCGCTGCGCCACGCCGGCATGAAGAACCATGTGCGCGTGAAGATCGACTACGTCGATTCGGAAACCATCTCGGCCGAAAGCGTGCGCAAACTCGCCAAGTACGACGCGATCCTGGTGCCGGGCGGTTTCGGCAAGCGCGGCATCGAAGGCAAGATCGCCGCGGCCCGCTTCTCGCGCGAGAACAAGGTGCCTTACCTCGGAATCTGCCTGGGCATGCAGGTTGCCACCATCGAATACGCCCGAGCCGTCGCGGGCCTGCAGGACGCCAACAGCACCGAGTTCGAGCCCGCCACGCCGCACCCCGTCATTGCCCTCATCACAGAGTGGAAGGACACGGACGGCACAATCAAGCAGCGCGACGAAAACTCCGACCTCGGCGGCACCATGCGCCTGGGCGCGCAGAGCTCGGACGTCGCCAAGAACACTCTTGCGCACAAGATTTACGGCGACGTGGTCACCGAGCGCCATCGCCACCGCTACGAAGCCAACGTCAATTACCTGAACAAGCTGCGCCAGGCGGGCCTGGTGATTTCCGCGCTGACGCAAAGCGAACAGCTCACCGAAATCGTCGAGCTGCCGGCCGAAGTGCACCCCTGGTTCATGGGCGTGCAGTTCCACCCCGAGTTCAAGTCCACGCCCTGGGACGGTCACCCCCTGTTCAACTCGTTCATCAAGGCGGCAGTGGACCACCACGCGGCCGGCAACAAGTCACTGAAGGCGGTTGCATGAACGGCCTTTCGTCCGCTTGCCAGTCCAGGGAACCATGAAGCTCTGCAATTTCGACATCGGGCTGCGGCAACCCTTTTTTTTGATCGCCGGACCTTGCGTCGTCGAATCCGAGCAGCTTCAGATGGACACGGCCGGCGCGCTGAAGGAAATCACTTCCGCGCTCGGCATTCCCTTCATCTTCAAGAGCAGCTATGACAAAGCCAATCGCTCTTCCGGCACCACTTTCAGGGGCCCGGGCATGGCGCGCGGGCTGGAGATCCTGGCCAAGGTAAAGAAGGACCTCGGTCTGCCCATCCTCACCGACGTTCACAGCGAAGCGGAGATCGCCGAAGTGGCGAAGGTGGTGGATGTCCTGCAGACACCGGCGTTCCTGTGCCGCCAGACTGATTTCATCCGCGCCGTTGCGCAGGCGGGCCGGCCGGTGAACATCAAGAAGGGCCAGTTCCTCGCGCCGGGCGACATGAAGAACGTGATCGACAAGGCGCGCGCCGCCGCAAGGGAAAAAGGCCTGCCCGAAGACAATTTCATGGCCTGCGAACGCGGCGCGAGCTTTGGCTACAACAACCTGGTCTCGGACATGCGCTCGCTGGCGATCATGCGTGAGACCGGCGCGCCGGTGGTGTTCGACGCCACGCATTCGGTGCAGCTGCCCGGCGGCCAGGGCACGAGCTCCGGCGGCCAGCGCGAAATGGTGCCGGTGCTGGCGCGGGCCGCGGTCGGCGTCGGCGTGGCCGGCCTCTTCATGGAAACGCATCCCGACCCGGCCAATGCACTGTCCGACGGCCCCAACGCCGTGCCGCTCAAGCATATGAAGGCGCTTCTGGAAACGCTGCTGGCGCTCGACCGCGTGACCAAGAAGAACGGCTACCTCGAAGACTACTTTGGAGCATGAGACATGAACAACGCCGGGCCGCCTCAAGTTGCGAAAGCCCCCTCGGGGGGAACGGGCCGCAGCGCAATGCCTCGGAACGTGCATAGCGTAGGCCCGTTATCGGCTCGCTCCACTGTACAGCTGCGCGCACGGACGTTTCGCGAGCCGGCAGTACACGAAGTGACAAGCGTGGTGGCCACATGAGCAACGCCGGGCCGCCCCAAGTTGCGAAAGCCCCCTCGGGGGGCAGCGTAGTACACGAAGTGACAAGCGTGGGGGCCACATGAGCAGCGCCTACATCCTGGCCAACATCCGTGTGACGAATGCCGATCAGTACGAGGAATACAAGAGGCTTTCGTCGCTGGCGATGAAAGCGCATGGCGCCGAAGTGTGCGTGCGCGGCGGCAAGGTCGAGGTGCTCGAAGGCGACTGGCAGCCCGAGCGGGTCGTCCTGCTCAAATTCCCTTCAGTCGAGGCGGCCCGCAAATTCAACGACTCCGTCGAGTATGACGCTGCGCGCAAGGCGCGCCAGGGCGCGGCCGTGATGCGCATGGTCCTCATCGAAGGTGTCTGAACCGGTTTTTAACTCTAGAGACGGAATAAATAAATGAGCGCAATCGTTGACATCGTCGGCCGCGAGATCCTGGACTCGCGCGGCAACCCCACCGTGGAGTGCGACGTGCTGCTGGAGTCCGGCACCATGGGCCGCGCCGCCGTGCCTTCGGGCGCTTCCACCGGCTCGCGCGAAGCGATCGAGCTGCGCGACGGCGACAAGAGCCGCTACGGCGGCAAGGGCGTGCTGAAAGCCGTTGAGCACATCAACACCGAGATCTCCGAGTCGATCCTGGGCCTGGACGCCTCCGAACAGGCCTTCCTGGACAAGACGCTGATCGACCTGGACGGCACGGACAACAAGAGCCGGCTGGGCGCGAATGCGACGCTTGCGGTTTCGATGGCCGTCGCCCGCGCCGCCGCCGAGGAATCGGGCCTGCCGCTGTACCGTTATTTCGGCGGCATGGGCGGCATGCAGTTGCCGGTGCCGATGATGAACGTGGTCAACGGCGGCGCGCACGCCAACAACAACCTGGACCTGCAGGAGCTGATGATCATTCCCGTGGGAGCGCCGAGCTTTCGCGAAGCGGTGCGCTATGGCTCCGAGGTGTTCCATGCGCTCAAGAAGATCATCCATGACAAGGGCATGAGCGTGGCGGTGGGCGACGAAGGCGGCTTCGCTCCGAACGTGGCCAACCATGAGGCCGCCATCCAGATGATCCTGCAGGCCATTGAAGCTGCCGGCTACAAGCCGGGCGAACAGATTGCCCTGGGCCTGGACTGCGCGGCCAGCGAGTTCCACAAGGAAGGCAAGTACCACGTCGAGGCCGAGGGCCTGGTGCTCGATTCGGGCGAGTGGATCAACATCCTGGCGAGCTGGGTCGACAAGTACCCGATCATCAGCATCGAGGACGGCATGGGCGAATCCGACTGGGACGGCTGGAAGGCGCTGAACGACCGACTCGGCAGCAAGGTGCAGCTGGTGGGCGACGACTTGTTCGTGACCAACACGAAGATCCTGAAGGAAGGCATCGAGAAGAAGGTCGCCAACTCCATCCTGATCAAGATCAACCAGATCGGCACGCTGACAGAAACCTTCGCCGCCATCGAAATGGCCAAGCGAGCGGGCTGGACGTCCGTCATCAGCCATCGCTCGGGCGAGACCGAGGACTCGACCATCGCCGACATCGCGGTGGGCACCAACGCCGGCCAGATCAAGACCGGCTCGCTGTCGCGTTCGGACCGCATGGCCAAGTACAACCAGCTGCTGCGCATCGAGGAAGACCTGGGCGATATCGCCAGCTATCCCGGGCGCGCCGCGTTTTACAACCTCAAGTAGATGGCCCCCACGGTCGCCCACTGCGTGTGGCTCCCTGCCCCCCGAGGGGGCCGCGTTTTGCCTTGGGGCGGCCCGGCGGCAAAACATCTTCCTCTGGTCTGAAGGTGGGTTCGCGCCTCGTCCCGGCCATCCTGATCGCACTGCTCCTCGTCGTTCATGCGCAGCTGTGGTTCGGCCGGGGCAGTGTCGGCAGCGTGGCTTTATTGCAGCAGAAGCTGGACGATCTGAAGGCCGCGAACGCGCGGGCCCAGCAGGTCAACGAGCAGCTGGCCTCCGAGGTGCGGGACCTGAAAGAAGGCCTGGAGATGGTCGAGGAAAAGGCCCGCATGGAGCTCGGCATGGTCAAGCCCAACGAGATTTTCGTGAACATCAGCAAGTAGATGACCCCCACGCTCGGCGCTTCGCTTTGTCGCTGCCCCCCGAGGGGGCCCAGTCCTGCTTGGGGCGGCCCGGCGCTGGACTGATGACCGACCTCTTGTTCGCGCAAGCGTTCACCCTCTGGGGTTCGCCCACCACCTGGCTGGAAATCGCTGCCGTCGTCATCGCGCTGGCCATGGTCGGCTGCAACATCCGCGAAATCCATTGGGGCTGGCCGCTGGCGATCGTGAGCTCGCTGATGTACTTCGCCCTCTTCTGGCGCAGCCGCCTGTATGGCGACGCGGCGCTGCAGATCTTCTTCGTGGTGGTGGCGTTCTGGGGCTGGTTCCAGTGGCTGCGCGGTGTCCGTGCAGATGGCAGTTCGCTCGCCGTGACGCGCCTCACCCGGCGAGGGCTGGCCCTCACTGTCGCCGCCTGTGCCGTCCTGTGGCCGGCTACCGGGTTGTTCCTCAGGACGTTCACCGACACCGACGTGCCCTGGTGGGACGCCTTCCCCACCGCCGTGAGCGTGGTCGGTCAGTTCCTGCTCGGACGCAAGTTCATCGAGAACTGGGCGGTGTGGATTGTCGTCAATGTCGTCAGCGTGGGCCTGTTCGCCTACAAGGGTCTGTGGCTGACAGTAGGGCTCTACGCGGTCTTCATTGCGCTGAGCGTGGTGGGTTGGCAGGCATGGCAGCAGAAACTGGCGCCCCGGCCCGCAGCGTGAAAGCCAGGCTGCCGACCCTGAAGATCGCGTTGCTCGGCGCGGAAAGCACGGGCAAGACCCAGCTCGCGCAGGAACTCGCCGCTCAATGGCGCTCGCTCGGTTTCCAGGTGGCCGTGGTGGGCGAGGTGCTGCGTGAGTGGTGCGATCGCGAAGGCCGCACGCCCCGGCCCGATGAGCAACTGCCCATCGCCCAGGAGCAGGAGCGGCGCGTCGACCAAGCGGCCTCCACCGCCGATATCGTGATCGCCGACACCACCGCCGTGATGGTCGCCATCTACAGCGCGATGCTGTTTGAGGACGACTCGCTCTACCAGTTCGCGCTGGAGCGGCTGCCCGGCTACGACGTCATCCTGCTCACCGGGCTCGACTTGCCGTGGGTGGCCGACGGCTTGCAGCGCGACGGCCCGCATGTACGCGAGCCGGTGGATGCGCTGGTGCGTACCGCGCTGGCGAAGGCTGGGGTGCCGTACCGGCTGGTCTATGGCCAAGGCGCTGAAAGGCTGGCCAGCGCGCTGGCTGCGGTGCGCGCTGCGGCACCGGGGCCGTGGAACACCGTGGCGGTGGGCGCTGCGCCTGCGGGTTCAGCCACCTGGGTCTGGTCCTGCGAGAAATGCGGTGACGCCGATTGCGAGCACCGCCTCTTCACTTCGAAACTTGGCGGACACGGCTGACCCATCGACCCGATCCTGCAACGAGGGGTGGCGTGCAAGCGTCGGCTCGCAACCATCTCCGCAGGCCGTGGATGCAGGGTAGCCGCTACAGCGAAATCAAGGAGGAGGAGGCCCTCCCGGCCGCCGGGGGACATTCGCTGTAGCGGCTACCCGGCGTCCATGGCCCGCCCTGCCGTGCGCCGACAACGACAACGAACCCTACTGCACCGTCGGACTCACCGGCGGGGTGTCTCCCGGCGCGGTGAATATCTGCGCTGCATCCACCGGGTCGAACCGGTATTGCTGCCCGCAGAAGTCGCAGCCCACGTCGATTTCGCCACGCTCAGCAATGATGCTGTCGGCTTCTTCCTGCCCCAGCCCGCGGATCATGTTGGTCACGCGCAGGCGGCTGCAGGTGCAGGCGAAGCGCGGCGTCTCCGGCTCGAAGCGCAGCACCTTCTCTTCCCAGAACAGGCGCCGCAAGACGGTGTCGACGTCCAGCTCCAGCAACTCCTGTCGCGTCAGCGTGGCCGCCAGGATGGAGATGCGATTGAAGTCCTCATTGCGGCCGATCTCGTCTTCATTGGCCTGGGACACCAGCGAGCCGGCCAGGTTGCCCTCACCTTCCAGCGGCAGGCGCTGGATCAGCAGGCCGGCTGCCACCTTGTTGTCGGCAGCAAGCACCAGACGGGTGTCCAGCTGCTCCGACTGCAGCATGTAGTGCTCAAGCACCTCGCTCAACTTTTCGATATTCTCGCGGTGGTCGCCATGCAGCGGCACCACGCCCTGGTAGGGCTGCTGGCCCGGGAAACGGTCCTTGGGGTCGAGCGTGATCGCGCAGCGGCCCTTGTTGCCGACGTTGACCATTGCTGAAAGGCGCGCGTCCACGCCCACGTCGCCCACCACCTTGGCCGTAACACGCAGGCCCAGGTCATGCTGCACCTCGGCCACCGCCAATTTGACCGGGCCGGAGCCGAAGATCTGCAGCACGAGCGCGCCGTTGAACTTGATGTTGGACTGCATCAACGCGCCGGCCGCGGCCATCTCGCCCAGCAGCTCGGCCACGGGCGGCGGCCACGCGCCCGTGTTGGTGTTGGCCAGCCGGCGCGCCAGGATCTCGGTCCATGCGTCCGTCAGGCGCACGATGCTGCCGCGCACCGGCAAACCGTCGAAGAGGAATTTGTGCAGCTCCGACATCAGCCGATCTTCTTGAAGCTGCGCTGATAGCGCACCGCGTTGTTGACGTAATGCTCCGCCAGGTGAGACAGCAGCTTGACTTGCTCGTCGGTCAACGACCGCACCGCCTTGGCGGGGCTGCCGACGATCAGCGAATTGTCGGGGAACTCTTTGCCTTCGGTCACGACACTGCCGGCGCCCACGATGCAGTTGCGCCCGATCTTCGCGTTGTTCAGCACCACGGCCTGGATGCCGATCAGCGCGCCGTCGCCGATGCTACAGCCGTGCAGCATCACCTGGTGGCCGATGGTCACGTTGTCGCCCAGCGTCAGCGGCACACCGATGTCCGCGTGCAGCATGGACTGGTCCTGGATGTTGGTGTTGCGCCCGATGCGGATGGTGTCGGTGTCGCCGCGGATCACGACGCCGAACCACACACTGGCGTTCTCGCCGAGGACAACGTCGCCGATCACTTCGGCGCTGGGGGCGATCCAGGCGCCGGGAGCCAACTGGGGGGACTTGCCGTCGAGTTCATAGATGGCCATGAAGATTTCTTTCCGCGAAAGGTTGCAACCTGGGATTGTAGGTACGGTCCCTCGCCCCCTGTCAACGCTGTGATAGACCCACCATGCGATTGGTCAGCACCAGTTTTTCCGCCAGGCTGAGGGCGAATAACCGGTGGACATGAGCGCCAGCAGATCTTGAAAGTCATTGGCGGCTAGCGGACTTTCCTTATGCCGATGTCATTCGGTTTGGAGCGCCCGGAGCTCGTCCTCTTCGAAGCCGGCCGCGCGCCGCGCGTCCAGATTGAACGGCCCGCGCAAGCGGGGCGCGCCGTAGCGGGCTGCCAGTTGCGCATAGATTGCGACCGGATCGACGGAACGCTGCTCGCACACATAACGGTACCAGCGGTTGCCGACTGCCACATGGCCGATCTCGTCGCGCAGGATGATGTCCAGGATCTCGCCGGCACGATGGTCACCGGCACTGACGAGCTTCGCCTTGATCGGCGGCGATGCATCGAGCCCCCTGGCTTCCAAAGTCCGCGGAACAAGGGCCAGGCGCGCGAGCAGATCGCCCTTGGTCTTCTCGGCCATTTCCCACAAAGCGCCATGCGCCGGAAAGTCGCCGTAGTCGAAGCCCAGAGAGACCAGGTGATTTCGAAGCAGCGTGAAGTGGCGAGCTTCTTCCTTCGCGACGCTGATCCATTGCCGGTAGAAATCGTCGGGCATCCCCGCGAATCGCCAGACCAAGTCCAGCGCCAGATCGATCGCGTTGAGCTCGATGTGGGCCAGTGCGTGAATGAGCGTGGCCCGTCCCTCCGCAGTATTCATCGAACGCTGCTTGAGCTGGGTGTGGGGAACAAGTTGGGGACGGGCCGGACGGCCGGGGATACCGGCGGGCTCCAGCAGGTTGTCACTGGCGCCGATCGGACCCTGAAGGTCGAGGCATGCCGCTTCAGCCGCCTTGAGATTCGGGTCGCACTGCAGGACGATTCTCAGGGCGTGTTGGCGAAGGAAAGTCACGCCCTGGATGGTAATCCAACCGCCGGTCTCTGAAGAAAGCGATTCGATGACCGCGGCGACCATTGGCCCGAATTTCCGATCACTGATCAGCTAGCGGATGAAATTTTGAGGGCGCATGATGGGCCATGACGTCAGACATCGAAGTGCTCAACAAGGAATGTTTTTGCATCGGCCTCGATATTGAAGCTTTGGGGCGGGCGCTGGAGTCGGAGATCGGGCAACCCGGTCTCTTTGCACTGGTTCAGGAGCGCTGTCCATTCCTCTTCGCGTCACGGCCGGTTTTTCTTTCGCATGCGCACATGGCGCGCATGGCCGAAGTAGTGAACGCCGTCGAGGCGGTGGTCGGTTTGCCGGCGTACCGCGCCGCGGTTCTTGCGAACGCGCCTGCTATCGCGCGCCATGACCCGGCCGGCGCGAAAGGTGCCTTCTTCGGCTACGACTTCCATGCCGCTGGCGAGAACTTCGGGTTGATCGAGATCAATACGAATGCGGGAGGAGCGATGCTCAATGCCGTGCTGGCGCGGGCACAGCGTGCTTGCTGTACCGCAGTGGCCGAATCGGTGGCTCCCCAGGTCACGCCCGACATGCTTGAGGCCCGCATCGTTGCGATGTTCCGCGAAGAGTGGGCCCTGGGAGGGCACGAACGGCCCCTGCGCAGCGTCGCCATCGTCGATGAGGCCCCGCAGCAGCAGTACCTTTACCCTGAGTTCCTGCTGTTTCAGCAGTTGTTCCAGAGGCATGGATTGCAGACTGTGATCGCCGACCCGTCGGAGTTCACGCTGAAGAATGACGTGCTCTGGCGTGGTGACCTGGCGATTGACCTTGTCTACAACCGCCTGACCGACTTCTACCTGTCGGCGCCCGGCAGTGCCGTGCTGAGGCAGGCGTACGAGAAGGACCGCGTCGTGCTTACGCCCAACCCGCAAGCGCACGCGCTGTATGCCGACAAGCGCAATCTGGTGTTGCTCACGGATGCAGGCCGCCTTGAGGCTTTGGGCGTTCCCAGGGCCATCCAGGAGGTGCTGCTGGCCGGTATCCCGCGCACGGAAGTGGTTGATTCGTCGAACGCCGAACGGCTGTGGAGCGAGCGGCGACGCCTGTTCTTCAAGCCGTTTGCCGGCTTCGGCAGCCGCGCGGCATACCGTGGCGACAAGCTGACCCAGCGGGTCTGGCAGGAAATTCTTGCCGGGGGCTACGTCGCGCAAGCGATCGTGGCGCCAGGCGAAAGAGCGGTGACGGAACTTGAATCCGACAAGCCCCTGAAGTTCGACCTGCGCGCGTATGTCTATGCAAGCGAAGTGCAGTGGATCGCCGCGCGCCTGTATCAGGGCCAGACCACCAACTTCCGAACACCCGGTGGCGGGTTCGCGCCCGTCTACAAAGGCCCGGACGATGGCCGTGCAATGGAATGCGCCGATTCGACACCGTGCAATTAAAGGGATCGAAAATGGAAGTCCAAAACAATTCCGGCACCACGCATGACGCGCAAGCCGAACCATTGCCGGGCACGCTCGCGCTGAAAGACCCGGTGTGCGGCATGACGGTGACGCCGGCATCACTCCATCACCTTGATCACGAAGACAAGCCCTATTTCTTTTGCAGCGCCGGCTGCAAGGGGAAGTTTGCCGCTGATCCGGGCAAGTACCTGCGGGGAACTTCTGCTGCCGCACCGGTAGCAAGCCCGGTGCCCGAATCGAGCCCGGTCGCCGGCGCGATCTACACCTGCCCGATGCACCCCGAGATCCGGCAGGATCATCCGGGCAACTGCCCCAAGTGCGGCATGTCGCTGGAGCCGCTCATGCCGAGCCTGGAGGACGACGACAACCCTGAGCTGGCCGACTTCACCCGGCGCTTCTGGTGGACGCTGCCGCTCACCGTCGTGGTGACATTGCTGGCCATGTTCGGCCACCGGCTGGGTTGGTTCAACATGACCCTGCAGAGCTGGATCGAGCTGGTGCTGTCTTTGCCCATCGTGCTGTGGGCCGGGTGGCCCTTCTTTGTTCGCGGCTGGCAGTCGGTGGTGAACCGCAGCCCGAACATGTGGACCTTGATCGGCATGGGCACGGGAGCGGCCTTCGTCTATAGCGTGGTGGCGACGGTTGCGCCCGGCGTTTTTCCGCCCGTCTTCGTTTCAATGGGCCGCGTCGCCGTGTACTTCGAGGCGGCGGCCGTCATCATTTCCCTGACCCTGCTGGGTCAGATGCTGGAGCTGAAAGCTCGCTCGCAGACCTCGGCTGCCATCAAGTCCCTGTTGGGCCTGGCCCCCAAGACGGCGCGGCGCATCGGCGCGGACGGTGTTGAGGAAGACGTGCCCTTGTCGAACGTGCACGTCGGCGACCTGCTGCGGGTGCGACCCGGGGAAAAGGTCCCGGTCGACGGTGTCGTGGTCGAAGGCGCCAGCGCGGTGGATGAGTCGATGCTGACGGGTGAACCCATGCCCGTCAGCAAGAGATCCGGCGACAAGCTGATAGGCGCCACTTTGAACACAGCGGGGGCGCTGACCATGCGCTCCGAAAAAGTCGGTTCCGCCACCGTGCTGGCGCAGATCGTCCAGCTGGTGGCGCAAGCCCAACGCTCCCGCGCGCCGATGCAGCGCATGGCCGATCTGGTGGCCGGGTATTTCGTGATGAGCGTGATCGGGATTGCCGTCATCACCCTGGTTGTCTGGGGCCTCGTCGGGCCGCAACCCAGCTGGGTCTATGGGCTGATCAATGCGGTTGCGGTTCTGATCATTGCCTGTCCCTGCGCTCTGGGTCTGGCGACCCCGATGTCGATCATGGTGGCGACCGGGCGCGGCGCCACGCAGGGCGTGCTGTTCCGCGATGCGGCAGCGATCGAGAACTTCCGCAAAATCGACACCTTGATCGTGGACAAGACGGGGACCCTGACGGAGGGCCATCCCGCGTTCGAGCAGGCCATTGCGGCGGGTGGCCACACGGTGGACGAGGTGTTGCGGCTGGCAGCCAGCCTGGACCAGGGAAGCGAGCATCCCCTGGCCGCCGCCATCGTGCGCGCCGCGAACGAGCGCGGCATGACGCTGGCGAAAGTGGAGGCGTTCGAGTCCGGTACCGGCATCGGCGTCACTGGTACCGTGGAAGGCCAGTCGCTGGCCTTGGGCAACACCGCATTGATGCAGCAACACGGCGTCGACGTGTCGGGCCTGCAGACAGAGGCCGAGAAACTGCGTGCGCAGGGCGCCAGCGTCATGTACCTCGCGGTCGGCAGCCAACCGGCGGGCCTGCTGGCCGTGTCGGATCCGGTCAAGGCGAGCACCCAGGAAGCACTGGAGTCGCTCAAGTCGGCGGGCATCCGGGTGATCATGGCCACCGGTGATGGCGTGACCACCGCGCAGGCTGTCGCGAAGCGCCTGGGCATCGACGAAGTGCACGGCGAAGTCAAACCGGCGGACAAGCTGGCCCTGGTCGCGAATCTGCAGGCCCAGGGGAAGGTCGTCGGCATGGCCGGGGATGGCATCAATGACGCACCTGCGTTGGCGAAGGCCGATGTCGGCATCGCGATGGGCACGGGCACGGACGTGGCCATGAACAGTGCCCAGGTGACGCTTGTCAAAGGCGACCTGCGCGGGATTTTCGTGGCCCGGCACCTTTCGGAATCGACGGTGGCCAACATGAAGCAGAACCTGGGCTTTGCGTTCGTCTACAACTCCCTCGGGATTCCCCTGGCAGCGGGGCTGCTCTATCCGCTCACGGGCTGGCTCTTGTCGCCGATGATTGCGGCACTGGCGATGAGCCTGAGTTCCGCTTCAGTGATCGCCAATGCGTTGCGGCTGCGGCGACAGGCATGAGAGTTATTGAAGCAATAGCCCCATCGCCATCGTCCCATCCCCGGCGCGGGTGACTTCAAATCCGACCTGGCGTGCAAGCAATGCCATCGCCTCGTTATCAACGAGGCACTGCCCAGACACTTCCTTGGTGCCGCGTTCGCGCAGATAGCCGACGATCTTTTTCATCAGGATGCGGCCCAGCCCCTTGCCCTGCCAGGCAGAAGCGATCTGGATCGCGAATTCCGCGCGCAGGTTGTCAGGGTCGCAAATGGCGCGCACTTCCCCAGCCATGGCCCGGCTTCCGTCGTCGGCGGCCGGCGCCAGCGCGACGAAAGTCATCTCGCGGTCGTAGTCGATCTGGCTGTAACGGGCCAGCTCGGAGCGCGGCACCTCGCGCCGCGCCATAAAAAAGCGCAGCTGCATGTCGCCCGGCGAGGCGTGTGCGTAGAAGTCTGCCAGCCGCATGCCGTCTTCAGGGCGGATGGGGCGGAGCAGCAGCGTGCTTTGCGCCACCTGCAACTGCTCTTCCAGCGCAGCCGGGTAGGGGCGGATGGCCAGCCGGCTGCCCTCACCCGCCGGAACAGGCCGCAGCCGCACCCGCGCATCGACCGCCAGGACGCCGTGGGCATCCACCAGCAGCGGGTTAATGTCCAGCTCTGCGACCCAGGACAGGTCGCAGACCAGCGCCGACACCTTGGCGAGGGTCGCTTGCAGTGCTTGCGTATCGGCAGGTGGACGTCCGCGATAGCCGGCCAGCAGCGGACGCAGGCCGCTTCGATCGACGAGGTCCGCGGCCAGCAGGTCATTGAGCGGCGGCAGGGCAACCGCATGGTTCTTGCGCAACTCGACATTGGTTCCGCCTTCGCCAAGCAACAGCACAGGCCCGAATACCGCATCAGTGGCAACGCCGACGATGAGCTCCTGCGCCCCCGGCCGATGCGCCATCGCCTGCACGGTGAATCCCAGCACGCGGGCGTCAGGCTGCCGAAACGCGACCTGCTCGCACATCTTCGAGGCTGCGGCGCGAACCTCCCCGTCCGATGTCAACCCGAGCACGACGCCGCCGACATCGGACTTGTGGATGATCTGTGCTGACACGATCTTCAGCGCCACCGGGTAGCCGATGTCATTCGCGGCGGCAACAGCCTGCTCGACATCGTGCGCGCGCACGGTTTCCACCCCGGGAATTCCGTAGGCCTGCAGCAGGGCCTGCGCCTGGGCATCATCGAGCCACTCGCTGCCCTTCTGTAGCGCCAGCGCGTGCAGCTCTTGCGCGCGCGGTCGGTCCGGCGTGAAATCCGGCAGAGCTGCTGCCGGTATCTGCTGCAGCGCTTGCTGGTTGCGGGCGTAGTCGGCCATCTGCAGCCAGGCACGCGCCGCGCGTTCAGGGGTGTCGTAAGCGGGAAGGCCCGCCGCGGCGCAGGCACTGCGCGCTGTTGCAACGGCCACGCCCCCCAGCCAGCACGTGAGCACCGGTTTGGACGAAGCCGCGGCGAGCGGCAGGCAGGCCGCGGCGATCTCCCCGGCCGGAACAATCGCCGTGGGCGCATGCATGAACAGCACCGCATCCACTTCGGGTGCGGCCAGCAGAATCCGCAGGGCCTCCTGGTAGCGGCCCACCGGGGCATCGCCGATGATGTCGACCGGATTGCCGTGCGACCAAGTCGCGGGCAGGCATTTGTCCAACGCGACCAACGTCAGTCCTCCGAGCGCAGCCAGCTTGCCGCCGCCCAGGGAGAGCGCGTCGGCGGCCAGCACACCGGCGCCGCCGCCGTTGGTGAGAACGGCCAGGCGTTCGCCCTGCCAGGGGTGCGCATGGGCCAGCGTCTGCGCGGCGTCGAACAGCGCGTCTAGGGTGTCCACCCGCAGCATGCCGGCGCGGCGCACCGCGGCATCGAAGACGGAGTCGGACCCGGCGAGTGCGCCGGTGTGGGAAGAAGCGGCCTTCGCACCTTCGGGCGCCCGCCCCGCCTTGACCAGGATCACAGGCTTGTTGCGGGCGGCCGCGCGCGCCGCCGACATGAACTTGCGCGCGGCCTTCACGGACTCCATGTACATCAGGATGGCGCGGGTGCCGGAGTCGCTGCCCAGATAGTCCAGCACATCGCCGAAGTCGACATCCGCGCTGTCGCCCAGCGAAATGAAATGGGAAAAGCCGATGCCCTGGCCGTTCGCCCAATCCAGCATGGCGGTGGCCAGCGCACCCGATTGAGTGACGAATGCCAGCTTGCCCGGCTGCGCGCTGCCCGGCGCGAAGCTCGCATTCAGGCTGATGCCGGGCACCAGGGCGCCAATACAGTTGGGTCCCAGGACGCGCAACAGGTGCGGCCGCGCGGCGTCCAGCATCGCCTGTTCCAGCGATACGCCGTCATCGCCCTGCGCCTGCCTCAGCCCGGCTGTCATCACGATGGCCGCGCGTGTGCCTTTGCGGCCCAGTTCAGCGATCAGCCTCGGTACGGTGTGCGGTGGTGTGCAGATCACGGCGAGGTCGGGCGCCTGCGGCAGTGCGGCGACATCGGGCCAGGCCGGTGCGCCATCGACCGTCGCGTGTCGGTGGTTGACCGGCCAGAGCGATCCCTTGAAGCCACCGCTCTTCAGATTGCGCAGAATCACCTGCCCCAGGCTGCCCGCCCGGTCGGAGGCGCCGACCAAGGCCACCGAGGCCGGGTGAAACAGGGCTTCAAGATTGCGTACGCTCATAGGAGTTGTCCGGTTGGGGGCGGTCCACCCCGCCCGGGCTGTCGGCGCCGAACCGGATGAAGGGTTTTCGAAATTTTCTGAACCGCAGCATGCTGAGCGTGGCCTTGTGATCCGGGGTTGTATGTAGGCGCGCGCGCCGTGCGTTCCCATCGCCAGGCAGCGCGGCGCTGATGTTCCGCCGGTCTGATCCAGGTCAACAACACTCGAGACGGAGCAACGCACAGAAATGGCCATCACACCCGCTTGGCCCGAGCTGCTGCACCGCCTTGATAAAGCGGGGCCGCGGTATACCTCTTACCCCACAGCCGACCGCTTTGTCGAAGCCTTCGGTGCTGCCGACTATGAAAGCGCGCTAGCGCAACGCAGCGCCGTTTCGGCTTCTTCGGCACCGCCGCTGTCGCTATGCCTTCAGCGCACGAGAACCAGCTTCTGGTACAGGCCGCCGTAATAAGTCTGCTTCTCGAACGGCGACGGAACTGGGTTTACGGGCAGGTACTCCGCGAGTTCGTGTTGCCATAGGTCCGCCGCAAAAGGTTCTAACGCGCGGAAAACGCCCGTCATGACCGGGCGCAGGGGATGCAGCCGCACCGGGCGGTGGTAGTCCACGATCACGATCTTGCCCCCTGGCTTGACCACGCGCATCGCTTCGGTCAAGGTCGCGCGGCGCACTACCTCGGGCTGCTCGTGCAGCAGGAAGAACAGCAGCACCTGGTCGTAGTGCGCATCGGGAGAGGGCAGCTCGCGCGAGTCGTTTTGCAGCAAGGTCACGCGCTCGTCGGCGGGCATTTTCGAAGCCAGATTCTTGAGCTGGATCGGCAGGATGTCGACCACGTCTAGGCTGGCGTCCGGGGCCAGCCGTTGGCGCAGGCGGGGCGTGAGATTCCCGTAGACGCACGCGACCTGTAAGGTCCGGCCCGTAACCGTCTTTCCGAGTTCCGTCAGAGCGGCGTCGCGCAGGCGTGCGTAGTTGCCGAAGAGGATCAGGTTCACCAGCCACTCGCGCTCGAACAGCCGCACTGCTCGGGGGTGCACGTACGCCCACCAGTAAGCTCGCTCGAGATACCGGGGAATCGCTGGCGCGAGCGGCAGGACGGCGCTCACCCCAGGACAAACCAGGCCGCAAGGCCCAGGCCCGCCGAGAACACCGCAGCCACGAGCACGATCACGAGCTGCTTGGAGCTCATCTGGCCGGCCGTTCCCAACTTCATAAACACCAAGCCCAGCACGATGAACACCGCGACGTCGGTCAGCCCGTGGGTGATCCAGTGATGGCCGCTGAGCGAAGCCATGAACGCATTCATGGCCGGATAGGCTTCCTTGCCCCAGGTGAGAAGCGTGTTGAACACGACCGCAACCGCGGCCGACAGCGCATACGCCGACGAGGCGGGATTCAAAAGTGTCGTGCTGCTCGATGTTTGCGGGGCGTAACCGGCGACGTCGTCGAACTTGGCGGCATGCGTTGTCATTGCTGTGTCCTTTGAATTGCGGATTGGAGAAGCGACACCTTGACGCCGTAGTTGATCACGGCTCCGGCGCCTTCGATGGCGAAGCCCGAAGCGGCGATCATCGCCGCCACCGACAGCACCATGGTGCGAGCCATCTTGTTGGCGAACAGCCGCTCGCGCGTCGCGAATGGCAGGTAAAAGGCAAGCAGGAGCGGGATGAAAAACAGGTGCTCCTTGGTCTCCATGAAGATCTTGTGCGCCCACGGCCACGGGCCTTTCAGGATGAGCGCCTTGTCCGGCGCATAGAAGTTGACGTACCAGTAGCCCGCCAGGACCCAAGACAGCAACATAAACACCGCCACTGCCAGCGCCGCGAAGCGAATGCGCCTCGCGTTGTGCTCGCCGGCATTGAGGGTTTCGACGAACACCCACACGGCGGCCAGTATGCCCAGCACCCCAAAGGTGGGATGGGCGAAAAGTATCAGGTCATTCATGGTGTCTGGCTCCGGGGTTGGAGGCCCACTATGGCGCGATAGGCATCCCGCGTGTTTGATCCAGATCAAGCGACGCCGGTTTGGAATGCTGCGACGCAGTCAAGCCGCGCATCTGAGTCGTCTGATCCTCGAGAACGGAGGACGCCAATCGAGACACCAAATTGGCGCTTAAACCGGCCCCTAAACTCGCCACTAAACGGCATAAACGCACTGATCGCCAGCGGGCGTGTCCCTAAGTACAACAAGGGGACAGGACTTCGTGTTCCGGGGGACAATGCCCGGTTTCCCTAGGACAAGCTCGACTTCCAAGGCGCCTGGATCAGCTGGCAGGACATTTCGCGGAAGCTGGGGTTTCTGCGTCCCGAGCACCGAACTGTTCGTCCGCGCCGTCGCGGTCTGGCTGCTGGTGGGTTTGCTGCCCCTGGCTGGTCCTCCACCCGCAGATGCTGAGCCTGCTGCTCTACTTGAAGGAACAGTCCGCCTCATTCGACGCTCAAGAAGCGGCGGCACGAAAGCACTTGTCGAACTCGACCCGGGCTTCAAGGCAGTCGAAGACCTTCCGAAGCCCGAGATAAGGATCGCGGCGCAGCTATAGTGAAGCATCCACACGCTGCTTAAGACCGTGCAGGCGGGAGGGGTCGACGCCAAGCAATAGATCACCCACCGCGCGAGGCCTGAGCGGGTATTCATTCCGCGAGCATTATCTGGAGGCGACTTGAAATACAAGGACTACTACGCCGCTTTGGGCGTACCGCGCGAAGCCGATGAGGCCGCGATCAAGCGCGCCTATCGCAAGCTGGCCAGGCAGTACCACCCCGATGTGTCGAAAGAGCCGGATGCCGAGGCACGCTTCAAGGAATCGGCAGAAGCCTATGCCACGCTGAAAGACCCGGCCAAGCGGGCCGCCTACGACGAGCTGGGCCAACGCCCGGCCGGTGAGGAATTCGCGCCACCGCCCCAGTGGCGCCAGGAGTACGCATCAGACGAGCATGCCTTCGAAGGTGTTGACCTGGCCGACCTGCTGGCCGCGATGGGCCGAGGCCAGGGCGCATCGAAACGCGCCCACATGCCCCTGCATGGGCGCGACCATGAGGCAGCGGTACGCATCAGCCTGGAAGATGCGCACCGCGGCGCGACGCTCAACCTGGATGTGGCGCAAGAGGACGGATCGAGCACGCTCGCCGTCACCATCCCGCCCGGGACGATCGAAGGACAGAAGCTGCGGCTTCGCGGCCGGGGCGGCAAGGGGCGCCATGGCGGCGCCGACGGCGACATCTACCTGCACATCAGCCTGGTTACGCATCCGGTATTCCGGCCCGACCGGCACGACCTCTATTTCGACCTGGCGCTGGCCCCGTGGGAGGCAGCCCTGGGCGCCGACGTGGAAGTACCCACGCTGGACGGGCCGGTGCTGCTCACCGTGCCGGCCGGCACCCGCTCGGGCCGCAAGCTGCGCCTGCGCGGGCGCGGGCTGGGCAATGGCCGCGGCGGACGGGGCGACCTGTTTGCGTCCGTTCATATCGACGTGCCCGCCACGCTGACCGAGCGCGAGCGGGAACTGTTCGGTCAACTGGCCCAGGAGTCGCGGTTCGAGCCGCGAGCGGTGGCCGTCAAGGAGAGTTCGTCATGACTCCACACGCAGATGAATGGACCTGGCTTGACGCCAGCGAGATCCTGAGCTTGCCGGACCTGTCCCTCGCCTGCCGGATGTCAACGCAGGACGTTGACGAACTGGTGCACTACGGCGCCCTGTCGCCACTGGCAGGGCCACACCCCGAACCGGTGTTCAGCGCCGCTTGTGTCGGCCCGCTGCGCGTCGCTGCGAGGCTTCGCACCGACTTCGACCTGGACCTGTTCACCGTGGCGCTGCTGTTGGGCTACCTGGATCGGATCGACGCGCTGGAAGGGCGGGTGAAGACGTTGCAGGCGCACTTGCCGGGGCATGTGCATCTGGCGCATCACGACGGGCCGCGTTCACGCGAATGAAACCAACATGTTGAACTATCTTGCTGCATACGCTGCCACTGCGGTGGTGATGCTGGCCCTTGATGTCGTCTGGCTTCTGGTCATCGCCAGGTCTTTCTACCGCGATGGCATCGGGCATCTGATGGCAGACCCACCCAACCTGGTGGCGGGCGGTGTCTTCTACCTGCTGTACCCGGTCGGCGTCCTGCTGTTTGCCGTTGCACCGGCGGCCTGGTCCGGCGGCCTTGGGGCTGCGGCAGAAGTGCCGTGGTCGCGCGCGGTGCTGGCCGGCGCGATGTTCGGCTTCTTCGCCTATGCCACCTACGATCTCAGTAACCTGGCCACGCTACGAGGCTGGCCGTTGCGCCTGGCCTTGGTCGACATCGTCTGGGGCACGGTGCTCACCGCCGCCGCAGCCGCGGCAGGCCGCTGGGTGCTGGGGCGCATGACATGAGTCGCGCCATGGCCCCGGTCTGACCCCGCGCTGCGATGGCGAACTCCAAGCTGGCGATTTATGGCGCGATCGGTGCCAACGTCGCGATTGCCGTGACGAAGTTCACGGTCGCCGGCATCACCGGCAGTTCGGCCATGCTGTCCGAAGGGGTGCACTCTGCGGTGGACACCTTCAATGGCGTGCTTCTGCTGGTGGGCATCCGGCTCAGCCAGCGGCCCGCCACGCCGGAGCATCCATTCGGCCACGGCAAGGAGTTGTACTTCTGGAGCCTGATCGTGGCCGTGCTGATCTTCGGCCTCGGCGGCGGTGTGTCTTTCTTCGAGGGCGTACAGCACATCCGGCACCCCGAACCTATGCGCGACCCGACCTGGAACTACGTGGTGCTGGCCGCAGCCGCGTTGTTCGAGGGCATCAGCTTTGGCATCGCGCTGCGCCAGTTCTTGAAACAGGCGGGCACTACACCGTTCTGGGAGGCGGTCCACCGGAGCAAGGACCCGACCACCTACACCGTGCTGGCGGAAGATGCCGCAGCGCTGGCGGGCCTCGCCATTGCGGCCGTCGGCATTGCGCTCAGCCATAGCCTGGACATGCCAGTGCTGGACGGCGCGGCGTCAGTGCTTATCGGTTTGCTGCTGGCCGGCGTGGCCGCCCTGCTGACATGGGAGTCAAGGGGCTTGCTCATCGGTGAAGGGATCCGCCCGGAGACCGCGCAGGCTATCCGCGAAATCGCACTGGCGCAGCCCGGCGTGCGCGACGTGGGGCGCGTCCTGTCGATGTACGTCGGGCCGGACGATGTGCTGGTGACGATGGATCTTGACTTCGACGCGGGCACGGATACCGCCGAGGCGGCCGATGCAATCGGCAAGGTCGAGGAGCAGGTTCGAGAACGCTTCCCGGTGATCAGACGCTTGTTCATCGAATCCGGCTCGGGGTCAGTGCAGCGGCGATGGTCCCGTCCGGATGCCGTCCGTCCGCCGACCGAAACAGCCGCCGCGGGGCCCGCAACGCCCGTGCCCGGTCGTCTTTGAGCAGTGCGCAGCACAAACACTGTTCAGGTCACAGCGCGCATGTGCGCTGGGGTCTTTCGATGATGCCGCTCGATGCGGCTCCTACTTGGGTCGCTGGAGGCCCGCGAACACGGGCGGGAGCGGCTTGCCGACCCCAATCGGGGCCGGCACCGTGAGCACGATGCGCGTGAACAGCCTGTCGATCTGGATCATGGCCGGCCCACGTCGGGCAGCGAAAGGCGCGGCGCCGGACCTTGCGCCAGATCAAGCCCGCCCGGCCTGGCGGCGCCCACAATGAATCGATTGCAAGGAGCCAAGCGATGAAAAC
>JBDSWB010000139.1:0-14330 GCA_039926915.1 Ramlibacter sp.
TATTGCCAGACGATGAATCTCGATCACGAAACCATTGCCATCCTCGGGCTGGGCTACGTCGGCCTGCCCCTTGCCGTGGCTTTCGGCCGCCGGCGGAAGGTGGTCGGCTTCGACGTGAATGCCGCGCGCATCGCGGAACTGGCGGCGGGCCGTGACAGGACGCTGGAAATCGACGCAGGCGAACTGGCGGCGGCGAGCCACCTGGCATTCACCTGCGAGGTCGAGGACCTGCGCCGCTGCAAGGTGTTCATCGTCACCGTCCCGACGCCCATTGACCGCGCCAACCGGCCGGACTTCGCGCACCTGCGGCAGGCCAGCGAACTGATTGGCCGGGTCATGCAGCACGGCAGCATCGTCATTTACGAGTCCACCGTGTACCCCGGCGCGACGGAAGAAATCTGCGTGCCGGTGCTCGAGCACAGTTCCGGAATGCGCTTCAATGAGGATTTTTTCTGCGGCTACAGTCCCGAGCGTATCAACCCCGGCGACAAGACGCACCGACTGGAAAGCGTCCGCAAGATCACCAGCGGCTCCACTGCCGAAGCGGCCGATGCCGTCGACGCGCTGTACGGCCGGATCATCACCGCCGGCACGCACAAGGCCAGCAGCATCCGGGTTGCGGAAGCCGCCAAGGTGATCGAGAACACGCAGCGCGACGTGAACATCGCGCTCGTCAACGAGCTGGCGCTGATCTTCGAGCGGCTGGGGCTGGACACCGCCGACGTCCTGGAGGCGGCCGGCACCAAGTGGAACTTCCTGCCGTTCCGGCCGGGTCTGGTTGGCGGGCACTGTATCGGCGTGGACCCGTATTACCTCACCCACAAGGCCCAGGAGGTCGGTTACCACCCCGAGGTCATCCTGGCCGGCCGGCGTATCAACGACAGCATGGCAAGCCATGTCGCGGATCGGGTCGTGCGGCTGCTGCTGGTGAAGGGCATGGAGGTGCTGGGCGCCCGCGTGCTGGTGCTCGGCCTGACCTTCAAGGAAAACTGCCCCGACGTGCGCAACAGCAAGGTGGTCGACATGGTGCGGGCGCTGCAGGCGTACCGTATCCAGGTGGACACCCATGATCCCTGGGCGGACCCGCACACCGCGCAGGAGGAATACGGCATCGAGTGCATGGCGTCGCCCGACCCGGGCAGCTACGATGCGGTGGTGCTTGCGGTCGCGCACCGCCAGTTCGTCGATCTGGGAGCTTCGGGCATTCGCGCCTTCGGCAAGCCGGGCGCGGTCGTGTTCGACATCAAGAGCATGCTGCCTGCGGGCAGCGCGGATGGCAGGCTCTGAGCCGGAAGCGGGATTGCGGGCGTCCTGGCCATCGCCCGGCGGCCGCGGGTGAGCATCACGCGTCAGTCTTCACGGACATGGAGGCTTAGCTACAGAAATGAAATATCTATTGACCGGCGCCGCGGGCTTCATCGGGATGCACACCGCATTGCGCCTGCTGGCGCGCGGCGACGAAGTTGTCGGCGTCGACAACCTGAACGACTACTACGACGTCGACCTCAAGCTGGCGCGCCTGGCCCGCCTTCAGCCGCACGCGCGATTCACATTCCATCGGTGCAGCGTCGAAGACCGGGCGGCGATGGAATCCCTGTTCGGCCAGGTCCGCCCGCAGACCGTCATCCATCTCGCGGCGCAGGCCGGCGTGCGGTATTCGCTGACGAACCCGCAGGCCTACATCGACTCGAACCTGCAGGGGTTCATCAACATCCTCGAAGGCTGCCGACACAACGGCGTGGCTCACCTGGTGTACGCCAGCAGTTCCAGTGTGTACGGCGGCAACACGCTCCTGCCGTTCTCGGAGCACCAAAGCGTCGACCATCCCGTCAGCCTCTATGCCGCCACGAAGAAGGCGAACGAGCTGATGGCGCACACCTACAGCCACCTGTTCAGGCTGCCGACCACCGGACTGCGCTTCTTCACCGTCTACGGGCCCTGGGGACGGCCGGACATGGCCCTGTTCCTGTTCACGAAGGCCATGCTGGAAGGACGGCCCATCGAAGTCTTCAACAACGGTGACATGGTGCGCGACTTCACCTATGTCGACGACATCGTGGAGGGGGTCGTCCGGGTGGCCGACAAGCCGGCCTCCGCCGCCGCGGACTTCGACTCCAGCCTCGCCGACCCCGCCACAAGCAACGCGCCCTACCGTGTCTTCAACATCGGCAACAGCCAGCCGGTCCCGCTGATGGATTACATCGCGGCGCTGGAAAAGGCCATGGGCGTCACCGCGGAGAAGCATTTCATGCAGATGCAACCGGGCGACGTGCGGGCCACCAGCGCGGATACCAGCGAACTGCAGGCCTGGGTCGGATTCAGGCCCGCCACCCCGGTCGAGGTCGGTGTCGAGCGTTTCTACCGCTGGTACCGCGAACACTTCCAGATGGGTTGATGCAGGCGCGCGCGGATAACACCTTCGCCTCATCCCCAATCCCTGCCACCCGATGCCCAGCCTCTTCAATCGAGTCCGCAACCAGCTGTCCGACCGCCAGTCCGAGCACCGGCGCATCGCGATTGGATTTTTCTGGGTGAGCCTGTTCGTTTTCGTCGGCAAGCTCGCCGGCGCGGCCAAGGAGATGACGATCGCCTGGCGCTACGGGGTGAGTGCGCTGGTGGACGGGTATGTGCTGGTCCTCAACCTCGTGACCTGGCCGGTGTCGGTCTGGTTCAACGTCCTGGGCATCGCGCTCATCCCCGCCCTTGTGCGGACCGCGCACGCAGACTCGGCCGAAATGCCGCGGTTTCGCGGCGAGTTGATGGGATGGCACCTGGTAGCCGCCATGGGTTTCGGCCTGGCCGCATGGGTCGCCTTGCCCTGGCTCTTCGAGAGCCGCTGGTTTCACCTGCAGGAAGACATTCGCCGGGAAGCTGTCGCCGCCGCACGGGTCCTCGCCTGGCTCGCCCCACTCGGGATCCTGTCCAGCTACTTCTCAACCCTCGTCATGGCCCAGGGCGACTACCGAAACACGCTGGTCGAAGCCTTGCCCGCGGCCGCGATCCTGGCCGCCCTGTTCGCTCCTGCCGGATGGGTTCCGGCTCCCCTGCTCTGGGGCACGGTGGCGGGATTCGCGCTTCAGGTGGCCGTACTCGGCCGCCTGGCCGGGACCAGCGCGGACCTTGCAAGAATCCGAACGCGGTTCCAGTCCCCTGCCTGGAATAATTTCGGCCGCACCGTCTTCGTCATGGTCCTGGGCCAGGCCATTGCCAGCCTGAGTGTGGTGATCGACCAGTTCTTCGCTGTGCGCATCGGCGCCGGTGCGGCCTCCTCGCTGAGTTACGCCAGCCGCGTCGCCGCATTGATACTCGGGATGGGAGCGATCGGTATCAGCCGGGCGACCCTGTATGTTTTCTCGGAAGTGCACGAGAAGAACCGGCTGCGGTTGCACGGCCTGGGTATGAAGTGGTCTGCATTGGGTTTCGCGATCGGGCTGCTCACCACCGTCGCCTGCTGGGTCGCCGCGCCTTTGATCATCACTCTGCTCTTCGAGCGCGGAGCCTTCACACCGGAGAACACCACCGTGGTGTCCCATCTGCTGCGGATTTCCGCCGCGCAGTTCCCTTTCTATTTTGCGGCGACGGTCCTCATGAACTACCTCGCGTCGGCAGCAGCGTACCGGAAGATCGCCATCGCTACCATGCTGGCGCTGGCGGCGAAAGTCGCCTTCCTCTACCTCCCGCTGCCATGGACCCCCATCGAAGTCCTGGCGGGATCGGCGGTCGTTTACATTTTCGTGTTGGGGATCGCGTTGCTGTTGCCATCCCTGCAATTGGGCGCACGACCCGGTCACCAGGACAAGGCACAGGCAGAGGACGGACCCCGGTCATGAACACGCATCGGCAGGAAGTCGAACAAGGACAAAGGTTCGAGTTCGGCGCGAACTGGAAGCTCTTTCTCGGCGCGCTCGACGACCGGCGAATCGCGCTGGCGGAGGAATCGCTTCGGGCCAACCTCGGGGTTAGGAACCTCCAGGGCCAGCGCTTCCTGGACATCGGCAGCGGCTCGGGCTTGTTCAGCCTGGTGGCGCGCCGCCTGGGCGCGCAGGTTCATTCGTTCGACTACGACCCGCAATCGGTCGCGTGCACCCGGGAACTCAGGCAACGCTACTTCCCGGGCGATCCCGGATGGGTGGTTGCGCCCGGCTCCGTGCTCGACGACGACTACCTGCGGACGCTGGGCCAGTGGGACGTCGTGTATTCCTGGGGTGTACTCCACCATAGCGGCGACCAGTGGCGCGCGCTTGCCAATGCATCGGCGCTCGTCGCCGACGGCGGAACGTTGTTCATCGCCCTGTACAACGACCAGGGATGGGGCAGCAGAGCATGGACCAGGACGAAGGCCGCGTATTGCGCTGCGCCGGTCTTCCTAAAGCCGCTCGTCCTCGGCCTGTCGATGGTTCGCCTTTGGGGGCCGACCACGGTGAAAGACCTGCTCAGAGGCCGGCCCGGGGCGACGTGGCGGGCCTACGGCAAGGGCGACGGTCGCGGCATGTCACCCTGGCGCGACGTCGTCGACTGGGTCGGCGGCTACCCCTTCGAGGTGTCGCGACCCGAAGAGGTGTTCGACTTTCTCCACGGCCGCGGCTTCCAGCTGAGAAAGCTCAGGACCTGCGGCGGCGGCCACGGCTGCAACGAATTCATCTTCGTGAAAGCGGCCCGGTGATCAACTGGTTGCACTCGAAGCTCCACCGGCCTGAACAGGGCTGGGACCCGGTCCCCCTGGAGCACGCGCGGGAGTACGGCCGCCTGCAGTGGAACGATGTGAACGAGTCCGTGCTGGACCAGCTGGACGACTGGCTGGGCGGGCTGAAAGGCAAGCGCGTGCTGGACCTCGGTGGTGGCCCCGCCCAATACGCCGTCGCTTTCGCGCGGCGCGGCGCGCAGGTCACCTGGTTCGACGTGTCCAGGAACTACCAAGACCTGGCGAAAGCCAAGGCCGCCGAGTTCCACCTCGCCGACCGCATCCAGTTCACCCTGGGCTACCTGGACGAGGCGCCGCGGCTGCTGACCGAACCTTACGACCTCGTCTTCAACCGGATCTGCTGGAACTACGGACAAACCGACCGGTCCTTTGCCGACATGGTCTATCGCCTCGTACGACCCGGCGGCTCGGGCTACGTCGACACCACCAATTCCATTTTCAACGCCGACCAGCTGTCGCCTTCGGCCCGCGCCAGAACCTGGTTGAACGACACGACCTCGATCAAGATCGGCCACCCTTACCCGCCGCGCGGCCGGGTCGCGAAACTCCTGCAGCGGCATCCATTGGCGCGCCTTCTCGTCGACTACAGCGCGGACTACACCGACCGCGTGTTTTTCCAGAAGCCCCGGCCGGCGCCATGAGCGCGCGTTACCTCGTCCGCTTCGACGACATCTGCCCGACGATGAACTGGCGGATGTGGGAGCGCATCGAATCGGTGCTGGCCGAACTCGGCATCAAGCCCATCCTGGCCGTCGTGCCCGACAACCGCGATCCCAGCTTGTACAGCGACCCACCGAAGGAGGAGTTCTGGGAACAGGTGCGCAGATGGCAGGCCAACGGGTGGTTCATCGCGCTCCACGGCTACCAGCACCTCTATGAAACTCAAGACGCCGGGCTTCTGGGTATCAACCCGTTCAGCGAGTTCGCCGGTCTGCCCTACGACGTGCAAAAGGCAAAGCTGACAAGTGCGCTGCGGATTCTCAGCGACCAGCGTGTGCGGGCCGATGGCTGGGTCGCACCGGCACACTCGTTCGACGCGACCACGGTGAAAGTGCTGCTCGAACTGGGCATCGACGTGATCAGTGACGGCTTCTATCGCTGGCCAATACGACGCCTTGGCGCCACCTGGCTGCCGCAGCAGGTCTGGCGCTTCCGGTCCATGCCGGCAGGCGTCTGGACGGTTTGCGTGCACCACAACACAATGAGCGAGGCCAGCTTCGAGGCTTTTCGGACCGCATTGCAGCGGTTCGCGCCCCAGATCACTTCGGCCCCTTCGGTGCTGCAGGAGCGAACCGCGCCCGCGCCCAACCTGGCGGACCAGGTATTCGCGCTGACGTGGCGCGCTGCCCTCAAGCTGAAACTGCGTCGCCGCCCACTCGACCCATGAACCGCACCATCGCCGCCCGCCAGACAGGCCCCGCATGGATGTGAGCATGGCGCCGCTTCGCATCGTGTTCGTCATCACCAGCCTGGGCACTGGCGGCGCTGAAACCATGCTCTTCAAGTTGCTCGAGCGCATCGATCGTTCGCGTTTTTCGCCGTTCGTGGTGTCGCTCACCGACAAGGGGGATTTCGGCGTTCGCCTGGAGTCCATCGGCGTTCCCGTTTCCGCGATCGGCATGCGTCCGGGCCTGCCCGGCCCCCTGCAATTCCGGTCACTGGTGAAAACGCTTTCGGCCATCCGGCCGGGACTTATCCAGACCTGGATGTACCACGCGGACTTGTTGGGGGGGCTTGCAGGGCGTCTGCTCGGCGCCCTGCCTTTGGTGTGGGGCATCCGGCACTCCGACCTGTCCCGGGCCCATAACAAGAAGGCCACGCTTGCGGTGGTGTGGCTTTGCGCCCGGCTGTCACGTTGGGTTCCCACCTCCATCCTGTCCTGCTCTGAACGCGCGCGCGAAATCCATGTCGCAGCGCATTACGCTGCCGAGAAATTCACCGTGATCCCGAACGGCTTCGAGCTGGATCGCTTCATGCCGTCCGAAGAAGCGCGGCATTCCGTGCGTAACGAGCTCGGCTTGCCGGAAGGAGCGCCGCTCGTCGGCCACGTAGGACGTTGGAACGCGCAAAAGAACCACCGAGGGCTGCTGCAAGCGTTCCAGGCCATCCACCAGCGCAGGCCGGACGTCCACTTCCTGCTCGCGGGCCAGGACGTGGAACTCTCGAACCCCGCTTTCCGCGAACTGGCGGTCGCAGCGGGACTTGGTGGATGCTGTCATGCGCTTGGACGGCGGCAGGATGTGCCGCGCCTCATGGCGGCGCTCGATGTGCTGGCATCTTCCTCCCACGGGGAGGGATTTCCGAACGTGCTGGGCGAATCCATGGCCTGCGGAGTGCCGTGCGTCGTCACCGATGTCGGCGATTGCGCGGAGATCGTGGGAGGCACCGGTCGCGTCGTGGCCCCCGCTGACATGCAAGGGCTGGCGGCCCATGTCATCGAACTGCTGGAGTTGCCGCAGTACGAACGCCACTCACTGGGTCGGCTCGCGCGGTCTCGTGTGGCGTCACTCTATGAAATCGGCGATGTGGTTCAGCGCTACGAGCAGTTCTACGAAGGGCTGACGCGGTGACGCCGGCGCGCAAGACCGTCCTCTTCCTGATTCCCACGCTCACCGGAGGCGGCGCGGAGCGGGTGATCGTCACCCTGCTCACGCACCTGGACCGCAGTCGGTTCAGGGCGATCCTGGGAGTGGTGGACACGCGGGGCGAAGTGTTTCGCCAGGACATCCCCGCCGACGTGGAGTTCATCGACCTGGAGGCCACTCGTGTGCGCTACGCACTGCCGCGCATCCTGCGGTTGATCTGGAGCCGGCAGCCGGATGTCGTCTTTTCGACGCTCAGCCATCTCAATCTGGCGCTGTCGATCATCCGGCCGCTGTTCCCCCGGCACCTGCGCAGCATCGCGCGCGAATCGTGCGTCATCAGCAAGACGCTGGAGACATCGCGCTTTCCACGGCTCTGGAACTGGCTCTACCGCAAGTTCTACGCGAGGCATGACCTGCTGGTTTGCCAGTCCCGCGACATGCAGGACGACCTGACGCAGACGTTCGGTATTGCTGCCTCGAAGTCGGTGCTGATCCACAACCCGGTCGCCGTGAAGGCGATTCGAGCGAAAGCCGGTGCGCCAGTCTCGCACCCCGCGTTCGACACCGGCAGCGCCGTCCTGGTGGCAGCGGGCCGGCTCGAACCCCAGAAAGGCTTTGATCTGCTGGTCGAGGCGATCGCACTGCTGGACGACGCCGGCATCCAGCTCATCATCCTGGGCGAAGGGCGGGGCGAGGACGGATTGCGCGCCCTGGCGCGGCAAAAATCCGTCAGCGAGCGAGTTCACTTCGCCGGTTTCCAGGCCAACCCTTACGCCTGGTTCGCCCGGGCGGATGCCTTTGTGCTTTCGTCGCGCTACGAAGGCTTTCCGAACGTGGTGCTCGAAGCGCTGGCCTGCGGAACACCGGTGATCGCGACGCCGGCGCCGGGCGGGATCAACGAGCTGCTGGCGGGCCGCGAAGGCTGTGTCGTAGCGCGCGAGATCAGTGCGCCCGCGCTCGCAGCGGCAATTGGGGAGTGGCTGGGGGGAGCGCGCAAGAAGGTCGCAGCAGACGCTGTCGAACCCTACGCCGTGGAGCGAATCGTGCGTCAGTATGAAGACATCCTGGATTGATTCCCGGGGGCTCCGGCCGTTCGGTCTGGAGCCGGGACGGGTCGAGCGGAGAATCGAGGGGGTGGCGCCGGTTGATTCAAGTCAGAATCCGGGGTCTCCAACAGCGCGGCGAGCACCGCGCGCTTTCAGGAAGGCGGGGTGGTCCTAGATGTGCGGAATTGCTGGATTCGTCGGCTTCGGTCGCCTGGACGGCCGCGATGTCGAGTCGGTCGCCGGTCGCATGGGCGAGGCGATAGCGCACCGCGGCCCCGACGATTCCGGCGTATGGTTCGACGCCGGCCCCGAAGTCGCCTTGGTGTTCCGCCGCCTCTCGATCATCGACCTCTCCGCCGCTGGCCACCAGCCCATGCTGTCGCCCTCCGGCCGGTATGTCGCGATCTTCAACGGCGAGATCTACAACCACCTGGACCTGCGGGCCAGCCTGGGGTCAAACGCCCCGGCATGGCGCGGCCATTCGGATACAGAGTCGCTGCTGGCCGGCTTCGACGCGTGGGGCATTCGCAAGACGATAGTAAGGGCGATCGGCATGTTCGCCACGGCTGTGTGGGACCGACAGCGGCGCGTCCTGACGCTGGTGCGGGACCGGGCCGGCGAGAAACCGCTCTACTACGGCCGCCACAACGGCGTCCTGCTGTTCGGCTCCGAGCTGAAGGCCCTGAGAGCCCATCCCGCATTTACAGGAGAGATCGACCGGCAGGCGCTGTCCCTGCAGCTGTTCCACAACTACATTCCCGCCCCGCATTCGATCTACCGTGGCATCCGCAAACTACCCCCGGGGACCTTCCTCGAGATCTCTGCGGACGGGCCGATTGCAGACAACCCGCTCGAACCCACGCGCTACTGGTCATGGCCCCGCACACCCGGTTCAGCGGCCTCGATCGAGATGATTGACAGCGACGAGGTCGCCGTTTCGCGCCTGGACGAGATCCTGCGCCGGGCCGTGGCGCGGCAAATGGTGGCCGACGTTCCGCTGGGCGCATTCCTCTCAGGCGGCATCGACTCATCGACCGTGGTGGCCATGATGCAGGCCCAGTCCCCGCGACCGGTGCGCACATTCACCATCGGCTTCCAGGAACCGGGCTACGACGAATCGGCCCATGCAAAGGCGGTCGCGCACCACCTGGGCACGGATCACACGGAACTCCTCGTGACACCGGAAGATGCGCGCGCGGTGATCCCGCTGCTGCCTCGCTTCTTCGACGAGCCGTTTTCCGACTCATCGCAGATCCCCACGTTCCTGTTGGCCAGACTGACACGCCAGCATGTCACGGTGTCGCTCTCGGGCGATGCCGCGGACGAATTGTTCGGTGGCTATTCGCGCTACTTTCGCATCGCAAAGGCCTGGTCGCTCATCCACCGGATTCCGTCCGCGGTGCGACGGCTCTCGGCCGCTGCGATCCGGGCCCTGCCCGTACCCGTATGGAACGGGCTCTCGGTGCCGGCACGTCCCTTCCTGCCGCTGCGCGGCCGCAATATCGGCCACAAGGCGCACAAGTTCGCAGAGCTCCTCGGTCAGGACGACCGGATGCACTTCTATAAGCGATTCGACTGCCACTGGCCCTTTCCGGAACAGGTGGTGGTGGGCGCGAGTGCGTTCGAGCGGCCGGAACCGGCGAACCCTGCACTGACTTTCCAGGAAGAAATGATGCTGGCGGATTCGCTCTCCTACCTGCCGGACGACATCCTGGCCAAAGTGGACCGGGCCGCGATGGCCAACGGCCTCGAAACGCGCGTCCCGTTCCTGGACCGCGACGTGGTCGAGTTCGCGGCCACGGTGCCGCTGCGTATGAAGATCCGCGATGGCCAAGGCAAGTGGGTGCTGCGCCAGGTGCTCGACAAGTACGTGCCCAGGGAGTTGATCGAGCGGCCCAAGATGGGCTTCGGTGTGCCCATCGACTCGTGGTTACGTGGGCCCTTGCGCGAATGGGGCGAGGCCCTCCTCGACGAATCCCGGCTGAGGAACGAAGGCTACCTGCACCCGACGCCCATCCGCAAGGCATGGACCGAACACATGAGCGGGCAACGCAACTGGCAGTACCAGTTGTGGGACATCCTGATGTTCCAGCAATGGCTGGAATACCAGCGTGGCAATTGACGGCCGGCTGCCCGCATGAAGAAACTGCTGTTCGTGGTGAATGTGGACTGGTTCTTCGTCTCCCATCGCCTTCCCATCGCGCTGCAGGCCCAGCGGGAAGGCTACGAGGTGCACCTCGCGACCACCTTCACCAACCGGCGAGAACAGCTCGAGAAGCTGGGACTTCATCTTCATGACCTGCCGATGGAGCGCGGCGGCGCCGGGTTGCTGCAGCAAATCGGATACACGCTTCGGGTCTGGCGGCTGTTTCGCCGGCTGCGGCCGGACATCGTGCATCTGGTCACCGTCAAGCCGGTGGTGCTGGGCGGTATCGCCAGCCGCATGGCTCGCGTGCCCGCTGTTGCGTCGGCGGTCTCCGGCCTGGGCTTCGTGTTCCTGGCGAGGGGCTGGCGCGCGCTGCCCCTGCGGCTGGCAGTTTCCGCCCTTTACCGGCTGGCCCTGGGCCACCCCAACCAGCGCGTCGTGTTCCAGAACGAAGCGGACCGTGCCCTGCTGCGTAAAGTCACCGGCCTGGCCGAGGCCCGCACCTGCGTGATGCGGGGCTCTGGCGTTGACCTTGCGGCTTTTCCTGTGACTCCGTTCCCGCCGGAGCCTCCGGTCATCGTGCTGTTCGCCGCGCGGTTGCTGACCGACAAGGGCCTGCTGGAGTTCATCGAGGCAGCAAGGCGCCTGCGAGCTGATGGCGTGGCTGCGCAGTTCTGGCTGGCGGGCGCGCCCGATCCGGAAAACCGCGCCACGGTGCGCGACGAAGACGTCCACGCCTGGCACAAGGAGGGCGTGGTTCGCGCTCTGGGCCAGCGCAATGACATGGCGCAAGTGTTGTCGCAGGCCCACCTCGTCGTTCTCCCCTCCTACCGCGAGGGACTGCCGAAAGTGCTGGCGGAAGCGGCGGCGTGCGGCCGGCCCGTGATCACGACGGATGTTCCGGGATGTCGCGACGCGATCTCACCGGGCATCAGCGGCCTGCTGGTGCCGGTGCGGGACGCCAAGGGACTGGCCCAAGCGATCGCTCAGCTGGTTCGGGACCCCGGGCGCAGGCGCGCGATGGGCCTGGCAGGCCGGCAGCTGGCGCAGGAGGCTTTCAGCCTGGACTCGATCGTGCACCAGCACCTGGTGATCTACCAGGAACTCGCGGCGGCGGCATGAACAACACGGTCGCGGTCACTGGCGCCAATGGCTTCGTCGGCCGCGCGTTGTTGCGGCACCTGCGCACCAGAAGTCCCGAGGCAAAAACTCGCGCGCTGGTGCGCTCCTTGCCTGAGATGCCCGTGCCCGGATGCGACTACGTGGTCACTGGCGACTTGGGAACCGCCCGCTTGCCCGAAGGCGCGCTGGACGGCGTCGGATTCGTGGTTCACGCGGCGGCGCGTGTGCATGTGATGAGGGACCCCACGGCCGAACCGCTGGCGGCTTATCGACAAGTGAACGTGGAAGGCACGCGCCAACTTGCGCAAGCGGCGTCGCGGTCGGGCGTGCGCCGCTTCATCTTCCTGAGCTCGGTGAAAGTCCATGGTGAAACGAGCCCGCAAGGGCGCGGCCTGCGCGAGGACGACGCGCTGGAGCCGGTCGACCCGTACGGCGTCAGCAAGCTCGAAGCGGAGCAGGCTTTGGAAGGCGCATGCCAGGGCACGCAAATGGAATTCGTCACCATTCGGCCGCCATTGATTTACGGTCCCGGCGTCGGCGCGAATTTCCGGGTGCTGGCCCAGGCGATTTTGGCGGGCCGCCTCCTGCCGCTGGGTGCCATCCGCAACCGGCGCAGCTTTCTGGCGCTGGACAACCTGGTCGACTTCATCGAGCTGGCGATGGTGCATCCTGCGGCTGCCAACCAATCCTTCCTGGTGAGCGACGGCGAAGCGCTTTCCACCCCCGACCTGGTTCGCGCCATGGCCGCCGGCGCCAATTGCCGCGCCCGCCTGCTGGCAGTGCCGCCCGCGCTGCTGCGCATCGCGCTCGCCCTGGCGGGCCGGGGCGCCGTCGCACGGCGGTTGATGGACGACCTGGCACTGGACATCGGCAAGAGTCGCAGCAGGCTGGATTGGCGGCCACCGGTCGACCTCGCTCTGGCGATGCGGGACATGATGCAGCCCGGAGAGGCCCTGTGAAGCGCACACTCGACATCGTGTTGGCGCTGATGGTCAGTGCGATCGTCGCACTGCCGTGCCTGGCCATCGCAGTCGCGGTCAAGCTCACTTCTCGCGGTCCCGTGCTCTACTGGTCCGATCGCGTCGGGCGGGACAACCGCATTTTCCGCATGCCCAAATTCCGCTCGATGTCGTCGGATGCGCCGACGGTGGCCACGCACCTGATCGGCGACGCCGACCGGTGGGTCACGCCCCTGGGCCGTTTCCTGCGCCGCAGCAGCCTGGACGAATTTCCACAACTGTGGAGCATCCTAGCCGGCGACATGAGCCTCGTCGGGCCTCGCCCCGCGCTGTACAACCAGGACGACCTGGTGGCGATGCGCACTGCGCGTGGCGTGCACGTCCTGCGGCCCGGGCTGACGGGATGGGCCCAGATCAATGGCCGGGATGAACTGGCGATACCCGAAAAGGTGGCTTACGACGCCTACTACCTCCAACACCAGTCGCTGCGTCTCGATTTTTCCATCCTGGCTCGTACTGCGATCAAGGTGTTTCGAAGCGACGGGGTCTCGCACTAGGCGGCGCTGGCTTCGAAATAGATCGTGGGGCTGGCGATGGGGGAGCCGGCCCGGCCCAGGAAATACCTGGCGACACTCTTGATGAAATTACCGGCGCCGGGTCGACCCCAGTCCGGGAACACACGAGTCTGCATTCGCGTCGCTGTGAATCCATGGGACTGAAAAATTCCACGCAGGCGCTCGATAGAGAAACTCTGGACATGTCCCCAGCGGTGGAAGGACTCGCCGCAGTGGGGGCACAGCGCGAGGTTGTTGGCCAGGATCTCGTCCGCAGGCACCGTACCGATCAGGCGGCCTCCGCGCTTGAGCACCCGCTTCACCTCCTTCAGGGTCGCATCGAGGGTCTCGGTATCGAGGTGCTCCAGCACCTCCGACATCACAACGGCGTCGAACTGGCCGTCGGCAAAAGACATGGACTGCGAAAAACCGACCTTCGCCCGACCGCCCAGGCCGTGTTTCTCGCGGATGAACTCGATCGCAGTTTCGCTCGGGTCCAGGCAGCTTACGACCACGCCCTTTGCCATGAGCAGGTCTTCCAGTCCGCCGCGGCCCACGCCGATGTTGAGGACATGCAAGTTGGCCGCCAGCCGCCCGGCGAGGAACTGGTAGCGCGGCGCGGAATTGAAGAACGCATCGTGGCCTTCACCGGGATTCTGAAAGTGCTCCCAGATTTTCTGTTGCTCCATGTCATCGATTTCCTGGTGAAGTGTTCGGTGATGCCCCCGGGGCCGGCCCGCTCTCGGGGCAATCCCGCAAGTGTAGGATGGGTTCGGTTTTCGTCGGCACGAGTCCAGGGCCCGGGTGCGCCGGGCCACAAAACCTAGAATAGGCGACTTCGCCCGACATCGTTTCCTCCACCGCCATTTCCTCCACCGCTAGCCGATTCCCCCATGACTGACAGCGCCGCTCTTCCCGCCGCAGACGAAAACCAGTTGATCGCCGAGCGTCGCGAAAAACTCAAGGCCCTGCGCGAAGCGCAACGCCAGGGCCTGGGCGTCGCATTTCCTAACGATTTCAAGCCCGGCCACCATGCGGCCGACCTGCAAACTCACCATGGCGCCAAGACTACCGAGGTGTTGGCTGGAAAGGGAATCCAGGCCAGCGTGGCCGGCCGGATGATGCTCAAGCGCGTGATGGGCAAGGCCAGCTTCGCGACGATCCAGGACTCAACCGGGCGCTTCCAGATCTACATCACACGCGACGATCTGGGCGA
>JBDSWB010000140.1:0-15410 GCA_039926915.1 Ramlibacter sp.
GCTGGGGATAGCGCAGCAGCTCGACCGACGCGAAGAAGGCGTCCATGTCCAGGTGGGCGATGCGGCGTAATTGCGTCACAGGCGTGATTTTGCTTCTTGACCGCTCGCCTTGCTGCGGTTGAAATGCTGAACCAAAGAGGAAGGAGAACCAGAAATCATGAAACCCTGGATCAAATGGACCCTGGTCGCCGCGGGTGCGGTCGTCGTCTTGCTGGCCGCGGTCATCGCGCTGGGCCTGCAGATGGGCGAGCGGAAGAAGGCGCGCAAGGTCGACGTCGTCGTGAAGGCCGTGCCGTACACGTCCGAGGCGCAAGCGCTCGCTCGCGGCAAGTACCTGTTCGAGTCCCGCGGCTGTCTCGAGTGCCACGGCGCCAATGGCGCGGGCCGGGACTTCGTCAACACGCCCGATGTCCAGCTGCGTGGCGCGAACATCACGTCGGCGGGCGCCACAGCCTCGTACCTGCCCGAGGACTGGGTCCGCACCATCCGGCACGGCGTCAAGCCCAACGGCCAGCCCGTGCTCATCATGCCGAGCGAGGACTACAACCGGTTCACTGACCTGGACCTTGCGGCGCTGGTAGCCTATGCGCGCAGCCTGCCTCCCGTCAAGGGGGGAGAAGCCGTGATCCGCCTGCCGCTTCCGGCCCGTGTCCTCTACGGCCTGGGTGCGATCCCGGATGCCGCTGAACAAATCAATCACTCGCTGCCGCCCGCGCAGCCCGTCCCCGAGGCGGTCGACGCCAGGCATGGCGCCTACGTGGCGAACATGTGCATCGGTTGCCACGGCGAGCACCTGTCCGGCGGGAAGATTCCAGGCGGGCCGCCCGACTGGCCAGCGGCGGCAAACATCACCCCGGGGGAGGGCTCGGTCATGTCCCGCTACAAGGACCCGGCAGCCTTCACGACCATGTTGCGCAGCGGCAAGCGTCCCGATGGAACACCGATCCAGGTGATGCCGTTCGAGTCACTCGCCAAGCTCAACGACACCGATGCCCAGGCGCTCCATGAATTCCTGAAGACGGTGCCGCCCCGGCCCGCGGGCGGCCGGTAGGCCGGCAACCCGCGCTTCGATCAGCAAGAGGTCACGATGCGCAAGACAATTTCCACATGGGTTTCGGTGCTCGTGCTGGCGGGGTGTGCTTCGAGCGCGCCCTCTACCCCTTCCCCCGAGGAGGCGCGCCAGCAGGTGATGGCGACCGAGCGCGCTTTCGCGAAAACAATGGCAGACCGGGACCTTGCCGCTTTCGCAAGCTTCGTCGCCGAAGACACGGTTTTCTTCTCGGGGCCGAAGCCTTTGCACGGCAAGCAGGCGGTGGTCGAATTCTGGACGCGCTTTTACCGCAACCCCAATCCGCCTTTCTCCTGGGAGCCCACGGAAGTTGAAGTGCTCGCGTCCGGTGAGCTGGCGTATAGCGCGGGGCCGGTCTACAACTCCGAAGGCAAGCTGATTGCCCGCTTCAATTCGATTTGGCGGCTGGAAGCCCCGGGCCGCTGGCGCATCATTTTCGACAAGGGCGGCGAGGCCTGCAACTGCGCAAAGCCCTGAGCCGGGCCGATCGACCCGCGGCGTCAGTAGGTGCCGGGCAGCAGGATGCCCTTGTCCACGGTGTTGATGTCGGTTCGGCCGCAGAAAGCCATCGACAGGTCCAGTTCCCGGTGGATGATCCTCAGCGCGTGGTCCACGCCTTCCTCGCCCATCGCGCCCAGGCCGTACAGCATTGCCCGACCGATGTAGGTTCCCTTGGCGCCGAGCGCCACGGCCTTGAGCACATGCTGGCCCGAACGGATGCCGCCGTCCATGTGCACTTCGATGCCCTTGCCGACCGCTTCCACGATCCCCGGCAGCGCCGAGATGGAGGAGGGCGCGCCATCGAGCTGGCGGCCACCATGGTTTGAAACGATCAAGGCATCGGCGCCGGAATCGACGGCGAGCTGCGCGTCTTCAGCATCCTGGATGCCCTTCAGAATGAGCTTGCCGCCCCAGCGCTTCTTGATCCACGCCACGTCGTTCCACGACAGGGCCGGATCGAACTGTTTGGCCGTCCATTCCGACAGCGAACCCATGTTGTCGACTCCCTTGACATGACCGACGATGTTGCCGAATTCACGGCGGCTCGTGCCCAGCATTCCCAGGCACCAGCCGGGCTTGGTCATCATGTTCAGGAGGGTGGGGATCGTGAGCCTGGGCGGCGCGGAAAGCCCGTTCTTCAGGTCCTTGTGGCGCTGGCCCAGGATCTGCAGGTCCAGCGTCAACACCAGCGCCGAGCAGTTCGCGGCCTTGGCGCGGTCGATCAGCCGTTCGATGAAGTCGCGGTCGCGCATCACATACAGCTGGAACCAGAACGGGTGGTTGCCGGTTTCCTTCGCAACGTCCTCGATGGAGCAGATACTCATGGTCGACAGCGTGAACGGAATCCCGAACTTCTTGGCGGCCCGGGCCGCCAGAATCTCACCGTCAGCGTGCTGCATTCCAGTCAGGCCGGTCGGTGCGATCGCGACCGGCATCGCCACGTCCTGGCCGATCATCGTCGTGCGGGTGCTGCGGTGTTCCACGTTCACTGCCACCCGCTGGCGCAGCAGGATCTTCGCGAAATCGGCCTCGTTGGCGCGATAGGTGCTCTCGGTCCACGACCCCGAGTCGGCGTAGTCGTAGAACATGCGCGGCACGCGCCGTTGCGCCAGCACGCGCAGGTCTTCGATGTTGGTGATCACGGGCAAGGCGCTCTCCTCTTTGGAACCGATGCTAGCGGTTCGCCGCAGACCCGGATTGAAGATTTTTGGCCGGCCCCGAAATTTTTCTCAATGTCACGGGGCCTTGTGCCACGCGGACCCCGGCACCGCGTACTTCGATCCGGATCTCGTCCAGGATCTCTCCACGCGGCCCTGTCAGCTGGACCGCGTGCCGCCCGGGCCACGGCAGCCATTGCGCCTGCGTCCCCCGCCCGATCTCCTTGCCGTCCACCAGCCAGCGACCGCCACCTTGGGCGCTGAATGCCAGGCGCTGGCGTTTGGGCGGAATGTCGGGGTCCAGGGCGACGATGGTGCCGGCCGCCGGTGACGTGATGCGAGCGCAGGTTCCAGCGCCGCTGGTCGGCGTTTCCCGCGCGGAAGGGGCCGACGCTTCGCAAGCGGCCGGCGCCGACACCGCGAACAGGGGCTGCTCCGTGCCTTTGAGGAACCACTCCGAACGCGCGGCCTCGAGGCCGTCGCCGAATCGGGTCGTCGCCGAGACGAGGCCGGCGGGCGGTGTCGGGGCACGACTGGGCTCGCGGGTGTGCAGGTAACGCATCACAGCCGCCCACACCGGCGCTGCGCCACTGGTGCCGCTCACGTCGTGCATTGCCGCGCCATCGGCATTGCCGACCCACACCCCCACGGTGTAGCGCTGAGACCAGCCCACAGCCCAGTTGTCGCGCATGTCCTTGCTGGTACCGGTCTTGACTGCCGTCCAGAAGCGAGTGGCCAGCACGCTGTCCGTGCCGAACGTGCGCGCGCGTGCATTGGGGTCGGACAGGATGTCGCCGACGATGAATGCGGCGCGTGGATCGATCGCCGCGGTGGAAGCCGGCCGGATGCCCGGCGTCAGGCTCACCGGGGCGTAGCGGCCCGCGTTCGCGAGGGCCCGGTAGGCGTTGGTCAGTGACAGCAGTGACACTTCCGCGCTGCCCAGCGCGAGGCTGTAGCCGTAATAGGCGCCGGACTCCTTCAGCGGCAGGCCGGCGGCGCGCAGTTGCCGGTGAAAGTCGTCGGGCGACACCATGACCAGCGTGCGCACGGCCGGGACGTTCAACGAGGCGCCCAGGGCCGTCCGCACCGAGACCCAGCCCTTGAACTGGCGGTCGTAGTTCTGCGGGATGTACAGCCCGCTCGCTGTCGGGATGTGGGTGGGCGAGTCTTCCAGCAGCGAGGCCGCTGTCAGCCGCTGTTGCGCGATCGCCTGTGCATAGAGGAAGGGTTTGAGCGTCGAGCCGGGTTGGCGCATCGCGGTGACGCCATCGACTTGCGCCGCCGCGCTCATGGCCTCGCCCGACGAACCGACCCAGGCCAGCACCTCGCCGCTGGCGTTGTCCAGCACCACCAGGGCGCCGTCCTGCACATGGCGCCCCTGTAGCTCGCGCAAGTGCTGTTGCAGGGTCTGCGATGCATAGCGCTGCAGCGGTGCGCGCAATGAGGTGGTGATGGCCGCCTTCCCGGGCGATTGGCGTGCCAGTCGGCGTCCGAGGTGGAAGGCGATGCCTTCGCTCGCATCGAAGGCTCGGCGCTGCATCGCGGCGGTCACGTAGAAGTCCAGGCCTTCGCAGTCCACACGCGCGCCGGGCGGCCGCACCGACTTCAGCACGCCGCAGGCACGCCGGGCCACGTCGGCAGGCCGCGCGTTGGGTGCGCGCACCAGCGCGGCGGCCACCGCCGCCTCGCGCTCGTCCAGCCCCTGCGCGGCCTTGCCGAACATGGTGCGCGACAGCGCGTCGATGCCCACCAGCTCGCCGCGGAACGGCACCAGGTTGAGGTAGGCCTCCAGGATCTGGTCTTTGCGCCAGCGCCTGTCCAGCACCTGCGCGGCCACGACCTGGCCCAGCTTCTGGGCGACGCTGCGGCCGCCGGAGCCGTGTTTCCAGTCGTCCTCGAGCAAGCCCGCGAGCTGCATGCTGATGGTGGACGCGCCGCGCGTGCGCTGGTGCCACAGGTTGCCCCAGGCCGCGGCCGGCACGGCTTGCCAGTCGACGCCGCTGTGTTCGTAGAAGCGCTTGTCCTCGGATGCGACCATGGCCGCGCGCAGTGCCGGAGAGACGTCCGGGAGCGCGATCCACTGCCCGCGCCGCACGGTGCTGTCGGTTCGCATCCGCTGGATCAACTCGCCGTTGCGGTCCAGCAGCTGCGTCTCGGAGGACCGGGCGGCGGCCCTTGTTTCTTCGAAACCGGGCAGGGCGTGTGCGGCCGGGGCGGCCAGCGCCACGGCGATCAACCAGGCTTTCACCGCGCTTCCACCCTCACCTGGCCATTGGGAGTGACGCCGAACATCTCCGGCGCATACATCGCTTCCACGCGGGTCGGCGGTAGCGCGAAATCGCCCACGTTGTTCAGGCGGATCGTGTACTCCATCTTCACGATGCCCTTGGGCAGGTACTGGTAGTAACTGCGGAAGGACTCGAAGCTGCGCTCTTCGAACGCAGGCCAGGCCCAACCGGCACGCTTCTCTCCTTGCGTCGCGATCTGCGAATCGCGACCCAGCCCGCCGCCCAGGATTGTCGAGCCGCCCGGCACCGGGTCGGTGATCACCACCCAGGTCATGTCGGTCGAGGCATTCACTTCCAGGGCGATGCGCAGCACGTCGCCTCGCGAGTACTTGCCGGCCACGGCCTGCTCCACCGGCGTCACGGTGCGGGTGATGCCGAATCCCGCATTGAAAGGCGCCTTGAGGTCGATGGCCGCGACCGACTGCACGGTGAGCCACGGCTTGCCCGTGCCTTGCTGCGTCACTGTCAGCGTGTCCTTGCTCCAGGGCAGGAACATGGTGTTGTTGCGCAGGTTGCCCGCCGCGGCGGGCGCGCCGAACCAGGTGTTCTGGTTGGCGGCGCCAGCGGCATCGGTGGGCTTCACGCGGTCGACCTTGCTCCATTCGACGCTGGCAGTGGTCGAGGCCAGGGCGGCGCGGGTGACGCCGGCGACCGGCACGGTTTCGAATTTCGCCGAGAACTTTTCCAGTGCCAGCCCGCCCCAGAGGTTGGCGGTGGTGGTGTGCCACGCGCCGCGCTGCTGCCGGGCGATGAAGCCGTTCGCCAGGCGGCCCATGTCGTCCTTCCAGGCCGGGTCTTCCATCACGGCCAGCATCAGGCGCGCCGTGTTGACGTCGCCATTAGTCATGAGCCACCACCAGTAGTCGTCGCGCTCGGTGCTGAAGACCAGCTTGGTTCCCTGCCAGGACAGGCGTGATTTCAGGACCTGTGTCGCCTCGGCCATGCGCTGGTCACGCTGCGGAATGTCGGAGACGCGCCGCAGGATGTTCAGCCAGTCGATCACGGCGTGGGTCGGCCACTGGTTCGGCGCGATGGTGATGCTGCCGATCATGCGCGCCTGCGCCTTGCCAAAGCGCGACAGCGCTTCCAGCGCTGCGAGCTTGCGCACATCGAGGTCCTTGCGCGGGCTCCAGAACTCACGCTGGATCTTGCCTTCGACGAAGGCGATCAGGCCACGCTCCATCGGGGCGCGCACCTCGTCGGGAATGGCGAAGCCCGCATTTAGCGCCGTGGCTTCATGCGTGGCCGCCAGCAGGTAAGCGGTCAATACGTCGCTGCCGGTGCGCGACTCGCCATCGCGCGGGGGAAAGTAGCCAGCCAGCCCGTCGCTGTCCAGGTAGGTCGGCAGCTGCGCCACCACCGTTTGCCAGAGCTTCGCGTCGCGCAGCCCGACCGATTTGCTGGTTTTCTGCTCCAGGCAGATGAAGGGGTAATTGGCGAACCAGTCGCGTACCCCGGGGAGGCCCACTGCCAACTTCGGCTGCAGCGCGAGCTTCAACCCGCCGCGCTTGGGTCCATCCGCTGGCAACGCGTCAGCGGGCGGCTCGACCGGCAGCGAGAAGGGACCGTCCACCTGGACCAGCGTCGCCTGTTGTACGGTGAGGGGTACCGCCGGGACGATGCGCTGTCGCGCCTTCAGCGCGTCTTTCGCGGCGCCCAGCGTGTCTTTGGCTTCGATTTCCCACAGGATCGCTTCGGCTCGCGTCAGGGCCAGCTGCGCCGGTGCCTTGACGTTCCATGCGACTTCGCGCGCTTCGCCGGCGGGGATGTCGATGGTCTGCGGCGCAAGCGTCAACAGCGTGGCGCGCGGCGCCACCTCCACCTTCATCGGCTTGGCGGTGGTGTTGCGCAGCGTGAGTTGGGCGCGGAACTGGTCGTCCTCGCGTACCAGCGGCGGCAGGCCACTGATGATCTGCAGGTCCTGGGACGAACGGATGGTCGCCTGACCCGTGCCGAACAGTCCGAGGCCCGAATCCGCGACCGCCACGATCTTGAACGAGGTCAGCGCATCGTTGAGCGGAATCGTCACCACGGCCTGCCCATTCGCATCCAGTGCGACGCGCGGTTTCCAGAGCAGCAGCGTGTCCAGCAGCTCGCGGGTCTGCCCGCGTCCGCCCCCACCGCCGGCGGGCACCGCCTTGCGGCCGTAGTGGCGCCGGCCGATGATTTCCATTTGCGCGGTGGACGTCTCCACGCCCCAGGCCCGTCGCTGCAACATCGCTTCCAGCAGGTTCCAGCTTGCATTGGGCATCAGTTCCAGCAGCGCCTGGTCCACCGCCGCGAGCGCTACTTCCGCATGGGCGGCGGGCTGCCCGTTAGGCAGTTTTGCGGTCACTGTCACCCTCGCCTGGCCCCGCACAGGGTAAGTCTCCTTGTCCGACTTGACGGTTACGTCGAGCTGGTGCGCCTTGGTGCCGACACGGATCTCGGCCAGGCCCAGCCGGAATGCCGGCTTGCTCAAGTCGACCAGCGCCGTCGGCGCGACATACTCGCGGCCTTCGTACCAGAATGCCGTCCACCATTCGCGCGGCGCCTGGAAACCCCAGGTGAAGAAGCTGTACCAGGGCACTTCTCGAAGGCGGCCGCGCAACGCGAGCACACTGACGTACACGTTCGGCCCCCAGCCTTCCTTGATCTGCAGGTTGATGGTGGGATCGTTGCCGTTGAGTTGCACCACCTGGCTGTCGACGATGCCCTCACGTTCCACGGTGACGAGCGCGGTGGCGAAGCGGAACGGCATGCGCACCTGCAGGCGCGCCGTCTCACCCGGCTGGTAGGCCTTCTTCTCGGGCAGCACGTCGATGCGGTCGTGGTTTTCGCCGCCGAACCACAGTTCGCCCTGGCGCGTGACCCAGACCGAGCCGGCTGCCAGCGCCGTATTGCCCTGTGCGTCTGTCGCCGTCGCTACCAGCTCCACCTCGCCGGGCTCGCCCAGTTTCGCTTCGCACAGGAGCAGGCCGCGCGAGTCGCTCTTGCCGCTGCACACTTCGCCCAGGTCCTTGATCTCGGTCTTGTTGTCGTAGGTGTAGAAGCCGCCCACCATGCGCTTGCGGCTGGTGGTGACGATGCGGGCGACCGCCTTCACCGACAGCGGCACATCGGCGGCGGGCTTGCCGGCCAGCGTGAGTGCCAGTGCCTGAAAGCGGATCTGCCGGCTGGCGGACACCCAACCTTCGGTCTTTATGCCTGCAACGACCGCGGCCGGCCAGAGCGAGGAGACGCTGCGGATCGTCTGCACCTCGCCGTTCGGGTCGGCATAGGTCGCCTCCATCAGCAGCTCGCGCGGCTGGCGCGAAGCCGGCAAGTCAGCGACGCTCACCTTGCCCAACCCGGCGCGGTCCAGCGTGACCGGCAGCTTGTCGGCGACCACGCGCTGGTCCTGCGACGACGTGGCTTCTTCTTCGCCCTCCGTGCCCCCTTCCCGCTTGCCGCGGGGCGGCGAGAAACTGAACTCGTCGAAGTCGCGGAAGGACAGCGCCTTGGCCCGAACCAGCGCCGAAACCCGCACCGGCAGCCCCACGGCGGGGCCGCCCGAGACATAGTTGATCTGCACTTCGGATGGCACTGATTTGGCATTCACCAGCGCCTCCTTCTGTGCCGGACCGACACGGCCTTCCAGCACCGGCAGGCGGAACTCCTCGACGCGGAACTGGCCGGAGAAACTGCTGGGGCGGTTGCCGCCGCCTTTCAGTTCGACCTGGTACTGACCCAGCTTGGCAGCCGGGGGAATGTCGAAAGTGCTTTCCGCGCTCTGACCCCCGGTGGCCGTCTTGCGCCAGGCGAGCGGCCGGTTGTATTGCTGGCCGCTGCCGACGTGGGTGACCACCAGCGTGTCGGGCATCACTTCGGGCAGGCCAAACCCGGAGCGGGTTTCGGTGCGGATCAGATGCTTCATCGACACGGTTTCACCAGCTCGGAGCAAGGTCCGGTCGAACACGGTGTGGACGCGCTCGTCCGGCCGGGGCTCGCGGCTCGTCGGTACATTGAAGCGCCAGGGCTCGATGCCGCGATACCAGTCGCTCCAGGTGAAGGCCATGTCCTGGGTCCCTTGCGCGTCCTTCGCGCGCGCGCTCACGAAGTAAGCCGCTCGGCCCTCTTCGTCTTCGCCCACGCCGGGACAGTTCGGAGGCTGCGGGTTCAGGCCCTTCAGCTCGGCGATTCCCTGCGCATTGGTCACGCCGATGGCAAGTTCCTTGCCGCGGCAATCGGAAACCCGCACCGCCGCGTTGGGCACGACCTGGCCCTTGTCGAGCGTGGTCACCCAGGCCAGCGCGTTCTCCCGCCCCAGCTTGAAATGCACGCCGAGGTTGGTGACCAGCACGGAAGTGCGGACGAACATCGTGCGCGACTTGCCGTGGCGCGCATCAAGCAGGGAATCGCCCAGCATCTGCGATGCGATCTCCAGCACGTGGTAGCCGGGCGTGAGGGGGATGCCCACGACTTCGAACGGGCGCGGGTCACTGGTCGCGGGCTTAGGCAGGTCCAGTGTCTTCACGGTCGCCTGGCCCGCCAGCAACGACACCATCCGCCCCTGCACCCACTCCTTGTCCGCGGCGTCGACGACTTTGGGCAATGGCCCCTTGACGTCGGCCGCGGCCTGGCTGCGGGCGACGTTGAACGCGTCGTAGCGCTGGACCTTGCGGAACCACGCAATGATCTCGGCGTCCGCCACCGGCATGATCTCACTGACCTTGCCTGGCGCGAAAGCGCGGGCCTGCAGGCCGGCTTCGACATTGCGCAGTGTGACCGGCAGCATCGGCCCGCCCTCAGGCTCCGCGAAGCGCTCAACGATGCCGAACGGGGCCGCGGCGAACTTGGCCAGCGGGGGCATCGCCGACGTGGCCACCTTGAGCGGGAAGTTGTCGGCATTGGCCAGCGGGCGACCCGATGCGTCCTTGAAATCCTTCGGCAGCTCCAGCGAGAACTGGGTGCGTTCCGGCAGCAGGCCCTTGAAAGTGATGCCGTTGACGACGGTGTCGCCCTCGCCGTCCTCCTTTTCGAATGCGGGCTTGAGGCTGCCTGCGGCCGACTTCAACAGAATTTCGGCGGCCAGCTTGCGGGCCACCGGCGCATTGAACGCGAGCGACATGGGCCGCACCGGCACGCACGCGGCCTGCGCGTTTTCGCGCTCGCAGGAAAAACTTGCGGAAAAGGGCTCCCGCACCTGGAAGTTGAACCGGCGTTCCACTGTGTTGGCGACGCCGCTGGGCGTGGCGACCCCCTTGCCGTAGACGACCTGTACCTTGGCGTTGGCAGCGAATCGCCGGTTGCAGGTGAAGGCTGCGAAACGCAACGGGTCCTTTTCCGCGGCCTTGTCCAGGCGCAAGGACTTGAGGAAATCGAGCCGGTCCTTCGGTTCCAGAAACTTCACCGGAACCCGCTCGCCCAGTCCCTCGATGGAACACCACACGTTCTCGCGCACGCTCTGCGGCGTCGCCGGGCCGTTGAGCTGCAGCAGGAAGAACTGCTCCTCGTCGATGCGCTGGTAGACGCCGGGCTGGATCTGCTGGACGAAGGGGCCGCCGGTGTTGAAGCGGAAGCCGTTGCCCACGGAGAGCTCCGCGCCCTTGGGCGACTTGAATCCGGCGCGCACCTGCAGCGCGCAGCTCACGCCGGGGGGCAGGTCGTTCTCGAATTCGAAGATCCATTCCCGGTCGCTGTTCCAGCGGCCGTTGCCACGCGTGGCCTGGGCGTCGCTGCAGGTCAGCGCCAGCGGGGCGGGGGCCTTCGGGTCGCCGAAATTCACTGCGCTTTCGTCGAACTTCGCCGCGACCTGGCGGACCCGGGCCACCTCGCCCTGCGGCGTGAGGCTGGTGATCTGCAAGGCCTGTGCCGAAATGGCAGCCACGGGCAGCACGACGGCTGCGACGGCGCGGAATAGTTTCCCCATTGGTTTCCCCCTCTTGCGATGCCGAGCGTAGCCGAAATCGACCGCGGCGCGCGGGGGAAGGGCTCGCCGTCCGGCGGGCTCCGTGAAATGCTTCCGCTAGCCCAGGCGGACGCGGTGGCGCGCAATCTGGGCGCGCACCTGCGCCGGTGCGGTACCGCCCACCAGGTTGCGCGCGTTCAGCGAACCGCGCAGCGACAGTACGTCGTACACGTCTTTCTCGATGGCTGCGTTGAACTGCTGGAGCACCGCCAGCGGCAGTTCGGACAGGTCCACCTGGTGCGTCGCGGCCGCCTTCACCGCATGGGCCACCGTTTCGTGGGCATCGCGGAACGGCAGGCCCTTCTTCACCAGGTAGTCGGCCAGGTCGGTGGCGGTAGCGTAGCCTTTGAGGGCGGCGGCCTCCATCGCTTGCGGCCGGGTGGTGATGCCGCCCACCATTTCCGCGAAGATGCGCAGCGTGTCCTTCAGGGTGTCCACCGTATCGAACAGCGGCTCCTTGTCTTCCTGGTTGTCCTTGTTGTAGGCGAGCGGCTGGCCCTTCATCAACGTGAGCAGGCCCATCAGGTGGCCAACCACGCGCCCGGTCTTGCCGCGTGCCAGTTCCGGCACGTCGGGGTTCTTCTTCTGCGGCATGATCGACGAGCCCGTGGTGAAGCGGTCGGCGATCTGGATGAACCCAAAGTTCTGGCTCGTCCACAGCACCAGCTCCTCGGACAAGCGGCTGATGTGGACCATGGCCAGCGACGCGGCGCCGGCGAACTCGATCGCGAAGTCACGGTCGCTCACGGCATCCAGTGAGTTCTGGCACACGCCATCCATGCCCAGCGAGCGCGCCACCGCTTCGCGATCCAGCGGATAGCTGGTGCCGGCCAGTGCCGCGGCGCCGAGCGGCAGCTGGTTCACGCGCTTGCGCACTTCGGCCATTCGGTCGGCGTCGCGGCTGAACATCTCCACATACGCCAGCATGTGGTGGCCGAAGCTGACCGGCTGCGCCACCTGCAGGTGGGTGAAGCCGGGCATGACGGTATCGACGTTCTTGTCGGCGAGCTCCAGGAGCGCCTTCTGCAGGTCGTTCAGCAACACTGCGATCAGGTCGATCTCTCCGCGCAGCCACAGGCGCACGTCGGTGGCGACCTGGTCGTTGCGGCTGCGCCCGGTGTGCAGGCGCTTGCCCGCGTCGCCCGCCAGTTGCGTCAGGCGGGCCTCGATGTTCAGGTGGACGTCCTCCAGGTCGAGCTTCCATTCGAAGTGTCCGGATTCGATCTCCTGCGCAATCTGCACCATGCCACTTTCGATGGCCGCCAGGTCTCCGGGTGCAATGATGCCCTGCGCCGCCAGCATCCGGGCATGAGCCAACGAGCCTTCGATGTCGGCTTGCCACAGGCGCTTGTCGAAAAAGACGCTGGAGGTGTAGCGCTTGACGAGGTCGCTCATGGGCTCCGAGAAAAGGGCTGACCACGCTTGGGATTTCTTGTCGAATTGGTTCATAAATAGGGGTCTGCGGCCGGTTTCCGGTGAGTCCCGGGTTGAATGCGGCAAAGGATCACCAATAATGGGGCGAAGGCCACGCTCCTCGTGAAAGATTCCCAAATTTTATCGGCGTTCCAGGATTCGCCTGCGCCGCCCCCGCCGGCCCGGTCGAAAACGGCGCTGGTTTTCGACGCCTGCCACGTTGGGGTCGTGTTGCGCGCGGTCCTGTTCGTGGAGACTGTGATGTCGGTGGGCGCGATGTTCGGCGCGTTGAACCCGACCGACTGGCTGCTGCAGGTTTCGGTGTTGAGCGGCGCGGCCTTGCCCGCCACGCTGGCTTGGCTGATTGTCGCCTGCAGCCTGAAAACGGTGCTGGCTCGCCTCGCACCCCTCACGCAGCAGTTGTTCGGGATGGTGCTTGGCTCGCTGGCGGGCCTTTACGGTTGCGCCTTGCTGGCGCTGGTGGGGTTCGTCGGCCCGGTGCCGTGGGTGGCTTCGGCTTTTGCCGGCGCCCTGCTGTCTGCAGCCCTGGTGGCGGCCCTGGTACTTCGGGCCAAGGGCCGCGTGCCCGCGGATGCTGCCGCGCGTCTGTCCGAACTGCAGGCCCGCATCCGGCCGCACTTCCTCTTCAACACCCTCAACAGCGCCATCGCGCTGGTGCGCGAGGACCCCGCACGCGCTGAAGCCATCCTGGAAGACCTGAGCGACCTGTTTCGCCACGCCCTGATGGACCAGGGCGAATCCGTGACCCTGGCGGAGGAAGTCACCCTGGCGCGTCGCTACCTGGACATCGAGCAGGTCCGTTTCGGCGAGCGTCTGCGCGTCGAGTGGTCGCTGGACCCGGCCGCGGGTGGCGCACAGGTCCCGCCGCTGATGCTGCAGCCTTTGGTCGAAAATGCGGTGAAACACGGGGTGGAGCCCAGCGCGGCCGGGGCGCAGGTGAGAGTCAGCACTGAACGCCGCGGCAGATCGGTCGTGATCAAGGTGACCAACACGGTGCCGGCGGGCCAGGGCCGGCCAGGCCACGGCGTGGCGCAGGACAATGTGCGCGACCGGCTGCGCCTGCTGCACGACGTGGAAGGGCAGTTCCAGGCCGCGCTGAAAGACGGGATCTACCAGGTCCGCGTGGAGGTGCCGGCATGAGCAGGGTGAAGCGGGCATGAGCTTGCATGTGTTGCTGGTCGACGACGAAGCCTTGGCGCGCTCGCGCCTGCGCACCTTGCTGGCCGATTGCACGTCGCCGGCGGGAACCGTGGGCGGCGAAGCCTCCAGTTCGGCGCAGGCGATGGAATTGTTGCAACGCCAGCAGTTCGACGTCGTGCTGCTGGACATCCACATGCCGGGCGCCGACGGCCTGACGCTCGCGCGTGTGCTGCGCACGCTGCCTCAGCCGCCGGCCGTCATTTTCGTCACTGCACACCCCGAGCATGCTGTCGCTGCTTTTGATGTCGAGGCCATCGACTATCTCACCAAGCCGGTCCGGCTGGAGCGTTTGCAGGTGGCCCTGCAGAAGGTCGAACGCCTCGCCCACGCGACGTCCGGAGCGCCGTCGCCGGCCCAGGACGTCCTCTTGATCCAGGACCGCGGCCGCACTGAGCGGGTGCCGCTGTCAGAAGTGCTTTATTTCAAGGCTGAGCTTAAGTATGTGACTGTCCGAACGGCCGCAAGAAGCTATATTCTGGATGCGTCGTTGAGTGAGCTTGAAGAGCGGCACGCGGCACAATTCGTGCGCGTCCACCGCAATGCACTGGTGTCGCGGCGCGCGGTACGTGCGCTTGAGAAGCATTTCGACCCCGAAGAAGGAGAAGGCTGGGCAGTGAAACTGAACGGCATTGACGAATCGCTGGCCGTGTCGCGCCGCCAGCTGAGCGCGGTGCGAGAGGCCATCGCGAACTGACGGAGGTTCATTGGGGACGGAGCTGGAGACAACTTGGTAAATCCTGGAAAAGCCCCTGGAGGCGAGGCAGCAAAGACACCGGACCCGGCGGCTGAAGAAGTTTCCCGCGTCATGCTGCACATGCCGGTGGACGTGCGCAGCATGGCGTTGGTGGTGCTCACCGTCCTTGCGGTGCTGGCCGTGCTGAAGTGGGCCAGCGAGTTCTTCATCCCGCTCATGTTGGGCGTCATGCTCAGCTACGCCCTATCGCCGGTTGTGAATGCGCTGGAACGCGCGCGCGTTCCGCGAGCGCTGAGCGCGGCCGTGCTGATTATCGGCATCCTGGGGGGGCTGGGCATGGGCGTGTACTCGTTCAGCGACGATGCGAATCAGTTGATCGACTCCCTGCCGGCAGCCGCGAAGAAGATGCGCGAGTCGGCAAACACCCGCGGCAGCCCCGCCACCCCCCTGGGGACGGTGCAAAAGGCCGCGACCCAGCTTGAGCAGGCGGCCGAGGAAGCCGGCGCCGCGGCGCCGGCCGCTCGCGGCGTCCAGCGCGTGGTGATCGAAAAGGCGCGCTTCAACATCCGCGATCACCTGTGGAGCGGCACCATGGGGCTGATCAGCATGATCGGGCAGGTGCTGGTCGTGACCTTCCTGACCTTCTTTCTGCTGCTGTCGGGCGACACCTTTCGCCGCAAGCTGGTCAAGATCACCGGGCCCAGCCTGTCGAAGCGAAAGATCACGGTCGAGGCCCTGAACGAAATCACCCACCAGATCCAGACCTACCTGCTGGTGCAACTGCTGTCGAGCGTGGTCGTGGGCGTGGCGACCGGCCTGTCGTTCTGGGCCCTGGGGCTCAAGCACGCTGCCGTGTGGGGCTTCGTCGCGGGCGTGCTCAACCTCATTCCCTACATCGGCTCCGTCGTCGTCGCGGGGGCGGCCGCGCTGGTGGCTTTCGTCCAGTTCGGCGAGATCCGGATGGCGGCGGGCGCGGCGGGCATCTCGCTCTTCATCCATACGCTGATGGGCAACCTGATCGCGCCCTGGCTCACCAGCAAGACCAACAGCATGAACCCGGTCGCGGTTTTCGTGGCCGTGCTGGGGTGGGGCTGGTTGTGGGGCGTGCCCGGCCTGCTGCTGGGCATTCCCATCATGG
>JBDSWB010000141.1:0-19690 GCA_039926915.1 Ramlibacter sp.
CCGGCCGCGCGTTAGGCCTGGCGTCTCAATCCTTCGCGGCCCAGGTTTGTCGTGCGTCTCACGATTGCCTCATTCGTTTTTGGTCCCTATCATCGGCTTCAAGCGGCGACATTGCCGCGCCGGCCGATGATGCGGCGCCGTCCTCGCCCGCTTGGGTTTGCCGTCCTACAGGGCCGATGCGCTGCTCGCGTCAAGATCTTGCCACTCATGAACGGCTAGATCCGATGAACATGGCGTTCCAACGCGCTTACCTCTTTACTGCCGGGGCGTTGCGCGCTGCGTGGGGATTCCTGAAACGCCATCCGTTGCTGAGCGCGGGCGCATTGCCGCTTGCGCTGATCCTCTACGTGGCCGCCTTGATCCCGCTCACGCCGAGCATCAAGAACGTCAAAAGGGCCAAGTCTGAAGCGCCCACGGTCGTGCTCTCTTCCGACGGCAAGGAACTGGCGGTGTTCAAGCGCGCCAATCGCGATTGGGTGAAGCTGGCCGACATCTCGCCGCACGTTCTCAAGGCGCTGATCGCGACGGAAGACCATCGCTTCTTCGAGCACCACGGCATGGACCTCAGACGCACGTTTTCAGCGGCCTTGCACACAGTGCGGGGCGACCTGCAGGGCGGATCGACCCTCACCCAACAGCTTGCGCGCAACCTGTACCCGGATGAGGTCGGGCGCTCGGCCACACTGACCCGCAAGGTGAAGGAAGCCATCACGGCGCTGAAGATCGAGGCGGTCTACTCCAAGAACGAGATCCTCGAGACCTACCTGAACACGGTGCCCTTCCTGTACAACGCCTACGGCATCGAGATGGCGGCGCGCACCTATTTCGACAAGTCCGCGCACGACCTCGATGAACTGGAAAGCGCCACCCTCATCGGCATGCTCAAGGGCACCAGCTACTACAACCCGGTGCTCAACCCGGAACGCTCGATGCAGCGGCGCAACACGGTGCTGGCCCAGATGGTCAAGCACCGGCACATGACGCCGGAGCGGCTCGATGCGCTGAAGACCAGGCCGCTGGGCCTGGAATTCGAGCGACAGGCCGAACCCATCGGACCTGCGCCTCACATGACCCAGCACCTGCGCCGGTGGCTGATCGAATGGGCCGACCGCAACGGATACGACATCAATGCCGATGGGCTGGCGGTGCACACGACGATTGATTCGCGGCTGCAGGAGATGGCCAACACCGCGGTGGCGCGGCAGTCCGACAAACTCCAGGCTGTTGCCGACAACTCCTGGGGCAAATCCGGTTGGGCCGGTCACAAGGACCTGGTCCGCGGCTTGCTTCTCGAAACCACCCAGTACCGCGCCGCACGAGAGTCGGGGCTGGATGAGAAGGACGCGCTGAAGAAACTGCAGGCCGATGAGCCGTTCATGCAGTCCCTCTGGCGCGAGAAGACGCACCTGCAGTCGGGCTTCATGGCGCTGGACCCGGGCACCGGCCACGTGAAGGCCTGGGTCGGCAGCCGCGATTTCGAGCAGGAGAAGTTTGACCACGTGAGCCAGGCGCGTCGCCAGCCCGGCTCGACGTTCAAGCCCTTCGTCTATGGTGCGGCATTCGAGCAAGGCATCGACCCGGCCGAGACTTTCCTCGACCAGCCGGTGGATTTCCGCCTGGATGAGCGCACGGTCTGGCGGCCCACCGATGTGGGCGCGTCCAGCGGCCGGCCCATGACCCTGCGCGAAGGCCTGATGTACTCGAAGAACACCATCACCTCGCAGCTGATGATGCGGGTAGGTCCTGCCCGCGTTGGCACCGTCGCCTACAACATGGGGGTGCGCCAAAGCAAGCTGGATCTTGTGCCTTCACTGGCGTTGGGCACGAGCCCGGTCACCCTCAAGGAAATGGTGACGGCTTTCGGGTCCATCGCCAACGGCGGAAGCTACATCGAACCGGTGCTGGTCACGCGGGTGGCCGACCGCAACGGCCAGACCATCCAGGCGTTTCAGGCCCCCGTTGCCCAGCCTGCCATGGCCATGGTCGCCGCGCAGACGCTGCTGGACGTGCTGCGCGGCGTGATCGACAAGGGAACGGGCGTCGGCATCCGCAACCGCTTCGGCATCCAGGCCGACGTCGCGGGCAAGACCGGAACCACGCAGGACAACACCGACGGCTGGTTCATCCTGATGCAGCCCCAGCTCGTCGGCGGCGCCTGGGTGGGCTTCAACGACAACCGCGTGACTATGCGCGGCGACTGGGGGCAGGGCGCTCACAACGCGCTCAATATCGTCGGTGACTTCTACCAGCAATCCTTCAAGGCCAAGGTGATCGACGTGAACGCCAGGTTTGCAGCGCCGCGCCTGCAGGTGCAGCCGCCGCAAGGCGTGCTGGACCGGATGAACGACTGGCTCGGCAGCGTGTTCCCGGGCGGCTCCACGACCGCCGAAACCGAGCGCGCGCCGATCAACATCGACACGCCTTCAAGGTCCGAGCCGCCCCTTCTCATCTACAGCCCATCGGACGCGATGAACGCGCCGGTGCGTTTCCCCCAGCAGCCCGACTTCACCCAGCAGGCGGCGCGACCATCCCCTGAGGTGCTCGTGCCGCAGCCCGGCGTTGCGCGCAGGCAGGATCGGCCTTTGCCGATGGAGCGGGCAGAGCCACCTGGCCCGGATGGCAGTGTGCAACTGCGGATCCTGAGCGGACCGGGCAGTTCTCAGTGAGGGGTGACGGGCGGGCCTGAGCGCGTGCCGATGACGACGTCCACCCCACCGACCTGGGCGTTGGTGGCAACCAGCCGCGTGACCAGGAGCTTGATGAAGGCGCGGTCGAAGCAGGTCTGGAGCGCCTCGGAGGCCTTTCTCAACGAGCTGTTGCGGATCTCCACCGCCAACACGTCAGATTCTGCGATTGCCGAGGCGGTGCGCAGGGGGCTTTCCGGCCGCAGGTAGGTCATTTCGCCGAGAGTCACGCCGGCGCCGAGCACACTGAGCGTCACGTTGTTGCGGCGCACGGCGACCACCCCGTACAGGATGATGCAGAACGAATCGCCGATGGTGTCCTCCTGCATCAGCACATCGCCGCGCGCGAAGGGGTGCAGCTTGCCCAGCCGCAGCGTCTCCCAAAGCGCGGCGTCATGGAAGTCCGCAAAGAACGGCAGGCCGCGCATGCGCGTGAAGTGTTCGCCGCTGCGGTCCTGCGCGCGTCGCTCGGGCATCGTGCGGCTCGCGTTCAGCAACGCGTCGGCGAAGTCGTTCCACTCCGCGTAGCGCTCCTGCGGGTTCTTGGCCAGTGCCTTCATCACCGCGCTGTCGACGGCCGGGGGCAACTCGGTGCGCAGCAGGCTGGGCGCCTGCGGCATCTCCGAGCTGATGCGGTAGAGCGTCGTAAAGTCGTTCTCGCCTTCGAACGGGTTGCGGCCCGTCAGCAGCTGGTAGACCACGATGCCCAGCGAAAACATGTCGCTCTGGTGGGTGCAGACCTGCTCCCTCACCTGTTCGGGTGACATGTAGGCGGGCGAACCCACGAGGCCCGTGAGCTGGGTGACGTCGCTGCGCAGCGAAAGGGCCGTGCCGAAGTCCGTGACCTTCACGTCGCCGTTGTCTTGCAGGATGATGTTGGCCGGCTTGATGTCTCGATGCACCAGGCCGGCACGGTTCGCATGCTCGAGCGCGCTGCAACACTTGAACGCGATGTCCAACACCTGGGTGATGGGCAGCAACTGGTCCGAATTGATGAAGGCGGCCAGCGAAGGGCCGTCCGCGTATTCGAGCACCAGGTACGGGGGGTCGGCGTCCTCGTCGGCGTCGAACAGGCGCACGATGTGAGGGTGGTTGAGCTGGCCGGCCATGCTGGCCTCGTTGCGCAGGCGCCGGCGGTAGCGTTCGGCTTGCTGGGCATCGTCGAGCAGGTGGGCATGGATCTGCTTGATGGCGACGGGCCGATTGTGGAACCGATCGAACCCGAGGTAGACCGTGCTGCTCGCCCCGCGGCCGACCTCGCGCTCGACCGTGTACTTGCCGATGGCCTGGGGAATAGCGGTCGTCATGGCTCGCCTTTCGCGAATGTCACTTCCTGCTTGCGCTTTGGGCGGACCACAACGGTGCGTGCCATCTTGTCGTGCCAGCCCTGCTTGCGCGCATCCACTCCCACCCAGATCAGGCCCAGGCACAGCGGAATCGTCGAGACGAAGTACCCCACATACCGGATCACGAACTGCGTCAGCGTGGGGGGCCTGCCCGTGTCGGCATCGACGATGCGCGCCGACAGCGCCATCTTGCCGGGCGTGGCGCCGAGCTTGTTCCACAACCACAGGATGATGGCGGCGGGCACCAGCCAGTTGATGAGAAGGTCCATCGGGCCCTGGACGAAGCCGCCGTCGCCGCTGGAAAGGCGCCCGTAGGCCAGGTAAGTCAGAGGCATGGTGATGACCACGATCATCAACGTGTCGATCAACGCCGCGACCACGCGGGCCCAGAAACCAACGTACTCGAGATCGGCATCTGCGGGCTGCGCGCCAGGACCCGGGTCCATGACACTTGACATTCGGCTTTCTCCTGCGGCGTTGATGGGCTCGCCCCGTCGCGTAGCGACCGGGTTTTCACGCCGGCACGCACCAAGCTTAACCCGTGAAGGCTGCAAGGGCACGTCGGCCGTTCATTTACCGGGTGGACTGGCGCCCAGCACCTTTCCTTCGCCCACGAATTGCCCTCGCGCCAGCACGCGGAAGGCGGTGGCGGGAGTCATTCTCGGCACAGCCAAAGCCGGCCGCAGCAACTCCAGGGCGACCGGCTGAGCTTGCCCCTGCGCCAGCCACTGCGCCAGCGGAACGGGCAGGCGGGCCGTGAATCCTTCGGTCCCTGTCACCAGCGTGCAGCTGCTGTCGCCAGGCGGATGGCGTCCTGCGACAAGCGATTCCGGATCGGCCGGGCCCAGCTCGACCCACAGGTGCGCCGTAAAAGGAAGTTGCGGGTCAAACGCCGTGACGCGGCGCGTTCGCTCGCGGACAGACCTGATCACGAACGCGACGACATTGCCGATCACCGGCAGCCAAAGCACCAGCATCAGCGTGCCGATATCGCGAGCCAGCGACGGGTTGGCTGCCCCCTGCCGGATGGCGCCGCCCAGCAAGGCCAGCCCCACCAGGAGGAAGACGATCAGCCGGCGGCGTCGGGCGGTGGCTATCACTGCGACGGGCCTCCCGCCTGCTTCTGGTTGATCACGTACCGCACGAATCCGTCAGCTTTCGCGAACCGGTCATACAGCGCGCGGGCCTTCGCATTGTCTTCACGGGTCGTCCAGTACAGACGCGCCCAGCCTTCGGCGCGCATGGAATTTCGCAACCATTCGATCAATGCCTGGCCGATGCCGTGACCGCGCGCCGCCGGCAGCACGAACAGGTCTTCGAGATAGCAGACCGGCTGGATTTCCCAGGTGTTCTCGTGGACGACGCAATTGGCGAATCCATAGATCTGGCCATCGACCTCCGCCACGACGCACATGACGGCCGAATCCGGGTCGAGTATGCGGTTCCAGGTGCGGTCCGTGACTCCCTGCGGCAGGTTCGCGTCGTAGAAATCGCAGTAACCGCGCCAGAGGCTGCGCCACGTGGTTTCGTCGGCGGGGAGTGCAGAGCGGATGGTCGGTGCGTCCATGAGTCTTGATTGTGCCCGGGGATGGGACCCCCAAGTTCGCTCACTGCGTTTCGCTCTCTGCCCCCCAAAGGGGGCTGGCCTTGCTTGGGGCGGCCCTGCGCGGCGGCCGGGAGCCGGCTATAGCTGCGCCGCCAGCAGCACGGCGGCGTGCACGGCTTCCCGTTGCGCGCCGTCCTGGATCTGGTGGCGGCAACTGGTGCCGTCAGCGATCACGATCGCACCGGGGTACTTGCGAATGGCGGGCAGCAGACTCAGTTCGGCCATCTGCATCGAGATGTCGTAATGGTTCGCTTCGTAGCCGAAGCTGCCGGCCATGCCGCAGCAACTGGTCTCGATCAGTTCGGGTTGCACGCCGGGGATCAACTTGAGCACTTCGACGATGGGCGTGACGGCAGCGAAGGCCTTCTGGTGGCAGTGGCCGTGCAGCAGGACCCGCTTGTCCAGGGGGCGCAGCCGCTGCTTCAGAATTTCCAGGCGGCCGGCTTTCGCCTCGCGCGCCAGGAACTCCTCCAGCAGCAGTGCCTGCCGCGCGATCAGTTCCGCGGGCGCGCCCAGGCCCATGGTGAGCATTTCGTCGCGCAACGTCAGAAGGCAGGAGGGTTCGAGGCCGACGATGGCAATACCTTTTTCTGCGAAGGGCAGCAGCGAGTCCACGACCTCGGTGGCCTTGGCGCGGGCCTCTTCCACCATGCCGCTGGACAGGTAGGTGCGGCCGCAGCACAAGTGCTTGCCGTCCGGCAGCACCTTGGTGGCCACGTGCACGGTGTAGCCAGCGGCCTGCAGCACCTTGAGGGCGGCCCGCGCATTGATCGATTCGAAAAACCCGTTGAAGGTATCGACGAACATGACCACCGGCCGGGCCGACTGGAACAGTTCTTCGGCCGTCGCCGTTCGCGGCGGGTTGCTGAAGAAATTATTCAACTTCCAGGCCGGCAGGCTGCGCCGCGCCGAAAGGCCCAGGAATTTCTCCCCGAGCTTCGCCAGCAGGCCGCTGCGGTTGCGCAGATTCAACAGGCCGGACAGGCGGCCGGCATGGCGCGCGTAATCGGGCAGCTTTGCGACGAGTTTGTCCTTCAGGCTGTAGCCGTTCTTCCTGCGGTCGTGGTACAGAAACTCCACCTTCATCCGCGCCATATCGACGCCGGTCGGGCATTCGCGCCTGCAACCCTTGCAGCTTACGCAAAGATCCATTGCCTCCCGCACTTCGTCGCTGGCCAGGCCCTCGGGGCCAAGTTGCCCCGACAGTGCCAGCCGAAGCGTGTTGGCTCGGCCGCGCGTGAGGTGCTTCTCGTCGCGAGTCACGCGGTAGCTCGGACACATGGTGCCGGCGTCGAACTTGCGGCAGTGGCCGTTGTTGTTGCACATCTCCACGGCCTTGGCGAAACCCCGCGCGGGGTCCCCACCGGTACCGGGCGCCGAGGTGTGTTCGGTGACGGGATCGTTTTGGACGTCCCAGGCGCTCCAATCCAGCACCGGCTGCAGCGGAATCACCTTGTAGCCGGGCGGGAACCGCATGAGGCGCGTGTCGTCCATGCGGGGCGGCTCGACGATCCGGCGGGGGCTGAACAGGTCGAGCGGGTCGAACAGCGCCTTGATCCGGGCGAAGGCCTCGTCGATCTTCGGCCCGAACTGCCAGCCGATCCACTCGCCGCGGCACAGGCCGTCGCCGTGCTCACCGCTGTAGGCGCCCTTGAATTTCCGTACCAGCTCGGACGCTTCCTCGGCGATGGCGCGCATCTTGGGCGCGCCGTCGGTGCGCATGTCCAGGATGGGACGCACGTGCAAGGTGCCGACAGACGCATGGGCATACCAGGTGCCCTTGCTGCCGTGCTTGCGGAAGACTTCGGTCAGCGCATCGGTGTACTCGGCCAAGTGCTGCAGCGGAACCGCGCAGTCCTCGATGAAGCTTACCGGCTTGCCGTCGCCCTTGAGGCTCATCATGATGTTCAGGCCCGCCTTGCGCACTTCCCACAAGTTCTTCTGCGCCGCTTCGTCCTCCATGCGCACGACCGAGCCGGGCAGGCCCAGGTCGCCCACGAGCTCCACGAGCTGGTCGAGCCGGCGCTTGAGCGTTACCTTGTCGTCGCCGGAAAACTCCACCAGCAACACCGCATCCGGGTGGCCGATCACGGCAGTGCGGATCACTGGTGCGAACGCCGGGTTCTGCAGCGACAGTTCGATCATCGTGCGGTCGACCAGCTCCACCGCGGTCAGCGTCGCACCTGCGGCGCCGCCGTCCTGGCCCAGCCTGACAATGTGCTGCGCCGAGTCCATCGCCTTGTGGAAGGTCGGGAAGTTGACGACGCCCAGCACCTTGGCCTTCGGCAACTCGGACAACTGGAGGGTCAGGGACCGCGTCAGGGCCAGCGTTCCCTCGCTGCCGACCAGCAGGTGCGAGAGGTTGACCGAGCCGTCGTCGGCGTACGGCCGCTCGTTCTGGTTGCGGAAGATGTCCAGGTTGTAGCCGCCCACGCGACGCAGCACCTTGGGCCAGCGCTCGTCGATCTCGGGCGCGAGCGCGGCCGCCATCTGCTGCACCTGCCGCCCGATCTCGCGCACCCTGCCTTCGCTGTCGCCGAACTGCCCAAAGCGGTGGAGTTCCCCGTCCGACGTCCAGGCTTGCGCGCCCAGAACGTTGTGGACCATGTTCCCGTAGGCGATGCTGCGGCTGCCGCAGGAGTTGTTGCCCGCCATGCCGCCGAGCGTCGCCTGTGCGCTGGTTGACACGTCCACCGGGTACCACAGGCCGAGCTTCTTCAGCGGCAGGTTCAGGTGGTCGAGCACCATGCCGGGCTCGACTTCGGCCACCCGCTTTTCAACATCGAAATGCAGGATGCTGCGCACGTGCTTTGAATGGTCGATCACCAGCCCCGCGCCAACAGTCTGCCCGCATTGGCTGGTGCCGGCGCCGCGCGGCACGATAGGCACCTTCAGGTCGCGGCAGATGTCCAGCGCGATCTTGACGTCCGTGCTGCTGCGCGGCACAAAGACGCCAACCGGCATCTCCTGATAGATGGAGGCGTCGGTGGCGTAGCGACCGCGGTCCGCGCGCGAGAACAACACGTCGCCCTGGGCCTCGGATGCGAGCCGGCTGGCGAGCAGCCCGGCCACTTCGTTGTGAGCGTGGGCGACAGCCTGATAGGCCTGTCCGGGCAGCCCGCCGACGACCTTGAGCGGCAGCGGCGCGTTCATCGGCGGGACCGCGGAAGGGGCTGTGCCGCAGCGCGGCGCAGCTGTTCAATAACCACGTCGCGCTTGTTATGCAGGTGTGTGGACAGCAGCTCGCGCATGGCAGCCGTGTTGTGCGCGGACAGCGCCTCGATCATCTTTTCGTGCTCGTCCACGGCGCGCTTCCATTTTTCGCCGTCCTGATTCGAGCGAAAGCGCAGTGCCTGCAGCCGGGCATTGACCTGGTTGTAGGTTGCGGTCAGTACCGGGTTCTTGGCGGCGGCGTTGATGGCCTCGTGGATCAGCGAGTTGACGCGGTAATAGTTGGAAAGGTCGCGCCGCGTATAGGCCGCCATCATCTCGAACTGCAAGGCCTTGATTTCGGCCAGTTCTCCGTCGGTGATGCGCTGCGCCGCAAGTTCTCCGGACAGTCCCTCCAGGCCAGCCATCACGTCGAAGGTGTTGAGCACATCGGTCTCGTTCAGCGCCACAGCGATGGCGCCGCGGTTGGGCAGCAACTCCACCAGGCCCTCGGCGGCGAGCATCTTGATCGCCTCGCGCAGGGGCGTTCGCGAGACATCGAGCACCTCGCACAACTCCCGCTCGTTGAGTTTTGCGCCCGGCGCGATGTGGCCTTCGACCAGCATCTGGCGCAGGCGCCGGGCGACCTGCTCGTGCAGGTTGGCGCGCGGGATGGCGATGATTTCGGCAGGCATGTGGCAATTTTGTATGCAAAAAAGGCTCAAGTCAATTTCATTTATCGGTGTAATAGACCTTGACATTTGAATTTTGTATGCAAAAAATAGCACACTCCCTTGCCTTTGAGGTTTCCTGATGATCACCCTGGATTTCCATCCCACCGGCCGCCATTTCCTGCAGATTCCAGGCCCGTCGCCTGTTCCGGACCGCATCCTGCGCGCAATGAGTCTGCCGACCATCGACCACCGCGGGCCGGAATTCGGCTCACTCGGATTGCGGGTGCTCAAGGGCATCGGGCAGATATTCCAGACCAGGCATCCGGTCGTGATCTATCCGGCATCGGGAACAGGCGCATGGGAAGCAGCCCTCGCCAATGTGCTCAGTCCCGGCGACCATGTGCTGATGTACGAGACCGGCCATTTCGCGAGTCTCTGGAACAAGATGGCGCTGCGTCTGGGCGTCAAGCCCGAGTTCCTCGGGCTGCCCGGAATCGAGGGCTGGCGGCGCGGCGTGCAGGCCGACATGATCGAAGCGCGCCTGATGGCCGACACCGCGCACGCGATCAAAGCTGTCTGCGTGGTGCATAACGAAACCTCCACCGGGGTCACCAGCAACATCCCGGCAGTGCGCAAGGCCATCGATGCGGCCCGGCACCCGGCGCTGTTGTTGGTGGACAGCATCTCGGGACTTGCATCGGCCGAGTATCGGCACGACGAGTGGGGTGTCGACGTCACCATCAGCGGCTCGCAGAAGGGCCTGATGCTGCCGCCCGGCATCAGCTTCAACGCGCTGTCGCCCAAGGCGATCGAGGCCAGCAAGACCGCGAAGCTGCCCAAGGCCTTCTGGGCGTGGGACGAAATCATTGAGATGAACAAGGGCGGCTATTGGCCCTACACCCCCAACACCAACTTGCTGTATGGCCTGGCCGAAGCCTGCGACATGTTGCTGGCACCCGAACATGGCGGCCTGGACGGTGTGTTCGCGCGGCATCAGCGCTGGGGTGAAGGCGTTCGCAGCGCGGTGAAAGCCTGGGGCCTGGACATTCAATGCGACGACCCGTCGGTGTATTCGCCCGTGCTGACGGGCGTGATGACACCCGAGGGCGTTGATGCCGACGCCGTGCGCCGCGTCATCTATGAGCGCTTCGACTGTTCGCTCGGCACGGGCCTGGGCAAGGTGAAGGGGCGCATGTTCCGCATCGGCCATCTGGGCGACTGCAACGATCTCACGCTGATGGCCGCGCTGGCCGGATGCGAGATGGGCCTGAAGCTCACCGGCGTGAAACTCGCCGGATCGGGCGTGCAGGCCGCGATGGACTATTTTTCCTCGCATCAGGCGCCGGTGCCGATGCAAAAGGCCGCGTGACCCGTACTAACCCCGAAAAGGAAATTGGCATGAAACAACTCTTCGTAACGCTGGCTGCCGCCATGATCGCGCATGGATCCGCCGTCGCCCAGGTCGAGCTCAAGCTCGGGCACGTCGGCGAACCCGGATCGCTGTTCCAGTCCAGTTCGGACGAATACGCCAGGCGGGTCAACGCCAAGCTGGCCGGCAAGGTGAAGGTCGTTGTCTTTGGCTCCAGCCAGTTGGGCGGCGACAAGGAGATGGTGCAGAAGCTCAAGCTGGGCACGATCGACATGGCGGTCCCGTCCACGGTGATGACGTCCGAAGTGGACCAGTTCGGCCTGTTCGAGCTGCCTTACATCGTCAAGGACCGGGCCCACATGGCGCGCATCGAGAAAGAAGTGTTCTGGCCCAGCCTCGCCCCCGAAGCCGAGAAGAAGGGCCTGAAGATTCTCGCCGTATGGGAAAACGGCTACCGCCACATCACCAACAACAAGAAGCCCATCAAAGTGCCCGAGGACCTGAAGGGCATCAAGCTGCGCGTGCCTGAAGGCAAGTGGCGTGTGAAGATGTTCCAGGAGTACGGCGCCAACCCGAGTCCGATGAAGTTCTCCGAACTGTTCACCGCGCTGCAGACCGGTGTGATGGACGGCCAGGAAAACCCGTTCACGCAGATCTATTCGGCCAAGCTGCAGGAAGTGCAGAAGTACCTCTCCCTTTCCGGCCACGTCTACACGCCCGCGTACCTGGTGGTGGGCGCCAAGAAATACGCGACTCTACCGGCCGACGTGCGCAAGGTGCTGGAAGACACGGCGCGCGAGACACAGGCCTTCGTGTACGCCACCGCGGCGAAGGAAGAGACCGAACTGCTTGGCAAGCTCAAGCAGGCCGGCATGCAGGTCAATGAAGTCGACAAGGACGCATTCGTCAAGGCCAGCAAGGGCATCTATGAGGAGTTCGGCAAGGAAGTCGCCGGCGCCAAACCGCTGATCGACAAAGCCGTGGCGCTGGGCAAATGACGGGTCCGTCGCGCGACATCCGGGAGGCCGGGGCCAGCCGTACTGCCATGGATCGGTTCCGGGACCGGTACGGGTTGGTCCTGGAGTGGGTTGTGATGTTGCTGATGGTTGTCCTGGCCGTCGAGGTGACGCTGGGAATCGTGTTTCGATTCAGCGGCCATTCGCTGGTGTGGTATGACGAGGTCGCGTCGGTGCTGCTGGCCTGGCTCACCTTCTACGGCTCGGCGCTGGCTTCAGTCAAGCGCGCGCACATCGGGTGCCCGGAAGTGGTGGAGCAATTCGGGCGGGGGGCGCAACGTGCCTTCGCCATCTTTGGCCAGCTGCTGGTGATTCTCTTCTTTGCCTTGCTGGGCTGGGTGGGCTTGTCGATCATGCCCATTCTCTCGGGCGATTCGCTGGTCAGCCTGCCCTGGGTGTCCATGAATTTTGTGCAGTCGGTGATACCGATTTCCTCGGGCCTGATCATCATCGCGGAGGGCATGTTCCTGATCGATCTGATCATGGGCCGGGGGCGCGCTGCGATCGACCCGGGCGCGACGCTTGCCGACGGAACCCACTGAACGGACCGGACTCATGACCATCATGCTGCTTCTGTTCGGCGCCGTGCTTGCGCTCGTGCTGATCAACATTCCGATCGCCGTATCGCTGGGCATCGTGGCGATCGTCGCCATGCTGGCCAGCCACGGTCTGGACTCGCTGCCGAACATGGCCGTGGTGATCTACAACGGCGCGACCAACTTTCCGCTGCTGGCGATTCCGCTGTTCATCCTGGCCGGCGCAATCATGAACGCCTCGGGCATCTCGCGCAGGCTGATCGCGTTTGCGACGGCCTTGTTCGGCTGGGTGCGCGGCGGGCTGGCCCACGTGTCGATCGGCGCGTCCCTGTTCTTCGCCGAGATATCGGGCTCTGCCGTGGCCGACGTCGCGGCGCTGGGCTCGATCCTGATTCCCGGGATGAAGGCCAAAGGTTATCCGGGCGCGTTCGCCGCGGCTGCGATGTCGTCGGCGGCCACGCTTGCCGTGATCATCCCGCCGTCGATCCCGATGATCCTGTACGCGGTGATGGCCGAAACTTCGGTTGTGCAACTGTTCGTGGCCGGCATAGTGCCCGGGCTGCTGGGCGGCGCCGGCCTGATGGGCATGGCCAGCTTCCTTGCCAACCGGTACCAGCTGCCGCGCGAGGACAAGTTCTCGATCATCCGTGTGGCGCAGACTGGGCGCGACGCCTTGTGGGCCTTCGCGCTGCCGATCATCATCCTGGGCGGCATCTTCGGGGGCGTGGTCACCGCCACCGAGGGCGCGGCGCTGGCCGTGATCGCGGCGTTGTTCATCGGACTGGTGGTTTACCGCGAGCTTGACCTCAAGCACCTGCGCGCTGCAGTGATGGAAGGTGGCGTACAGACGGCGGTGGTGATGCTGCTCGTGGCGACCAGCGCGCTGCTGGGCACCTACCTCACCGAAGTGCAGGCGCCGCAGGCGCTGGCCAAGGCAGTGTCGGATTTCACCTCCAACAAGTGGGCCGTGCTGGCGTTGCTGAACGTGCTGTTCCTGTTCCTGGGCATGTTTCTGCACTCGGCGGCGGCGATCATCCTGGTCGTTCCCATTGTCATGCCGCTGGTACGTGCGGTCGGCATCGATCCGGTGCACTTCGGCCTGATCGTCACCGTCAACCTGGGGCTGGGCCAGCAAACGCCGCCAGTCGCCAGCGTGTTGATGGTGGCCAGCTCGATCGCCAAGGAGTCGGTCTGGGCGGTGACCAAAGTCAATGTCTGGTTCATCGGCGTGCTGTTCACGGTGCTGATGCTGGTGACCTATGTGCCGGTCACTGGCATGGGCCTGGTTCAGCTGTTCTATCGCTGACACGCGCCCCGAAGGAGAAGCCATGAATCCGCAAAATGCCAGGGCTGAAGGTGCGCCACGGCCGTTGCCGCTGGCCGGCGTCAAGGTTCTCGACGTGAGCCAGGTCATGGCCGGGCCGTACGCCTGCATGTTGCTGGCCGACCTGGGCGCCGATGTGATCAAGATCGAGCCGCCCAATGGTGGCGACCAGACGCGCGGCTCGATGGGTTTCAAGATGAAGGGGTCCGACAGCATGGGCTTCCTCAACATGAACCGCAACAAGCGCAGCGTCACGCTCAACCTCAAGTCGGAAGCGGGGCGCGAAGTGTTGCTGCGGATGGTGAAAGACGCCGACATCCTGATCGAGAACTACCGTCCCGGTGCGATGAAGCGCCTGCGCCTGGGCTACGAAGACCTGAAGCACGTGAACCCGCGGCTGGTCTACACCAGCATCTCCGGTTTCGGCCAGACCGGGCCCTGGGCCGATCGCCCGGGTTTCGACCTGATGGCGCAGGCCATGTCCGGCGTGATGAGCGTCACCGGCTATCCAGGCGGCCCTCCGGTGAAAGCCGGCGTTCCGGTCGCCGACATCGGGTGCGCGCTGTTTGCGGTCTATGCGACGCTCTCCGCGTACATCGGCGCGAAGGCCAGCGGTCAGGGTCAGCACATCGATGCATCGCTGTTCGATTCCGCGCTGGCGTTCTCGGTGTGGGACATCAGCGATTACTGGGGCACGGGCAATCCGCCGCAGCCCCTGGGTACATCGAACAAGATGACCGCGCCGTACCAGGCCATGGCGTCGTCGGACGGCTACTTTGTGATGGGCGCGAACAACCAGAAGCTTTGGCACCTTCTGTGCAATGTGATCGGTCGCCAGGAGCTGCTGGCCGACGAGCGCTTCTCAACCATCTCGTTGCGACTGGGCAACCGCCCAGCGCTCGAAGGCGAACTGGAGAAGACTTTCCGCCAGAAGCCCAAGGACTACTGGGTCGAAACCCTGCTGGCCGCGGGCATCCCGGCCGGGCCGATCCTCACGTACCCCGAAGCTTTCGAGGGCGAGCATGGCACGGCGCGGCAGATGAAGATGGAGATCGACCACCCGGTCGAAGGCAAGGTGCCCAACATCGGCTTCGCGGTCAAGCTGTCGGGCACGCCGCAGCAAGTGCGCCGCCATCCCCCGCTGCTGGGCGAACACAACCGCGAGGTCATGGCCGAGCTGGGCATCGACGCTGCCGAGCAGGCACAACTTGAGGCGCAGGGCGCGTTTTCCGCATGAGCGACCCCAGCCGCGAAGGCCAGGTGCGCCTCGCGATCGACGGCGCGGTGGCCTCGGTGGTGTTCGATCGCCCGGCCGCGCGCAACGCGATGACCTGGACGATGTACGAGCAGCTGGGTGAGATCTGCGATCGCCTGGCCGGCGAATCCGGCGTGCGCGTGGCCTGCTTGCGCGGTGCGGGCGGCGAGGCCTTCGTCGCCGGTACCGACATCGAGCAATTCAAGGCGTTCAAGGACGGCAGCGATGGGCTGGAGTACGAGCGCGGCATCGATGCCGGTATCGCTCGACTGGAGTCGCTTTCTATTCCCACTGTCGCGGTCATTGAGGGCTGGTGCGTGGGCGGGGGGCTGGCGATCGCCACCGCGTGCGACATCCGCATCGCGACGCCTTCGGCGCGCCTGGGTGTGCCGATCGCGAGCACGCTGGGCAACTGCCTGTCGATGGCCAACATCGCGCGCCTGGTCGCTGCCTTCGGCAAGCCGCGCGTGCAGCGCATGTTGGTCGGGGCAGAGCTGCTGGACGCCAAAGAGGCACTGGCCTGCGGCTACCTCGCCGAAGTGGTGCCGCCCGAAGCGCTGGACGACACCGCAGGGAAGCTGTGCAAGCGGCTGGCTTCGCTGGCCCCGATCACACAGGCGGTGACCAAGGAGGCGCTGGTCCGCCTGCTCCTGCAGAGCCTCCCGGAAGCGCAGGACCTGATCGCGCGTGCCTACGGCAGCGATGACTTTCACGAAGGCGTGAACGCGTTCTCGGAAAAGCGCAGCCCCGCCTGGCGCGGGCGATAGCCGTCCGCGTCCTACAGCCCGTTACCAGGGCGCTGCCTAACATGGCGACAGCATGAACACCGCATCCCCGACTCCAACCCCAACTCCGACCGCACCCCCTCTGGACCTGAGTGAGTCGGCCGCCGGCGAGGAAGACCCGGGCGCCGGCATCGAGGTGCCCGCTGGCGCTGGTGACAACGCCACCCCGCCCGAACCCGTGGATCAGGCGGGCAGGCCGGGCTTGCGCAGGCCCGCATAGCCCGTCCCCCCACCACCCCCGAATCACTTCCCATGTCCCACTACACGGCCCACGTTCTCTGGCAGCGCAATGGCCAGGATTTCATCGGCAACCGCTACAGCCGCCGCCACCTCATCCGGTTCGACGGCGGCGCCGAACTGCCCGGCTCATCATCGCCGCAGGTCGTGCCCGTGCCGCATTCGGACCCGACGGCCGTCGACCCCGAAGAGATGTTCGTCGCTTCGCTCTCCACCTGCCACATGCTGTGGTTCCTGTCGCTCGCCGCAAAGCGCAGGTTCGAAGTCGAGCGTTACACCGACAACGCGGAGGGAGTGATGGAGCGCAACGCGGCCGGCAAGATGGCCATGACGCGGGTCACGCTGCGCCCCCAGGTCGAGTTCGCCGGAGCGCAAAAGCCCACGCGCGAGCAGCTGGACGAACTGCACCACCGGGCACACGAAGAGTGCTTCATCGCCAACTCCGTCACCACCGACGTGCGCTGCGAGCCGGTCCATGCCGACGCCTGAGGCAGAACCCCCACGCGCCTGAAGCTTCACGCTGCGGCTGCAGGGCCTGCGGCGGCTGTTCCGCGCCACCCGAGTCGCTCGAGTGCGTCGTTACCTTGCGGTGTGATCCGCACCACGCGGCTGTGTTTCTGCCGTTCGATCCAGCGCTGGGCCTTGAAATAGTCGGCGATTGCCGCACCGAGCGCGCCGCCGAGATGGTCCTTTCGTTCGGACCAGTCGAGGCATCGGCATGCGAACTGGCGGCGGCGTGCGCGGGAAGCATCGATGTCCATGCCGAGACTGGCCAGTTGCTTCTCGCCCTTGTCGGTCAGGCGCAACTGCTTCGCATCGCTGCCTTCGTTTTCGATCCAGCCCTTGCGCAGCATCAGCTCGAGCAACCCTGTGCCGAGACTGCCGGCGAGGTGGTCGTAGCAGTAGCGCGCTGCGCGGATCGGCTCGGTGCCTGAGTCCTGCGGCGCGGCCAGGCGGCGCGGCGCCACGCGCATGAGCGACTCGACCAATTGCGCCACTTGCTCGTTGGCGAAGCGGAAATACTTGTGGCGGCCCTGCGCCGTGGATTCGAGTAACCCATCGTCGACCAGCCGCTTCAGGTGCGAGGTGGCCGTTGCCGGTTCAACGCCTGCGCCCAGCGCGAGCTCCTTGGCGGTGAGCGCGCGGCCTTCCATCAACAGGGCCAGCATCCGGATCCGCCGGGCGTCGCCCACGGTGGCCGCGATGCGGGAGAGATCGGGTTCTGCATCCATAGTTCGATCATAAGGCAACTGTTGATGCTGGACAAACCTTCGCCTGGTGCCGACACTCGACGCATGTCACCCACACCACGCGAAACGATTCAATTGCGGTCGGCAGGCGAGCCTTCCCTGGTGCTTCGACGGCAGCGGGCTACAACCGCCGGTCCGGCCGGCGAGCCCGCCGCCGACGTGATTTATGTCCACGGCGCAACGTTCGGAGCCGACCTTTCGGTGTTCCACCCTTTCGATGGCCGCTCCTGGGCCGACGTGCTTTGCGAGGCCGGTTTCACCGCCTGGGGTTTCGACTTCGCCGGCTACGGCGCGTCGGATCGATATGCCGTGGAGGCCGGGGCTCCAAAGGGGCGCTGCGACGAAGTGCTGCCGCAGCTGAGTCGCATCGTCGACGCTGTGCGCGAGCGAAACGGCGGCCGGCGCGTGGTGCTGCTGGCGCACTCATGGGGCACCATTGTCGCGGCGCGCTACGCCGGCACGCGACCCGACCACATCCTCGGGCTGGTCCTGTTCGGCCCCATCGTGGTACGCCAATGTGCCGTCATGCCAACGGTTGGCGTCGCGCAGCCGCCAACCCGCCTGGTGACTGTGTGGCAGCAGTACCGCCGCTTCGTTGAAGATGTGCCGCGCGACCAGGCCCAGGTGCTCGGCGAAGCGCACTTTCAAGTATGGAGCGAGAAGTACCTCGCCACGGACCCCGGTGCCCGCGACAGGCAGCCTCCGAGCGTCTTGACGCCCAGCGGGCCCATGGCCGACATCGCCGCCTGCTGGTCGGGCGATCGTCTCTACGACCCGGCCGCGATCACCGCGCCGACACTGGTCGTGCGCGGGGAGTGGGACTCGCTATGCCCCGACAGCGACGCGCTGGCGCTGGTTGGCGCATTGGGAGCAACCGTGAAGGTCGACGTCAAAATCGCCCGCGCGACGCATCTCATGCACCTGGAAACGGCCCGGACCGAACTGCACCGATGCGTCAATGATTTCCTTCACCAGATCACACACTGAACCTGCCTGTCACACCACCGCCATGACCATCACCTGCTTCATCCGATACGAGATCGACCCCTTTCAGCGCGAGGCGTTTCGCCACTATGCGCAAGCCTGGGCTGAGATCATTCCCCGCCTGGGCGGCAACCTGTTGGGCTACTTCCTGCCGCACGAAGGAACCAACTACGAGGCGTGGGGGCTGATCGCGTTCGCGAGCCTGGCCGACTACGAGGCGTATCGGCTTCGCCTGAAACGCGATCCCGGGGCGCAAGCCAACTTTGCTTTCGCGCAGCGCGAACGCTTCATTCAACGCGAACAAAGAAGCTTTACCGAAGTGGTCCCCGAGGCCTTTCAGCGCCCCGCCATGAAGGTCACATCATGATTGCTGTCATCTTCGAAGTCTGGCCCCAGCCAGACCACCGCGCCGGCTATCTGGACTGGGCGGCCGAGCTCAAAAGCGAGTTGTTGAAGATGGACGGCTTCATCTCCATCGAGCGCTTCCAGAGCCTCACCGAACCGGACAAGCTGCTGTCGCTTCAGTTCTGGCGCGACGAGTCTTGCCTCACGGCATGGCGCAACCTGGAGGCGCACCGCGCCGCGCAGGCGGCGGGTCGCAAGACCATGTTCAAGGCGTACCGCCTGCGCATTGCGGAGGTCATCCGCGACTATGGGCTCGACGAACGCGAGCAGGCGCCCGCCGATTCACGCCAGGCGCACGGTTAGTGATCCGGCGGGCCGGCGTCGGTCGAGAGCGCGTAGTTGCTGTGCATCGGCACCCGGCAGATGCCGTCGGTACCCGGGATGGCCTCGATCTCGATCAGCGGGGCCTGCCACTGCACGCTGCCGAAGATGGATGCGAACGCGGCGTCGGCCGCATCGCGCCCGGTCGCGAGGCGGATGAAGCCCATGGGAATGGCCGTGCCTGACGGGTCGAACAAGTACCAGCGATGGCCGACGTACGCTTCGACATAGGCATGGAAGTCCTGCGGCCCGAGGGCCGGGTCGGCGCCGTAGTCGATGCCGGTTGCGAAGCGGGCGGGGATATTCACCGCCCGGCACAGCGCAATCATCAGGTGGGCAAAGTCGCGGCAGACGCCCTGCTTGGTCACCAGCGTGTCGCAGGCGGAGGTGTTTCCGTCGGAGCTGTTCGACAGGAAGGCCACATGGCTCTGCACCCAGTCGCGGATGGTGCGCACGCGGTCGTAGCCCTGCCACAGGCCGCCGAATTCCGCGAACGCGAAACGGTGCAGGCGATCCGATTCGCAATAACGGCTGGGGTACAGGTAGGGCAGCACCTGGGGCGGGAGGTCGGAGATCGGCACTTCCGGCACCGAGGCTGGGTCCGCTTGGTGGTGAGCCAGGTCGATCACCGTCTCGCAATACACGCGCAACGGACCTGCGTCGGCGCGCAATCGCAGGTAGCGCGCCTGCGTCACGGGATCGACGTAGGTGCGGGTCGCCAGCGAGGGGCTGACTTCCATCTTTTCGC
>JBDSWB010000142.1:0-24432 GCA_039926915.1 Ramlibacter sp.
TGCTGGTGCGCGTCGTGCCCAAGAGCGATACCGCGAAGGTCGCCGTGGTGCGGGAGCTCATGGCCGACGCCGCGGCGGCGAAACTGGGCAAGCCGAACGTCTACATGCTCGAAGGCTACATCGCCGCCCGGGTGTACGCCGAAGCGCTGCGCAGGATTTCACGCGATCCCACACGCGCCAAGCTGAAGAAATCGATCGAATCGCTCGACGACGTGAGCGTCGGCGGGTTTCGCGTGCACTTCGCCGTCGACCGCGTCGCCTCGAAACTGGTGGAGTTGAGCCTCATCGATTCGCAAGGGCGCGTGCGCGAGTAAGGTCTGCCGGCGCAGCGAAGCCGGAGCCGCCAGGCTAGCCGATCTCGCGCGCCTTCGCGAGCCCGCCCAGGAAGGCTTCGCAGCGGCCGAGCTGCTCGAGGCTCACATACTCGTCCGGCTGGTGGGCCTGCGCAATGCTGCCGGGCCCGCAGACCACCGTCGGGATTCCCGAATTCTTGAAGAGGCCGGCCTCGGTGCCGAAGGCCACCAGAGTCGGACGATGCTCGCCCGCGAGGCGCAACGCCAGCCGGGTGACCGCGTCCCCGGCGGATCCCAGGAAGCTGGGAATTTCGCAGAGGGTCTCGAAGCGGAATCCGGCTTCCGGCGCCACGGCTTTCATGGCCGGCTCGAGTGACTTCGCATGGGCGATCACCTCCTGCTGCATCGCCCTGGCATCGGCCGTGGGCAGGTCGCGGAATTCGTAGCGAAACTCGGCGTCCCGCGGCACCACGTTGTCGGCGATGCCGCCGTGGAACTGCCCCACGCTCGCAGTGGAAAAGGGCACGTCGAAGCCGTCGTAGCGCGGCTCGTCGCGCTCGAATTCCTCAGCCATGTCGCGCAGCTTGCCGACCAGGCGCGCGGCCATTTCGATGGCGTTCACGGACTGCGGTGTCAGCGACGAATGGGCCTCCTTGCCACGCACGCAGCATTTGTAACGGTAGACGCCCTTGTGCGCGATGGCCGGGACCATGCCGGTGGGCTCACCGATGATGCACGCGAGAGGCGCGATGCCGGCGTCGCGCATGTCGGCGATCAGTTCCTTCACGCCAAAACACCCCACTTCCTCGTCGTAGCTGAAGGCCAGGTGCACGGCGAACGGCATCTTGCTTTCCAGGAAATGCCCGGCGTGGGCCAGCGCCAGGGCGATGAAGCTCTTCATGTCCGCTGAGCCGCGGCCATAGAGCCGGCCGTCGCGCAACGTGGCACTCAGCGGGTCCTCCGACCAGTCCTGGCCATCCCACGGCACCGTGTCGGTGTGACCAGAAAGTATCACCCCGGCCGGCTTGCCTTCGCCGAGGGTGGAGAAGAGATTGGCCTTGGTCCGTTCGGTGTTGTAGGTCAGCCGACTGGCCACACCCAGGCGCGACAGTTCGTCGCGCACGAAATGGATCAGTGCAAGGTTCGAATGCGCGCTGACGGTGTCCATGCGCACGAGGGTCTGCGCCAGCGCCAGCCCGCGCGCAGAGACAGCGGAGGGTGTGATTTCCATCGCCCATTCTCGCGGATATCCCCTCTTGGCGCAGGCCCGCCCGGCGGGCTAGACTGTCGCATTAGCAAGCCAACGATATCGACATGAACATCCTCGACTCCGTGGTCACGCAGGCGGCCACCATCGCGGCCATCCGACGCGACATACACGCCCATCCCGAGCTGTGCTTCGAAGAAACGCGTACTTCCGACTTGGTGGCGAAGACACTGACCGAATGGGGTATTCCCATCCACCGCGGCCTGGGCAAGACGGGGGTGGTGGGCATCGTCAAGAACGGCACCAGCAACCGGGCGGTGGGCCTGCGCGCCGACATGGACGCGCTTCCGATGCAGGAGTTCAACACCTTCAGCCATGCGAGCAAGCACAAGGGCAAGATGCACGCTTGCGGTCACGACGGCCATGTCGCGATGCTGCTGGCGGCAGCCCAGCATTTCGCAAAGAACCGCAACTTCGACGGCACCGTGTACCTGATCTTCCAGCCGGCTGAAGAAGGCGGTGGCGGCGCGCGCGAAATGATCAAGGACGGCCTGTTCGAGCAGTTCCCCATGGAAGCCGTGTTCGGCATGCACAACTGGCCGGGCTACCAGGTGGGCCGCTTCGCGGTGAGCGCAGGGCCGGTCATGGCTTCGAGCAACGAGTTCAAGATCACGATCCGCGGCAAGGGCAGCCATGCCGCTCTGCCGCACAACGGCATCGACCCGGTGCCCATCGCCTGCCAGATGGTCCAGGCGTTCCAGACCATCATCAGCCGCAACAAGAAACCGATCGACGCAGGCGTGATTTCCGTCACCATGATCCACGCCGGCGAGGCCACCAACGTCGTGCCCGACAGCTGCGAACTGCAGGGAACGGTCCGCACATTCACCCTCGAGGTGCTCGACATGATCGAAAAGCGCATGCAGCACATCGCGAACCACGTGTGCGCCGCACACGAGGCCGTGTGCGAGTTTGAATTCGCGCGCAATTACCCGCCTACCATCAACTCCGCGCCCGAGGCTGAATTCGCGCGCCAGGTCATGGCTTCGATCGTCGGCGAATCCAATGTCGAAGTGCAGGAGCCCACCATGGGAGCCGAGGACTTCGCCTACATGCTGCAGGCCAAGCCGGGCGCCTACTGTTTCATCGCCAATGGCGACGGCAGCCACCGCGAGATGGGGCATGGCGCGGGGCCGTGCATGCTCCACAACCCCAGCTACGACTTCAATGACGATTTGATCCCGCTGGGCGCCACCTACTGGGTCCGCCTGGCCGAGGCCTGGCTGGCCAAGGGCGCTGCATGAGTGAGGCGGCTGAAGCCTTCTCAAGCTCCTACGCCCAAGCCCGCCAGAAGTTCCTCGAGTCCGCACGCAACGCCGGGTTGGCCGTTGAGTCGCGGCTTCATCCCCTGCAGGGTTGCGACGGCGAAGAGCTGGCGATGGACACTGCCCAGATCGGACCCGCGGACGCCCGCAAGCTGTTGATTCTGTCGAGCGCGTGCCATGGCGTCGAAGGCTACTGCGGCAGTGGCGTCCAGGTCAGCGCGCTGCGCGATGGGGCGTGGCACGAACACGCAGCTCGAAAGGGCCTGGCGGTGCTCTACATCCACGGGCTCAATCCCTACGGCTTTTCGCACCTTCGCCGCGTCACGCACGAGAACGTCGATCTGAACCGGAATTTCCAGGACTTCTCGAAACCCTTGCCCGTCAACGAGTCGTATCGCCAGGTCCGGTCTTTCCTGCTGCCCGAGGAGTGGCCGCCCACACCGGCCAACGATGCCGAGGTGGCGAATTACATCGCCGGGTACGGTGAAGCGGCCTACCAGGCCGCGATCAGCCGGGGCCAGCACGAGTTCCCCGAGGGGCTTTTCTTCGGCGGGACCGAGCCGACCTGGAGCAACCTCGCCTTGCGCGAGGTCCTGCGCAGCGAGGCGCGACGCGCCGCCGATATTGCGTGGATCGATATCCACACCGGGCTGGGCCCCAGCGGCGTGGGCGAGCGCATCTACGCTGGCCGCGATGACGCAAGCGCCCTCGCGCGGGCGCGAGCGTGGTGGGACGGCGGTGGCAATACACCCGTGACGTCGATCTACGACGGCTCTTCCTCTTCCGCGCTTCTCACCGGGTTGATGTGGAGCTCGATTCACGACGAATGCCCGCAGGCCCGGTACACCGGCATGGCCCTGGAATACGGAACCGTGCCCATCATGGACACCTTGCTGGCGTTGCGGGCGGAACAATGGCTCCACCTGCACCCCGAAGCGCCACCCGCGCTGGCGATGCAGATCAAGCGGCTGATGAAGGAAGCCTTTTACACCGACACCGACAAGTGGAAGCAAAGCATCCTGCAACAGGCGCGCGAATCGTTGTTCCAGGCGGCTGACGGCCTGGGCGGATAGCTGCCGTCAGCCGGTGAACCGATGGCGCGCGATTTCCAGCAAGCCGTCGAAGATCAGGCTGTCCACCAGTTCGAACGGCACAGAAATGTGCGGCGCCATCTTCCAGCCCGCGCCGCCGGTGACGAAGCAGGCGGGCTCTTCGCCGCAGTGGCGGCGCACGTGCTGGACCATGCGCTCAATGGCGCCCGCGATGGCGTATGTCCCCCCGCTGGTGAGTGCGTCGCTGGTGTTGGTCGGAAATTGGCGCACTTCGCCGGTCGGCACATGCAGGCCCGCCGTCCCGGATTCGAGCGCCCGCAGCATGATGCCGTGGCCCGGCAGGATGAAACCGCCGAGAAAACGGCCCTGCGTATCCACCGCTTCCACGGTCACGGCAGTGCCCACCATCACGACCACCATGGGCCGCGTTGCGCCCAGTGCGCGCATCCGGTGCCACGCGCCGATCATCGCGACCCAGCGGTCTGCCCCGAGCCGGGTGGGATGGTCGTAGCCATTGACGAGGCCCGCTTCGGCGGCGCTGGCCACCACCCACTGGGCCGGCACATCCCAGAGCTCTTCCATCTGCTCTTCGACCCGGCGCTTCACGGCATCGGCCGCGACGGCGCAGCCGAGCATGCGTTGCGGCGCTCCCAGGTTCGACCACGGGCCGTCGGCCAGCTTGTCGATGTTCTCCAGGAACTCCGCGCCCTGCGCCTGTACCGGGGAGCCCGGCCCGGGCGACTCGTAGAGCGACCACTTCAGGCGCGTGTTGCCGATGTCGACCGCGAGGAAGGCCATGGCGCGGCAGCTTCAGGCCTGCGCGTCGAGTGCGGCCAGACTTTCCATCAGGGTCTTTTCCTGGTGGCTGAGCACGGTGCAGTCAGCTACGGCCCTCTTTACGCACAGCTGGAATTCGCGGTGTGTCTCCATCGCGCCATCGACCTGTTCTGCCTTCAGCCCTTCGCGGGGTGCTGCCTCTGCCAGAGTCGAAAGACGGTTCTGCCACGTCTGCAGGTCTGTGGACACCGCCTCCAGCAGGAACTGCATCACCGCGTCGCGCTTGGCGGCGGTCGCCTTCAATTGCTGGCGCGATTGCTGCGCGGCGGTGAGGGTGGCCCGCAAGGCCTTGAGGCGGTCCACCAAGATCTCGCAGCGTGCGGTGTCATCCTTGATGGCCTCCTCACTCTTCGCGTCGGTGGCCGCTGCAACACGCAGCTTTAGCTGGTCGCGCATGTCCTGGAGCCAGCGGGCGCCCTGGTCGATGATCTGGTCGATCGCCTTGCATTCCCCCTTGATCTCAATGCGGATGCTCTCCATCGCCTGCGCCTGGGCCTGTTGTTTGCTATTCAGCCGCTTGAGCGGTTCGGCCAGACCGTCCGTGATCTGCTCAACCTGCCGGAACTGCTCAGCGAATCGCGCACCTGCCGACTGGGTCTTGCCGCTGGTGCGAGCCCACCAGCCTCGCTCATGCAGCAGCCCGAAATCGATGCCGGGCAGGGCTTCAGCGAGCTGGGAGAGGTCCGCGTGGATCGCCGAAAACTCGGGCGGCAGGGCCTCGGCCTCCAGCTCTTTCTTCAATTCCACCAGTCGCCGCAGGTGGACATGGCCGGCATCGGCCGCCATCTGGTCCAGCCAGGCATTGGACGTCGGCGGCGCGACCGGCGGCCTGGACTTGACCTGGGCCAGCTTGGACGGGGTCATCAGGGAGGCGGTGCGGTCGGACTTGGCCATGGGAGGTAAGCGCAGGAGTTGACTGCAATATAAACCCTCGCAGGCTCAGATGGCGCCGAGTCAGACAGTCGTGCTCGCGGGGCTGAACAGGAAGCACTCGAAGGCGCGGACCGCGGGCAGCCCCGCCCACATTGACAGGGTGAAAGCGACAAGCCGAAATTAAATCCTGTTGACTAAAAAAGCTTTGCCTTAAAGGTCAAACTTTAGCCCGTCAGTGCCCCCCGGCTACGCCAGCTTGCCGTGGCACTGCTTGTATTTCTTCCCGCTGCCGCAAGGGCAGGGATCATTGCGGCCGACCCTCGGCAGCGCCGCCTTCGCCACCGTCGCCTGACGCGCGGTGCTCTCGTCCACCGTCGATTCCACCTCGCCGGTTTCCGTCGGCGCGGTGTACGTGACGTTGGCGATGCGCTCGGCGCGGCTTTCCAGGTCTTCCGCCGCCTGTTCGAGCTGTTCGCCCGACTGCACTGTCACGGTCATCAGGATCTTGGTGACTTCGTTCTTGACGGAGTCGAGCAGCTGGCCGAACAGCTCGAACGCCTCGCGCTTGTACTCCTGCTTGGGCTGCTTTTGCGCATAGCCGCGCAAGTGGATGCCCTGGCGCAGGTAGTCCAGCGCGGACAGGTGCTCGCGCCAGTGGGTGTCGATACTCTGCAGCAACACCATGCGCTCGAACTGGGTGAAGTTGGCGGCGCCTATCTGCTGCACCTTGGCGTCGAAAGCGTCGTTTGCGGTCTTGACCACCCGCTCGAGGATTTCCTCGTCGGTGATGCTGCTGGAGGCCTGCACCTCCTTCTGCAAGGACATCAAGATGCCCCATTCATCGGCCAGTGCCTTTTCCAGCACGGGCAGATCCCATTGCTCTTCCACCGACTCCACCGGAACGTACTGGTGAACCAGGTCGGTGAAGCAGCCCTCGCGCAACGACGCGATCTGGGCCGACAGGTCAGTCGCGTCGAGGATGTCGTTGCGCTGTTGGTAGATCACCTTGCGCTGGTCGTTCGACACGTCGTCGTACTCGAGCAGCTGCTTGCGGATGTCGAAGTTGCGGGCCTCGACCTTGCGCTGGGCGCTCTCGATACTGCGCGACACGATGCCGGCCTCGATGGCTTCGCCATCGGGCATCTTCAGCCGCTCCATGATGGCCTTGACGCGTTCGCCCGCGAAGATTCGCATCAGCGGGTCGTCCAGGCTCAGGTAAAAGCGCGAAGAGCCCGGGTCGCCCTGCCGGGCCGATCGGCCACGCAACTGGTTGTCGATGCGACGGGACTCGTGGCGCTCGGTCGCGATGATGCGCAGGCCACCTTGCGACTTGACGGTTTCGTGGTCCTGGGCCCATTGCTCGCGCAATTCGGCGATGCGTGACTGCTTCGCGGCCGCGTCGAGCGACTCGTCCGCCTCGACCGCTTCGACGGCCTTCTCGACGTTGCCGCCCAGCACGATGTCGGTGCCACGGCCGGCCATGTTGGTCGCGATGGTGATCATCTTGGTCCGGCCTGCCTGCGCCACGATCTCGGCCTCGCGTGCATGCTGCTTGGCGTTGAGCACCTGGTGCGGCAGCTTTTCCCTGTTCAGCAGCTCGTCGATGACTTCGGAGTTTTCGATGGAGGTCGTTCCGACCAGCACGGGCTGGCCGCGCTCGTAGCATTCGCGGATGTCCTTGATCGCAGCTTCGTACTTCTCGCGGGTGGTCTTGTACACGCGGTCGAGCTGGTCTTGCCGGCAGTTGGGCTTGTTCTGCGGGATCACCATGGTTTCCAGGCCGTAGATCTCCTGGAACTCGTAGGCCTCGGTGTCGGCCGTACCGGTCATCCCGGCGAGCTTGCCGTACAGGCGGAAGTAGTTCTGGAAGGTGATCGAAGCCAGGGTCTGGTTTTCTGGTTGGATCGCCACCCCTTCCTTCGACTCCACAGCCTGGTGCAGGCCGTCGCTCCAGCGCCGACCCGACATCAGACGGCCGGTGAATTCGTCGACGATGACGACTTCGCCTTCCTGCACGACATAGTGCTGGTCCCGGTGATACAGGTGATTGGCGCGCAACGCGGCGTACAGGTGGTGCACCAATGCGATGTTGGCCGGGTCGTAGAGCGTCGCGCCTTCGGGGATCAGGCCCAGGTTGAACAGGATGCGCTCGGCGTTCTCGTGGCCCTGCTCGGTCAGGAACACCTGGTGGCTCTTCTCGTCCAGCGTGAAGTCGCCTGGTTTGATGATGCCCTCGCCGGTCCGCGGGTCGGCCTCGCCCTCCTGACGAGTGAGCAGCGGCACGACGCGGTTCATGGCGACATACATTTCGGTGTGGTCTTCGGCCTGGCCGCTGATGATCAGCGGGGTGCGCGCCTCGTCGATCAGGATCGAATCCACCTCGTCGACGATCGCGTAATTCAGGCCGCGCTGGACCCGATCCGCCACTTCGTAGACCATGTTGTCGCGAAGGTAGTCGAAGCCGAATTCGTTGTTGGTGCCGTAGGTGATGTCGGCACGGTAGGCCGCCTGCTTCTCCTCGCGCGGCATGTTCGGGAGGTTCACGCCGACGCTCAGGCCCAGGAAGGTGTAGAGCTTGCCCATCCACTGCGCGTCGCGATTGGCGAGGTAATCATTCACCGTCACAACGTGGACGCCCTTTTCCGTCATCGCATTGACGTAGACCGGCAGGGTGGCCGTCAGCGTCTTGCCTTCGCCTGTCCCCATTTCGGCGATCTTGCCGTTGTGAAGCGCCATGCCGCCCAGCAGCTGGACGTCGAAGTGGCGCATCTTCATGACCCGCTTGGAGCCCTCCCGGACCACCGCGAACGCCTCGGCCAGGATGTCGTCCACCGTCTCGCCCTTGACGATCCGGTCCTTGAACTCCTGGGTCTTGCCGCGCAGGTCCTCGTCGCTGAGCTTCTCAAACTGCTGTTCCAGCGCGCTGATCCGGTCGGCCGTCTTGCGGTATGTCTTCAGGAGTCGGTCGTTGCGCGAGCCGAAAATTTGGGTGAGGAGGTTCTTGGCCATGAATGCGATGCTGCCCTGCCAGGCCCGAAAGCCAGCAGGGCAGCGCAATCCCTTGTGTTGTCAGGATGAAATGGGGCTGCCAACGGCCAAAGCAATAGCCGGCGGCAGCGGCAAAGCTGCTGATTTTACCTGCGGGAGGGGATCTGCTGGGGTATCAGGCCCGCGGCTGGCGTCACCGCCCGCGCCACCTGTGTCGCCGGCAAATCCCGGCCGGCCGCCAGGAACTTCTGGGGATCCTGCGGGACACCCTGCACCAGGACTTCGAAATGAAGGTGCGGACCGGTGGAACGTCCGGTCGTGCCGACTTCGGCGACCTTCTGTCCCCGCTTCACCAGGTCGCCTTTCTTGACCCAGACCTTGGCTGCGTGGGCGTAGCGGGTGATGAGGTCGTTGCCATGGTCGATCTCGACCATGTTGCCGTAGGCCGGGTGATATTCTTGGGTGACCACGACGCCGCCTGCGGCGGCGTGGATCGCAGTGCCCGGGTCCGTCTGGAAGTCCAGCCCGGTGTGAAGGGCCGACCGGCCGGAGAAGGGATCAATGCGCCAACCGAATGACGAACCCATGTGGCCGCTGAGGACCGGCTGCTGGGTCGGCACCATCATCTTGCGGATCTTCTGGTCGAACAACCGGGATTCCATCACGGTCAGCAGGTCGGTGCGCTGGCCGGTCAATTCTTCCAGGTCGGCCAGGGTGGCCTGCAACTCTTCCATCGACAGCGGCCGGCCGGAAACCAGCGCGCCGCCGCGTCCCGAACTGGCCGCGATGTCGGACGGATTCACGCCGGCCAGGCCCGAGACCCGTTCGCCCAGCGATTCCAGCTGGACCAGCCGGGCCTGCATTTCGCCCAGCCTGCGGGCCATGGCGTCCAGGTTTTCGCGCATGAATCGGTCGCGTTGCTCGAACTCATCTTTCACAACCAGCTTCACCAGGGTGCCGATCACCGGCCAGCCCTCGCGTGCTCCCTTCAGGAAGACCCAGTGGTAAAGGCCCGCGGCCAACATCATCAACGCCAGGGAAGCCGTCAGGAACACCAAGACCAGCCTGCTGCCGCTCAGGTGTACTGCGCGGCTCTTGGCGAGCCACGCATCCGTGATAATGAAATGCACTGCTATCCCCTCAATGACCGCACCTACGACGAACCGTCGCCTGCACCCCGTCAGTCTGATGCAGGCGGCCGAGGACTCGCCCACTCTGGCGAGGCTCACGCAGCTCGCGCGCGAATCGGGCGAACGGCTCAAAGCGGTCGAATTGTTAATCCCTGCCCCGTTGCGGCCCGCCGTCAAAGCCGGCCCGATCGACGGGTCCGCTTGGTGTCTGCTGGTGGACAGCAACGCCGCGGCCGCGAAATTGAGGCAGGTGGTCCCTGCTCTGATGGCTCATCTTTGTGACCGGGGGTGGCAGGTTACCTCAATTCGGCTGAAGGTCCAAATCCCCGGAAAGTAACCAATTGCAGGGCTGTCGGCGGGCGCCGGACGAATGGTGCCGATTATCGGATTCGAACTGATGACCTACCGCTTACAAGGCGGTTGCTCTACCAACTGAGCTAAATCGGCGCGGAAACGATTCTAGACCCCGCAAGGCGCCGCTACTTGATGCGCTTGAGTGCGGGCCGGGGGCCGCTCGGCGGACGAGGCGGATCGCCGTCCGGCCCGTTCGATGCCGACGGTTGGGGCGTCACCAGCTGCACAACTTTCGGTTCTTCTTCGGCGCTTGACCCCGCGGCCGGAACACTGGACAGCGGCGAAGGCTTCGGCGTCTCGTCGCCGGGCGATGAACCCACCGGCACGGGGAAGGCCATGCCCTGGCCGTTCTCACGGGCATAAATGGCTATCACGCGGCTCACCGGCACCATGATTTCGCGGGCCGAACCGGCGAAGCGCGCCTTGAATTCGATGAAATCATTGCCGAGCTTGAGCGAGCTGGTGGCGTCGAAGCTGATGTTGAGGACGATTTCACCGTTCTTGACGTATTCCCGCGGCACCTGTACCGAGTCGTCGACCAGCACCGCCACGTACGGCGTGAAGCCGTTGTCGGTACACCAGTCGTACAGGGCACGGATCAGGTACGGGCGGGTGGACGTCGATTCGAGCGCGTTCATGGGTACTGCAAGAGTGCGATCAATTGCCGCCGGACCGCCCCAAGGCAATTGCGGCCCCCTCGGGGGGCAGCGCAGCACACGAAGTGGCAAGCGTGGGGGTCATCTTACTTTCGCATGACCTTTTCGGACGGGGTCAGCGCTTCGATGTAGGCGGGACGCGAGAAGATTCGCTCCGCGTACTTGAGCAGCGGCGCCGCGTTCTTGGACAGCTCGATGCCATAGTAGTCCAGGCGCCACAACAGCGGCGCGATGGCGACGTCCAGCATCGAGAAATTGTCGCCCAGCATGTACTTGTTCTTGAGGAACACCGGTGCGAGCTGGGTCAGGCGGTCCCGGATGTGGGCGCGCGCCTTTTCCAGCGCCTTCTCGTTGCTCTTGGCCGCGCGCGACTCGAGCGTGCTCACGTGGACGAACAGCTCCTTCTCGAAATTCAAGAGGAACAGGCGCACCCGCGCGCGGTCGACCGGGTCTCCGGGCATCAGCTGCGGATGGGGAAAGCGCTCGTCGATGTACTCGTTGATGATGTTCGACTCGTACAGGATGAGGTCGCGCTCGACCAGGATCGGGACCTGGCCGTACGGGTTCATCACGTTGATGTCTTCCGGCTTGTTGTAGAGGTCGACGTCGCGAATCTCGAAGTCCATGCCCTTTTCGAACAGCACGAAGCGGCAGCGGTGGGAGAAAGGACAGGTCGTTCCCGAATACAGCACCATCATATTGAAGGCTCCTAAATGAAGTGAAAACACGGTCCGGCAGTCAAGCCGGACCGTGTCCGAGAGGGGCACGGGCCCGGACGGTGCCGGACCGCGCTGACTCCTCTAGGGAATATCTTTCCAGAACGCGGCGTTGAGGCGCCAGGCGAACAGGGTGAACACGCCGAGGAACAGCAACACCCAGACCCCCACGCGCACCCGCGAATTCTGCGCCGGTTCGGACATCCATTGCAGGTAGCCGACCAGGTCGCCCACGGCGTGGTCGTACTGCAGGGGCGTCATGGTGCCCGGGCTGACCTGCTTCCAGCCCTGGAACGCCTTCACCGGGTGGCCATGTTCCTCGTGCGTGGCGTACTGCGGCTGGCGATCGCCCTGCAGTTCCCACAGCACGTTCGGCATGCCGACGTTGGGGAAAGCCAGGTTGTCCCAGCCGGTGGCCTTTGCCGGATCGCGGTAATAGGTGCGCAGGTACGTGTAGAGGTAATCCGCACCCGTGCCGCCATGGCCGGAACGTGAACGCGCGATCAGGGTCAGATCGGGCGGGTTGGCGCCGAACCACTCCTTGGCCTGCCTCGGGTCGATCGAGGACTTCATGGTCTCGCCCACCTTGTCGGTGGCGAACAGCAGGTTGTCCTTGATCTGCTGCTCGGTCAGGCCGATGTCGCGCAGGCGGTTGTAGCGCATGAAAGCCGCCGAATGGCAGTTCAGGCAGTAATTGACGAACAACTTCGCGCCGTTCTGCAGTGACGGCAGGTCGTTCAGGTTGTTGGGCGCCTTGTCCCAGGCAACGCTCTCGCCGCCCGAGGCGTGCGCGCCGCCGGTGGCGAGCCCCAGGGCCGCGATCAGGATGAAGAAAAGGTTTTTCATTCTTGCAGTCTCGGCTTTAATGCGCGGCGAAGGTGATGCGCTCGGGCACGGGCTTGAATTCGCCCAGCCGGCTCCACCAGGGCATCAGCAGGAAGAAACCGAAATAGAACAGCGTGCCCAATTGCGAGAGACGCTCGCCGATCGACGACGGAGCCTGCGTGCCCAGATAGCCCAGCACGAAGAAGTCGATGATGAAGACGCCGAACACCCACTTGTGCCAGCTCGGCCGGTAACGGATCGACTTGACCGGGCTCTTGTCCAGCCAGGGCAGGAAGAACAGGATGATGACGGCGCCGCCCATGACGACCACGCCCCAGAACTTGGCGTCGATGCCCTGCAGAAGGCCGATGCCGGTGAAGCCGAAGGCATTGAACATCCACAGGAAGCCGATCGCGACCAGCAGGAGCAAGCCCTTGACCATGGCGGGGGCCGCGGTCCTGAGCATCACCCAGCCCACTGTGGCCAGCAGGATCGCCGAGAGCGCATACATCATCTCGGTGGTGATCGCGCGCAGCATCGAGTAGTACGGAGTGAAATACCAGACCGGCGCGATGTGCGCGGGCGTCTTCAACGGGTCGGCCGGGATGAAGTTGTTGTATTCGAGGAAGTAGCCGCCGACTTCGGGCGCGAAGAAGATGATGGCGGTGAACACCATCAGGAACACGCCGACGCCGAAGATGTCATGCACCGTGTAGTACGGATGGAAAGGGATGCCGTCCAGCGGCTTGCCATTGGCATCCTTCGGCGCGTTGGGGCCTTTGATCTCGACGCCGTCGGGATTGTTCGAGCCGACGTCGTGCAGCGCGAAGATGTGCGCGACCACCAGGCCCAGCAGCACCAGCGGCACCGCGATGACGTGGAAGGCGAAGAAACGATTGAGCGTGGCGTCGCCGACAACATAGTCGCCGCGGATCCACTCGGAGAGGTCCGGGCCAATGAACGGGATGGCGGCGAACAGATTGATGATCACCTGGGCGCCCCAGTAGGACATCTGGCCCCAGGGCAGCAGGTAGCCCATGAAGGCCTCGGCCATCAGCACCAGGAAGATGGCGCAGCCGAAGAGCCAGACCAGCTCGCGCGGCTTGCGGTAGCTGCCATAGATGAGGCCGCGGTACATGTGCAGGTAAACGACCACGAAGAACGCCGAGGCGCCGGTGGAGTGCATGTAGCGGATCAACCAGCCCCACGGCACGTCGCGCATGATGTATTCGACCGAGCCGAACGCCATCGCCGCATCCGGCTTGTAGTGCATCGTGAGGAAGATGCCGGTGACGATCTGGATCACCAGGACGAGCATCGCCAGCGAACCGAAGAAATACCAGAAATTAAAGTTCTTCGGCGCGTAGTACTCGGACATGTGGTCGCGGTACGCGGCGAAAGCCGTCGGGAAACGGTTGTCGAACCAGTTCACCAGCTTGTCGGTGGCCGTGGCGTTGGGGGAGATTTCCTTGAATTCAGCCATGATTCCCGTCCTCAAGCCCTGGAGTTCTTGTCTTCGCCGATCACAAGTCGCGTGTCCGACAGGAACATGTAGGGAGGGACCTCGAGGTTGTCGGGCGCGGGCTTGTTCTTGAACACTCGGCCGGCCAGATCGAACGTCGAGCCATGGCATGGGCACAGGAACCCTCCCTGCCAATCATCGGGCAGCGAAGGCTGCGGGCCGGGCTGGAATTTGTCCGTAGGAGAGCAACCCAGGTGCGTGCAGATGCCCACGCCCACCCACAGGTCGGGCTTGATCGAGCGGTATTCGTTCTTTGCGTAGTCGGGTGTCGGGTAGGCTTTGCGATCGGAATTGGGGTCGGCGACCTCGTTGTCCGTCTTCTTGATCGACACGAGCATTTCGGGCGTGCGCTTCAGGATCCACACCGGCTTGCCACGCCATTCCACTGTCAGTTTCTCACCGGGCTTCAATGCCGAGATATCGACCTCGACGGGGGCGCCGGCAGCCTTGGCTCGCTCGGAAGGCTGGAAGCTGGCAACGAAAGGTACGGCGATGAACGCGCCGCCCGCTGCGCCGGCGCATCCGGACGCGATCAGCCACGTCCGTTTACTGGCGTCCACAGGGATGTCACTCATGGGGGTCCTCAAGGATGTCGCTTGATTAGGGTCAACCCGCAATTGTAGCTGACCGAATTTTGCAATTTCGGCCGCGCCGCCGTGGTCCGGCGCCATTCCTCGCTCCATACTCCTTCCCGATACCGTTCAGGAGGCAAGCATGGCAATGATGCAGGAGTTCAGGGAATTCGCGATCAAGGGCAACGTGGTCGACCTCGCCGTCGGCGTGATCATCGGCGCCGCCTTCGGCAAGATCGTCGACTCGATCGTCGGCGACCTGATCATGCCGATCGTGTCGGCGCTGTTCGGCAAACTGGATTTTTCGAGTCTGTTCGTGGTCCTCGGTCAGGTGCCGGCCGGCACCGCGATGACGCTCGATGCGATGAAGAAGGCCGGCGTGCCCGTGCTGGCTTACGGCAATTTCATCACGGTGGCCGTGAACTTCCTGATCCTGGCTTTCATCATCTTCCTGATGGTCAGGCAGATCAACCGCCTGCGGCGCGAAGCGGCTCCGGCCGCGCCCGCACCCCCGTCCGAGGACGTGGTGCTGCTGCGCGAGATTCGCGACAGCCTGCGCCGTCCCCAGCCCTAGCCGGCATTGGCGAGGCGCCGCGCGGCGCGGATGGCTTCGATCAGGCTGGCTGGGTTGGCGCGGCCCGTGCCTGCAATGTCAAACGCCGTCCCGTGGTCGGGGCTGGTGCGAACCAGCGGCAGTCCCAGGGTGACGTTCACGCCTCTTTCGACACCGAAGTACTTCACCGGAATCAGCCCCTGGTCGTGGTACATCGCAATCACCACGTCAAATTCACCGGGCAGCGAATCCTTCGCGCGGGCCCGCATGAAGACTGTGTCCGGGGCGAAAGGCCCGCTGACGCGAAGGCCTTCGGCGCACGCGGCCTCGATCGCCGGCGCAATGATTTCGATCTCCTCCCGCCCGAACAGCCCGCCCTCGCCCGCATGCGGGTTCAGCCCGGCAACGCCGATGTGGGGCGCCCGTCCCAGCGCCCGCCCCAGCGCGACGTGCGTGATACGCAAGGTCTCCAGCACGTTGGCCGTGGTCACGGCCGCGAGCGCGTCGCGCAATGACACGTGGATGCTGACCAGCACTGTCCGCAATTCGTCGTTGGCCAGCATCATCCGGACGGGCACGTCGCCCACGTCCTTGCCGAGCCAGGCGGCCGCTTCGGCCTGGAGCAATTCCGTGTGGCCGGGGAAAGGTATGCCGGCAGCGGCCAACGCCTCCTTGTGCAACGGCGCCGTGACCAGCGCCGCGATGTCGCCCCGCAGGGCGGCGCGCGCGGCCCAGACCACGCAGTCGGCGGCCGCCCTTCCCGCTGCGGCATCCACCCGACCCCAGGCCACCGGATGCGCCAGCCCGGCCACAGGCAGCAGGGGAATGCAGCGGGGCGGCACGGCCAGCGTCTGCGCAGCCGATTCGATCATAGCCACTGGCAACTCGACGTGGTGCTGGTCACGAATCGCCGCAGACGCGCGGCGTATTGACGCGAGGTGACCCGCGACGAAACAACCCCGCGCCACATCGGGCGCGTCGCGGAAAACCTTGGCGATGATCTCCGGTCCGATCCCGGCAGGGTCGCCCATGGTGATGGCGATGGCTCGTTTGTCCTGTACGCCGCTCATGCCGGATTGTCGATTTCGATGTAGCGGTGCTCGATGCCGAAGTTGCCCGCCATGTGCTCGGCCACCTGAAAACCATTGGGCCCGTCGTCCTTGAAGCGGACCGGCTGGAGCAATTCGTCGAAAGCGCTCAGTATCTGGTGTGCTTTGGCCATGGGCAAGGGCAAGAAGTGCTTCTCGAAAAAACTTCATTGTCGGCGAACGGCAGCTCGGTCCACGGTGAAAGGGCTGAGCCATCCATCCTAGGGTCCATCCCTATCCCGACGGGTCCCTGCCAGTGAATAATTATTTTTGTTTTCGGGCCAGGTGAGGAGCTTCGATGACCCCCCAGGAGTTGGCTATCTGGAGCATGGCGCTCGGCGGCATCGCGGCCGTCGCGCTGGCGAGGCTTGCCGACCTGTTCGTTCGGCCCAGCCTGGCCCAGGCACAGGGAGTGGCCTACCACGTCACCGTCTTCCTTTTCGTGTCGATCCTCAGCGGCGTCGCCGCGCAGATGTGGCCGACACTGGAAGCCCACAGTGTCGATTGGGTTCAAGTGCTCGCCGGTCCGGTGTGCGTCGGCTTGTCCAATTTCTGGATCCGCGGCTGGCTCAATGCGTCCCAGCGCGACCGAATCATGTCGACGGCACTGCGCGCATCGGCGCTGCTGCTCCCGGTGGCGGGTGTGGCCTGCCTCACACTGCCTGCGACGCAGCGCCTGCCCGCCGCCGCCGCAATCTCACTGCTCGGTAGCATCCTTATGCTGTGGCTCACCGTGCGGGCCTGGCTGATGGGCGACCGCCTGGCCCCCGTCATGGCCACCGGCTGCCTGCTGATCCTGCCGGCGATCGCGGGCCTGTATGCCATCGCGCTGCACCTGCCGGGCATCGGCCCGGCGGCCCATTTCGCGCTGGCGCTGTGCGCCCTTCTGAGCAATGGCCTGATCGGGTTCGTGCTGTGGCGGCGCGACCGTCATGAACGTCGAACTCGCAGGGAAGACAGCCGCCCTTCGCAATTCGATCCCGTGACCAAGCTTTCCAGCGGCATCAACCTGGTCCAGCGGCTGATCAAGGCGCAGCGCAGGCGCAGGCGCACCCGGCGCGACGGCGCCGTGTTGGCAATCATGGTGTTCGACATTGAGCGGGTCGCCGCGCAGGCCGGCACTGCGGGCGTCAATGAGATGTTCATCTGCATCGCCAGCCGCATCCAACGGCAGGTCGGTGTGGTCAATCCGGTCGGCCGCTACTACGACAGCTGCTTCGTCTCGCTGGTGGAGACCATCCAGTCGCCGGCTGGGTTGCGCACGCTCGGACTGAGGGTCGCGAGCAGCCTGCGGCGGCCGATGGAAATCGTCTCGGCTTCGGGCGAGCGGATCGAAATCCGTGCCGACATTGGCGTCGGCGTGGTGCACCTGTCGAGCGGACCGGCCGCTGTGGAGGACATCCTGCACGACGCGCAGCGCATGGCCGAGGCGGCCCGGGCCATGCGGTCACGTGCCGCCATGCTGGATCCGCGCAGCGGCGAAGTGGTGGCCGTCGAGCATGCCAACCTGGGGCCGCGCCGCCATGGCCACGCCCACCTGGTGCCGCACGCCCTTTAGGGCCATCACAGCCGCGTGCGATCGGGACGACGCGTCTACACTTGGGTTTCAACAACTTCGGGCCCTCCCGAGCCGAAAATGCGTCGCTTCTGGCTGCTCTTCTCACAGGCCGTCACGGTCTTGCTGGCGGCGTACTTCGTGGTCGCGACGCTCAAGCCCGAATGGCTGGGCCGCGCCGCCACCCTGAGCGCCAGCACCGGCGTCCCTCTGGTCGAGGCACCCGCGCCCGCCACTTCAGTGCCACCACCCGGCAGCTTCCGGATCGCGGCCCAGCGCGCGTCCGCCGCCGTGGTGAGCATCAACACCTCCAAGGCCCCGGAGCGCCACTCGAAAGCCAACGACCCGTGGTTCCGCTTCTTCTTCGGAGAACAGGGCGGCCAGCCGCAGGCGGGGCTGGGCAGCGGCGTGATCATCAGCCCTGACGGCTACATCCTGACCAACAACCACGTGGTCGAAGGCGCAGACGAAATCGAGGTGGTGCTGAACGACAGCCGGCGCAGCCGCGCCAAGGTGATCGGCACCGACCCGGACACCGACCTGGCGATTCTGAAAGTCGCCATGGACCGGCTGCCGGTGATCACGCTCGGCAACTCAGACGCACTGCAGGTGGGCGACCAGGTGCTGGCCATCGGCAACCCGTTCGGCGTGGGCCAGACCGTCACCAGCGGCATCGTGAGCGCGCTGGGCCGCAACCAGCTGGGCATCAACACCTTCGAGAACTTCATCCAGACCGACGCGGCCATCAACCCCGGAAACTCCGGGGGCGCGCTGGTCGACGTCACCGGCCAGTTGCTCGGGATCAATACCGCAATCTATTCGCGTTCCGGCGGCAGCATGGGCATCGGGTTCGCCATTCCGGTGTCCACGGCGAAGCTGGTGCTCGAGGGCATCGTGAAGGACGGCGTGGTGCGGCGCGGCTGGATCGGGGTGGAGCCGGCCGACTTGTCGCCCGAACTGATGGAGACTTTCGGCGTGAAGGCGAAGCGCGGCGTGCTGATCACCGGCGTGCTGCAGAACGGGCCCGCGGCCCAGGCCGGCATCCGGCCGGGCGACGTGATCGTGGAAGTCGCCGGCAGCCAGATCGGCAACGTGTCCGAATTGCTGTCGAACGTCGCGTCGCTCAAGCCGGGCGCGCCGTCACGGTTTCGCGTGCTGCGCCGCGACGATGCGCTGGAGCTGAACGTCACGCCCGGCCTGCGGCCCAAGCCGCCGAAACTGCCGCAGCAGCGTCCCGAGCGTTAGCTATCGGCGGCAGTGGCGCCTTCATCGGGCGCCTGGGTGTGCTTGATGAACAGCTGGGCTGCCCAGATACCCACCTCGTAAAGCAGGCACATGGGAATCGCCAGGGCGAGTTGCGATACCACGTCAGGCGGCGTGATGATGGCCGCGATGACGAACGCGAGCACGATGAAGTAGGCGCGGAATTCCTTGAGTTTCCGGATGCTGACGAAGTTCAGGCGGGCTAGCACGACCACGACGATCGGGACCTCGAACGCCAAGCCGAAGGCGATGAACATCGTCAGCACGAAGCTCAGATAAGCCTCGATGTCAGGCGCGGCCGTGATGCTCTTCGGCGCGAAACTCTGGATGAACGAGAACACTTGCCCGAACACGAAGAAGTAGCAGAACGCCACGCCCATGAAGAACAGCAGCGTGCTCGAGAACACCAGGGGCAGCACCAGCTTCTTCTCGTGCGAGTAGAGGCCCGGGGCGACGAAGGCCCAAGCTTGGTAGAGGACCACCGGCAACGCGACCAGGAACGCCGCCATCAGCAGGATCTTGAGCGGCACCAGGAACGGCGAGATGACCGAGGTGGCGATCAGCGTCGCGCCTTTGGGCAGGTGGGCGATCAGTGGCGCCGCCAGGATGTCATACAGTGCACCGGGACCGGGGTACATGAACAGCACCGCCGCCACCGCGCCCACGGCGATCATCGCCTTGATCAGCCGGTCGCGCAGCTCCACCAGGTGGGCGACGAAAGGCTGCTCCGTGCCCGCGAGCTCGTCTTCTTTGTTGGAATCGGACATCAGTTGATTTTTTGCGGGCGGTACCGGGCGACCCGGGCCGCGCCGGAGAGCGCCTTGGTGCGGATGCCGTTGCGCGCCTTGTACCAGGCGGGCGTGGCGCCCTGCTTCAGTCGCCACTTCTTCCGGGGATGCGAGTATTCCGGAACGGAGGGCGGCGACTCGAGCGCCGTCTGCGCCGTAGATGTCGCCTCGGACCATTGTTTCTCGAAATCGTTGACGCCGCCATGGATAGTGCTTTCGACGTCGCGCGCCGCGGTCTCGACCGTGTCCTTCATCTTTTTGAGCTCTTCGAGCTCGATGGATCGGTTGACCTCGGCCTTCACGTCGGCCACGTAGCGCTGCGCCTTGCCCAGAAGCGTGCCGACCGTACGCGCCACGCGCGGCAGCTTCTCCGGGCCGATGACAAGCAGCGCCACGGCGCCGATCACCATCATTTTCTCGATGCCGAGGTCGATCACGGCTCAGCTCTCCGCCGGGCCGTCCCAAGGAGTGCTGCGCCCCCCCGGGGGGCAGCGAGCAAAGGGAGCGTGGGGGCAGGGCATCTCACTCCGGTCACCGTTTCAGCATGCGTCAGGACTTGTTCTTCGCTTCCACGTCGATCGTGGTCTTGTCGGGGCCGGGTTGCGCGGTGGAAACCTGGCTGACCGGGGGCACCGGGGTTTCCGGGGCGGCGCCATCGCGCACGCCATCCTTGAAGCCCTTCACCGCTCCGCCCAGGTCGGACCCGATGTTCTTGAGCTTCTTCGTGCCGAAAATCAGCACGATGATCAAAAGCACGATCAGCCAATGCCAGATGGAAAATGAACCCATGAAATTTCTCCGATGATTGAGGTGGATTCTAGTCGGGCAGGGGAAGTTCATCCCCCGTAAAGACCTGGGGCCGCTCAGCCTTTGAGCCAGGGCCGCGGGCCGCCGAACACGTGGATGTGCAGGTGGTGCACTTCCTGGCCGCCGTCGGCGCCCGTGTTCACCACGACCCGCCAGCCACCTTCCGGATAAGGGCGGCAGCCCTCCTGCAAGGCCAGCCGGGGCGCCAGCGCCATCATCCGGCCCAGCAGCGGCGCGTGCTCAGGTCCCACCTGCGCCAATGAAGGAATGTGCGCCTTGGGCACCATCAGGAAGTGCACGGGCGCCCAGGGATGGATGTCGTGGAAAGCGAAGACTTCATCGTCCTCGTACACCTTGCGAGAAGGAATCTTGCCCAGGGCGATGTTGCAGAAGATGCAGGCGGGGTCGTTCGAGCTCATGCGTGAAGTGGCGAAACAGGGGAGATCAGAACGGCGGTCGGCCGTCGGAAAAGCGCAGCCAGCCGCGCAGGCAGCGGTACAGGTACCACAGGCCAATGACCGTGTAGGCGATGGCGCCGGGAATGAAGAGCAGCAGCCACAGCGGAGACGCCAGCAGCAGCCACACGAGGGTCCACCAGAAAGTGGAGATCATGTAGTTGTGGTGGCTCGCATAGATCGCGTCGTGCTCGTCGCCGCGCTTGACGTAATTGACGATGAGCGCGATCACCGCCAGCGCCCCGGCGCTGACCCAGGCCAGGGTGTGCAGGCCGTACAGCACATGCATCACCGTCCGGTCATTGGCCGTCTTGGCCTCGAATTCCTCGAAGTCCGTCTGTGGCATTACCCCTCCCCCTTCTGTGCGTCGCGCTGCCTCGCCTTGCGCAGGGCCTTTTCGTCGACGCCGCTCATGCCTTCCCGCCGCTCCAGCTCGGCGATGACATCGGCAGGCGCCAGGCCGTAGTGGGCCAGCGCGATCATGGTGTGGAACCAGAGGTCGGCGATTTCGTTGACCAGCTGTTGCGGATCGCCGCCGCAGTCGGTGTCCTTCGCGGCCATCACCGTTTCGGTCGCCTCCTCGCCGATCTTCTTCAGGAAGGCATCGGGGCCGCGCTCCAGCAGGCGCGCGACGTAGCTCTTTTCAGGGTCGCCGCCGTTGGCCATCTTGCGGCTCTCGATGACGGCGGCCAGACGTGCCAGGGAATCGTTGGAGCTCATGGGTCGGAAGGGTAAATCGTTTCGGGGTCTTTCAACACCGGCGCCGTGACCTGCCAGGCGCCGTCCCGGAACAGCTGGAAAAAGCAGCTGTGCCGCCCGGTGTGGCAGGCGATCGAGGGCTCGTGGCCCTGTTGGGTGACCTTCAGCAGAAGCACGTCGTTGTCGCAATCCATCCGGATTTCATGCACGGCCTGCAGATGGCCCGACTCCTCCCCCTTGTGCCAGAGCTTGCGCCGGGACCGGCTGAAGTACACAGCGCGTCCAAGTTCGGCGGTTTTCTGAAGCGCTTCCCGGTTCATCCAGGCGAACATCAACACGTCGTTGCTGCCCACTTCCTGGGCGATCACCGGCACGAGCCCCTGCTCGTCCCATTTCACATCGTTGAGCCAGTCCATGGTCTCATTGTGCCGGATGGCACGGGTGCCGCAGATACAGCGAACTGACCTGCGCTTACAGCGCGATGGTCAGGTTGACCCACGCGTCAGGCAACCACTGCACGATGCGCGACTCGATCAGCTTGTCGACACCGGACAGGATGGCCAGACCCAGCAAGCCGAGCAGTACGGCAAATGCCTGCCTAACCCGCTGGACGTGCGCCATCACCCAATTGCGGGCGCGACCGAAGCCGCTGCGCGACGCATAGGCAACCGCCACCAGCGGAATGGCCGCTCCCAGGCCGAACAGGCCAAGCACGATGCCGCCGCGCGCCACACCGCCTTCGCTGCCCACGAGCGTCAGCGCCGAGCCCAGCAAGGGCCCCGAGCAGGGACTCCAGACGAGTCCCAACATCGCACCGAGCAACAAGGCTCCCCAAAGAGAACCTCCGTCGAGCTTGGCCGAGGCCGCGTTGGCCGTGCTGGCCAGCGGCAGCATCAAGAGCGTGAAGCGTGCGCCCATGGCCGGTATCAGCATCACCACCGCAAAGGCGACAAGCAGGCCGGCTCCCGCCGTGCGTACCGTGTCGCTGTCGATGCCGAGTGCCGGTCCCAGCGCGCCCAGCGCCATGCCGATGCCGGCGAACGAGGCGGTCATGCCCAGGCCCATGGCAACCGGCGCCATCCGGTTGCCTTGCAGGCCGCCGCCCACAATCAGGGGCAGCAAGGGAAACACACACGGCGACAAGGTCGTCAAGCCGCCGGCTGCCAGGCTGAAACCCAGCGCGGGAAGGGAGAGCATGGCGAATACGAGGCGTCAGGGGGCTCAGAGCGCTGTCTTCAGCGCATCACGGATCGATGCCGCACTGGTGTCGCCGACCAGACGCGCCGATTCCTTCTGTCCGTGCAGGACCACCATCGTGGACTGGGCCCGGACATTGAAGCGGCGCTTCAGGTCCTTCTCCGTGTCGTAGTTCGCCACCAGCACCGTCACGTCCAGTGCCGGATCGGTCTTGAGCGATTGCAACGCCTTCTCCTGCGCGCGGCAGGTGGGGCACCAATCGGCGTGAAAATGCAAGGCCACCGGTTTGTTGGCTTGCTGGGCCTCAGCCAGTGCGGTGGCGGTGTAAGGCTTGACTTCGAGCGCTTGAGCCCATGTGGCGGATGCCAGAAGGATCGAGACCAGGGCGAGAGATCGCAGTTTCATGAATTCTCCATGTTGATGGGGCGTTACTGCAGCGTAGTTCGTGTCGCCACCGGCATTGGTTACAGCGCCTGCATACTTTCGCGAGAATTTTTTTGATCGGCGTGTAACCATCCGGGTCCATGGAACGAATCACAAGAGACAGCCGCCTTGCCAACATCGAGAACCGGCTCAAGCAAGAGATGTTGCGGGGCCTGGCCGGCGATGGGGTTGCTTACCACGAGTTCCTGAAGGAGTTGAGCGCCTTCGTGCGCGGTTTTCTCGGAAAGAGACTGCTTGGATTGCCGGATGAAGTCGAGGATTTGGTGCAAGAAACGCTGCTCGCGGTGCATAACCACCGTCACACCTTTCGACCGGACCAGCCGTTGACGGCCTGGGTACACGCGATTGCGCGCCACAAGCTGGTCGACATGTTGCGTGCCAGGGCGAGCCGCGAAGGATTGAACGATCCCCTGGACGACGAGTTGGCAATATTTGCCGTCTCCGACACTGACGCGGCGGACGCGCGGCGAGACTTGGGCAAGCTGCTGTCCGCCTTGCCGGATCGGCAGCGGCTGGCCATATTGCATGTGAAAGTGCAGGGTTTTTCGGTCATGGAAACCGCGCAAATGACCGGAATGTCCGAATCGGCGGTGAAAGTCGGCGTGCATCGGGGATTGAAAGCATTGGCCGCAAAGATCAAGGAATCCTTATGAAAACCGACGAACTCGTTGCCCTGCTTTCAGGCGGTGCCCTGCCGGTGGAGCCCCATCTGGTGGCGCGCCGATTCACCCTGGCATTGGGCCTGGGCGGCTTGGGGGCCGTTCTGTTGATGGCGCTGGCGATGGGCGTACGGCCCGACATTTCGGGAGCGCTGCAGCTTCCGGTGTTCTGGATGAAGCTCGCGTTTCCGGCGACGCTGGCGGCCGCTGGCCTGGTCGCGGCCGAACACCTGTCGCGCCCCGGCATGCGTGTGGGCGGAGTCTGGTTCGCGCTCGCACTCCCGCTGCTGCTGGTGTGGCTGATGGCCATGGTGAGCTGGGTCGATGCAGCGCCGGGCGAACGTCAGGCGCTTGTGCTGGGCACCAGTTGGGAGTTGTGTCCTCTCAGTATCGCAGTGGTGTCGATCCCTGTTTTCATAGCGTTATTCTGGGCGATGAAAGGCATGGCACCGACTCGCCCGGTGCTCGCCGGCGCCGGTGCGGGCTTGGTCGCCGGCGCCGTGGGCGCCTTTGCCTATGCGTTTCACTGCACTGAAATGGCCGCCCCGTTTGTGGCAATCTGGTATGTCGCCGG
>JBDSWB010000143.1:0-5713 GCA_039926915.1 Ramlibacter sp.
CCGAGCGCCTGCAGCGTCTCGATGAGCACCGCGGTCTGGATGGTCATGTGCAGGGAGCCGGTGATGCGGGCGCCCTTGAGCGGCTGGGCCTTGGCGAATTCATCGCGGATGGCCATCAGGCCCGGCATTTCGGTTTCCGCGATGCGGATTTCCTTCTTGCCCCAGGCGGCGAGGGAGAGGTCGGCGATGGCGCAATCTTGCGCGGCAACGGGCTTGAGAACGGCGTTCATGGCAACTCCAAAAAGCAATAGGTTTGGACAACCACTGTTCTGGGTACGGGATACCTTGGGGACAGACTCACGCCACAGAACGGTGGGTGAGCGTCGTTGCGATGATTTCCGAGCCTCAGGCCTGTCTGACCCTGCAACGCTCCTCGGATGCTGCGATTGTAGCCGTCGTGGATGGCGGGCGCTAGCCGGGAGGCGTTCCTTGCCGGGAGGCGTTCCGGCAAAGGGCTTGCAGGGACGTTGCCCAGGTCATCATTAACGGTTCGCAGTTCATCAGGATCGGGGCGTTCTGGCGCAGCGTGAATCGCCCCAGAGTTTTCACATCGGCTGGATCAGCAGTCCCTCGACAATGCCAATGCGGTAAACCATTCCTTCAGTTCCGCGCCCCCGGGCTCCAGAATCTCGAGGGTCGCGCCCTCGACCGTGGTGCCCTTTGCACAGATGTCGAAACAAAAGCGCACGGATTCCGCAAGCACGCCTGCCTGCTTGCCGATCTCCAGACGCACCCGGATCACTCGGGCGCCACCGGCGTGCTCGGCGCAAATCGCGACGACGTTGCGGGTGATGCCGAGTTCGTGCATGGCAGCCTTCAGCAGATCCGGGGCAACTGCTCGCCCACCAGCATGTCGACGATGCGTTGACCGCCGAAGCCGGTGTGCAGCACCACCACGCCCGCCGGCTGCTGCGTCACCTCGCCGATGATTGCGGCGTGGGTTCCGGCTGGATGCGCCCGCATCGCCGCCAGCACCCGGTCGGCATCCTGCGCCGGCACCACTGCCACCAGCTTGCCCTCGTTGGCCAGGTAGAGCGGATCCAGGCCCAGAATTTCGCAGGCCCCTTTGACCTCTTCGCGCAACGGCAGCGCATCTTCCTGCAGCCGGATCGCCACGTCGGACGACAAGGCAAACTCATTGAGGACCGTGGCCACGCCGCCGCGGGTGGCATCGCGCAGGCAACGGATGCCGGGGCAGACGGCCAGCATCGCCGCGATCAATGAAGCCAGCGGCTGGCAATCGCTCTCGACGGTGGACTGCAGCGCGAGTTCATTGCGCGCGACCAGGATGGCCGTGCCGTGATCGCCCAGATAGCCGTTGACCAGCACCTGATCGCCCGGTCGCGCGTTGTGGGCTGAAATCGAGATGCCGCGCGGCACCACGCCCACGCCCGCGGTGTTGATGAACAACTGGTCGGCGGCGCCGCGCTCGACCACCTTGGTGTCGCCGGTGACGATGGCCACACCGGCCTGCGCCGCGACCCGCTTCATACTGGCTGCCACGCGCCGCAGCGTCTCCAGCGGCAGGCCTTCCTCGATCACCATGCCGCATGAAAGGTACAGCGGCCGGGCGCCGCTGACGGCCAGATCGTTCACCGTTCCCGCCACCGCCAGCGTGCCAATGTCGCCGCCGGGGAAGAACAGCGGCGAGACCACATAGCTGTCGGTCGTGAAGGCGAGCCGGTCGCCGTGGGCCGCCAGTTCCGCCAGCGGTACCACCGCCTGATCTTCCATCGGCGCGAGCAGGGGGTTGTCGAAGGCGCCGAGAAAGACATCCTCGATCAGGTCGCGCATAGCCTTGCCGCCGCCGCCATGCGCCATCGTTATCGCGCTGTCACGCACGCGCCCGCTGCGCGGGCGGATGCCTTGGCGGGATGGTTTCAGGACTGCGTTCACAACGCCACCTTTTCCGCTTTGTCCTTGTGGCGACTCAACTCGCGGGTGTCGATGCGGCCGTAGTTGTAGTAGGCCGCGCAGGCCCCTTCGCTGGACACCATCAGCGAGCCCAGCGGCATCTCCGGCGTGCAGGCGCTGCCGAACACCTTGCACTGGTGCGGCTTGATGACGCCCTTGAGCACCTCGCCGCACTGGCACGACTTGGGATCGGCGATCTTCAGGTTCGGCACCGGAAACTTACGCTCGGCGTCGAAAGAGGCGAAGGCCGCGCGCATCCGCACGCCCGAATGGTCGATCGAACCCAGGCCCCGCCACTCGAAAAACTCGCGCAGCTCGAACACCTCGTCGATCGCCGCCAGTGCCTGCGCGTTGCCGTGCTCGGGCACGATGCGGCCGTACTGGTTTTCCACTTCGCTGCGGCCCTCGGCGATCTGCCGCACCACCATGCACAGGGCATGCAGCACGTCCAGCGGCTCGAACCCGGCCACGGTGATTGGCTTGCCATAGTGCCCGGCGATGAAGTCGTAACAGCGTGTGCCGATCACCATGCTCACATGCCCGGGGCCGAGAAAGCCGTCGAGGTGCAGGTCGGGCGAATCCAGGATGGCCTTGATCGTCGGGATGATGGTGATGTGGTTGCAAAAGAGCGAGAAGTTGCGCACCCCGTCGGCCCTGGCCTGCAGCACGGTCATCGCCGTACTGGGCATGGTGGTCTCAAAGCCCAGGCCGAAGAAGATCACCTCGCGATCCGGGTTCTGGCGCGCCAGCGCCAGCGCGTCCAGCGGGGAATAGACCATGCGCACATCGGCGCCCCCGGCCTTCGCCTGTAGCAGGCTTTTCTTCGAGCCGGGCACGCGCATCGCGTCGCCGAAGGTGGTGAAGATCACCTGCGGGTGCTCGGCCAGCGCCACGCAGTCGTCGACCCGACCCATCGGCAGCACACACACCGGACAGCCGGGGCCGTGCACGAACTCGATGGTGTCGGGCAGCAGTTGCTGGATGCCATAGCGAAAGATCGAGTGCGTGTGGCCGCCGCACACTTCCATGATCTGCAGGGGCCGCTGTTTGGCCCGCGCGATGCCGTCGGCCAGCGCGTGAATCTCCCGGGTCAGCGCGCGCGCCTTGATCGGATCGCGGAATTCATCAACGTACTTCATGTTGCGCCTTTCGCCAGCCCGCCGCGCTCGTCGGCCAGCAGCGTATGGACCAGGTCCCACAGGATGTGGTAGATCGCCACATGCGTTTCCTGGATGCGGTGGATGCTGTCGCTCTCGACCACCAGGCAGTGGTCCAGCGCGCCGGCTGCCGCCATCTTTCCGCCGTCGTGGCCCGACAGGCCGATGGTTGTCACGCCCAAATCGCGGGCCTTGGCAAAGGCCGCCATCAGGTTGTCCGAATTGCCGCTGGTGGAGATGCCGATCAGGCCGTCTCCGCGGCGCGCCTGCGCGATCAGCTGGCGCACGAAGATGTGGGCCATGCCGACATCGTTGCCCACCGCCGTCATCATTGCCGTGTCAGCCACCAGGTTGACCGCGGCCAGCGCCGGCCGGCCCGCGGTGACGGGGTGCAGAAACTCGACTGCGATATGGGCGGCGTCGCAGCTGGAGCCGCCATTGCCCATGGCGTAGAGTCGCCCGCCGCGGCGGTACATGTCGGCGATGGCGTGCGCCACCGCTACGACCTGCTCGCCGTGCTGCTCGAAGAAGCGGTGCTTGGTGGCCACGCTGTCGGCAGCTTTCTGCCGCACCGATTCGAGCAGAGCCGAGTGGAGCAGACCCGCGTCCTGCTTGCGTCCATGCAGGAAGGGATAGAGGCTGTGCAGGACGGCGTTGTCGGCCATGGGTGTTTCTCCGGGCCCCTTCAGGCCTGCGCCGCCGAGTCGCGGATCGCGTCCAGCTCGGCCTGCACCTCGCCCATCTGCGTCAGCAGCCCCAGCGTCTTCGCGGCCTCCGCCTCGTCGATGCGGGCCATCGCAAAGCCCACATGCACCAGCACCCAGTCACCCAGACAGGAAGCGACCGGATGCTCTTCGTTGACGATGCAGGCGATGTTCACGGTGCGCCTGACACCGCCGACAGCGACCACCGCCAGCTTGCGCACCGGGTCACTGATCTCGACGATTTGTCCTGGGATGCCTAGACACATACGCTTCTCCGTTATGAATTTGCCAAGGACTGCGCCGCCGCCACCACCGCCTGCCCGAGAGCGAGTCCGCCGTCATTGGCAGGTACTCGCGCGGGAACCAGCACCCGGAAGCCCTGGACCTCCAGCCGCGCCACGACCTGTTCCAGCAAGATGCGGTTCTGAAACACCCCGCCCGAAAGAGCCACGGTCTTGATGGGCTGGTCCGGGCTTTCATGGCGTGACAGCTTGTCGGCCATGCGCGCGATCACGATGGCCAGGCCCTTGTGGAAACGCGCCGAGATCACGCCCAGCGGCGTGCGCAGAATCAAGTCGCCCAACAGCGCCTGCCACATCCCGAGCGGCTCGACGTAAGGCAGGTTGCTGCCTTTCAGGCGCGGGATCGTGAACGGGTAGGCCAGTTCATCGTCTTCCCGCTCCAGCGTCGCCGGGTCGGCCAGTGCTTCGAATTCGATCGCTGCCTGGCCTTCGTAGGCGACGCGCTCGCGGCAGACACCGGCGGCAGCGGCAGCGGCGTCGAACAGGCGGCCGCAGGAACTGGCCAGCGGGCTGTTGACGCTGGTGGCCAGCATGCCGTCCAGCAGCGCGCGCGGCTTGGCGTTCAAGAAACGGAACAGCTCCAGCTCTTCGTAGTTCATGGCGAAACGCGCCCAGCCCATCTCGGCCATCAGGTGCGCGTAGGTGTTGCGCCAGGGCTGGTGCATGGCCTGCTCGCCGCCGGGCAGGGCGACCGGCTTGAACGTGGCGACGCGCTGGGCCTGGGCATAACGGGCCAGCAGGAATTCGCCGCCCCACAGCGTGCCGTCCTCGCCCCAACCCAGGCCGTCGAGCGCAATGCCGATGACTGGCCCGGCGTCAAGCGCGACGCCGTTCTCGGCCATGCAGGCGGCGATGTGCGCGTGATGATGCTGCACCGGCGCCAACAGCAGCGAGGGCGAGTCCTGCGCCATGGCGCGTCCGAGCTTGCTCGACAGGTACTCCGGATGCGGGTCGATGGCGACGATCCGGCGCGTGTGTTCGAACAGCTGCAGGTAGTCGTCGATCGCGGCGCGCCAGTCGCTGTGGGTGGAAGCGTTGTCCAGATCGCCGATGTGATGCGACAGGATTGCCCCGCCCTCGTGCAACAGGCAGACGGTGTTCTTCTGCTCGCCGCCCAGGGCCAGAACCGGGGGCGCGGCATCGAATCCGGCAGGCACCACGAGCGACGCCGGCGCATCGCCGCGCGCGCGGCGCAGCACACGCGCCGCGCCGGCGACCACGCGCACCACCGAATCGTCAACCCGGCGCGCGACGGGACGGTCATGCAGCAGGAAGTAGTCGGCGATGCCGCCCAGCCGCCGCCTGGCCTCGTCGTTGTCGATCGCCTGCGGTTCATCCGCCAGGTTGCAGCTGGTCAGCACGATAGCGCGGTCCATGCGGCGCAACATCAGGTGGTGCAACGGCGTGTTGGGCAGCATGAAGCCAAGGGTGGCGAGGCCCGGCGACACGTCCGGCGCCACGGGGGCGCCCGCGGCGGCCATCAGCACGATGGGCGCGGCCGGGCTCTGAAGCAGCGCCTGCTCATGCGCGTCCATGGCGCAGTGCCGCCGCACGATGCCCAGATCGCGCGCCATCAGCGCGAACGGCTTGCGCTCGCGGTGCTTGCGCTGGCGCAGGCGGGCCACGGCATCAGCGT
>JBDSWB010000144.1:0-8314 GCA_039926915.1 Ramlibacter sp.
TGCGCTCATGTCGCCCCCACGCTTGTCTGCTGGCCGGCGAGCAGGCGCGCCGCCGCGCCTGGGCCCAGGTAGGCCTCGATCACCTTGTCGTCGCGCGTGACTTCCGCCGGCGTGCCATGGGCGATCAGCTGGCCCTGCGCCAGCACCCAGACCTGCTGCGCCAGGTTCATCACCGCCTGCATCACATGCTCGATCCAGATGATCGAGGTGCCCTCGGCATGAAGGGAGCGGATAGTGGCGACCAGCTCGCCGCATTCGCCCTCGGTCAACCCGCCCGCGATCTCGTCCAGCAGGATCACCCTTGGCCTGGTCGCCAGCGCGCGGGCCAGTTCCAGCCGCTTGCGGCCCGCCACCGTCAGGTCCGACGCCGGCTGGTCCAGCTGCGGCGCCAGCCCGACCTGCTGCGCCACGATCTCGGCGTGCTCCAGCGCTTCGCGCCGCCCGGCAAGGCGCAGGTGCGCGCCGACCGCGATGTTCTGGCGCACGGTCTGCTGCGCGAACGGCTGGACGATCTGGAACGTGCGCGTCATCCCAAGCCTGGCATTGCGGTGCGGGGGGTGACCGGTGATGTCCCGGCCCTGGAAACGGACGCTGCCACTGTCCGGTTTGAGGAAGCCCGAGACCAGCGCGAACAGCGTCGTCTTGCCGGCGCCGTTGGGCCCGATCAGCGCGCCGAGGCTGCCCTGCGGTACGTCGAGGCTGACATCGCTCACCGCTCTCAGGCCGCCGAACGAACGCGAGAGGCCTTGCACCGAAAGCAATGTCTCAGGCACGGCCCTGCTCCTTGCGCCGGTTGCGGCGCCAGCGCACGGGCACGCCGATGCCCGCGATGCCGCGCGGCAGGAACATCACGATCAGCACCAGCACCACGCCGTAGATCACCATGTTGATGCCGGGCAACTGGCCGAACAGGTTGCGCGTGAGGTCGGCAAGCACATGCAGCGCCAGCGCGCCGAGTACCGGCCCCCACAAGGTGCCCATTCCGCCGACGATGGCGGCGACCAACGCTTCGACGGAAGTACCCGGGCCATAGGCGATGCCCGGGTCGATGTACTGGAACACCTGCACATAGAAGGCGCCGCCGGCGCCCATGAGCGCACCCGAAATCCCTATCGCGGCCAGCTTGACACGGAACGGGTCCACTCCTACCGCACGCGCCGCTTCTTCGTTGTCGCGCACCGCCTGCAGGTACGCGCCGAAGCGGGAGTGGCGCAGCCATGCGCTCACCAGCAGCGCCACCCCAACCAACCCCAGCACCAGCCACAGGTAGCCAGCGCGCGTGCCGAACTGCATGTTGGCCGCCGATTCGCGCAGCGGCACCATCAGGCCAACGCCACCGCCGGTAAAGGGAACCGACAGCGCGACGATGCGGAACACTTCCGCGAAGGCCAGTGTCACCAGCGCAAAGTACGAACCCTTGAGCCCATAGCGGAACGACAGCGCGCCGACGAACAGGCCCACCGCCGCGCTCGCCGCCAGCGCCAGCGGCAGGGCGAGCCAGGGGTTCAATCCCTGCTGCTGCGCGATCGCCTGAACATAGGCACCGGTACCAAAGAAGAGCGCGTGGCCGAATGAAAACTGGCCGCCGAAGCCACCCAGAATGTTCCAGGCCTGTGCGAGCAGGCAGGCATACAGCGCCATCATGATGAAGTTCAGCGCCACCCCCGATTGCGTTACCAGCGGCACGCACGCCGCCAAGGCGACAAACAACGCGATCGCGGTGAAGTCCTTCATGCGGCCTCCTCCGATAGATGATCATTGATCGAACGGCCATGGCGTCGGAGGCTTCGGCCGCACTGCGCCGGTCGATCCCCGCATACGGGGCCCCTCGCCCTTCGCTTCATGCGGCCGCCCCGAACAGGCCTTGCGGCCGGAAGAGCAACACGGCGATGAAAAGGGCGAAGATGCCCACCTGTCCCAGCGACTCGCCGAAGTAAAGACCGCCTACCGACTCCACCACGCCTACCAGCAATCCCCCCACCAGCGCGCCCGCGAAGCTGCCCATCCCGCCCAATACGACGATGGTAAAGGCCACCAGCACGAAGCCGCTGCCGACCTGCGGATTGACGTAATAGGCCGGCAGCAGAAAGCAGGCTGCGGCGCCCAGGCAGGCCAGGCCGATGCCGAAACTCATGGCGTAGACATGGTCGACATCGATGCCCATCAGCCGGGCGCCCTGCTTTTCCCTGGACACGGCGCGGATCGCCCGGCCCAGGTCGGTCTTGACCATCAGCACCATCAGCAGCGCCGACACCACCAGAGCGCCGGCGAACGAGATCAGCTTGGTCAGCGCGATCATCGCCGGGCCGATCGCCACCGTGGTCAGCGTGTACGCCGTCTCGATGGTGCGCGTATCGCTCTTGAAGAAAAGCAGCGCCAGGTTCTCCATGACGATGGCCAGGCCCAGCGTGACGAGCAGGATGTTCTCGTCCTTGCCGTGGCTGGCGCGGTTGATCACGAGGCGCTGCAACAGGTACCCCAGAGCGAACATGCCCGGCACCACCACCACGAGGGCGAGGTACGGGTCGATGCCCAACTTCTCCTTCAGCAGGTACACGGCGTACAGCGCCAGCATCAGCGACGCGCAGTGCGCGAAGTTGATGATATGCAGCACACCGTAGATCAGGGTCAGCCCCAGCGCCACCAGCGCGTAGACGGCCCCGGTGGTCAGCCCGTTCAGGAGCGCCGGGAACAGGATGCTGAATTCGAGCATGCGGCGCGAACGCGCATCAGGTCCGCAGCGGGAATACGGGATCGATTTCCCGGTACTCGCGCGGGACGATCACCTTGATGTCGTTCTTCAGGACCTGCGTCATCAGGGGCTGGGCACCCATGTTCTGGCCGTTGACGAACTTGGTCGCGCCATAGGGCATGAAGTGGTCCGAGAACGTGCTCTTCTCGAGCGCTTCGGTGATGGCCGCGCGGTCGGCGCTCTTGGCACGGTTGACCGCATCGGCCAGCAGCATCATGGCGGTGTAGGTGTTGAAGATCTCGTACGTGTAGAACAACCCCTTGGCCTCCACGCGTTTGCGCAGCTCGGCCGAGCGCTTGTCCTTGGGGTTGAACCAGTGGTTGCAATCGATGATGCCGTTGGCGGCGTCCGGGAATTCCTTGACGAATTTGTAGCTCGATGCCGCGCCGCCCAGCACCGAGTAGATCGCCTTCGGGCTCACCTTCTGCTGCTGCATGGTGCGCACCAGCAGCGCGTATTCGTTGTAGTAGTTGGCCGGGATCACGATGTCCGGGTTCACCGCCTTCATGCGCAGCACGATGTTATTGAAGTCACGCGTGGGGTTGGCGTGCTTGATGACTTCCTTGACTTCGTAGCCGTAGCCGGGCAGTTCGCGCGCCAGCAGGTTTGCCGTCCCGGTGCCGAACAGCGACTCCTCGTGGATGATCATCACCGTGCGCGCCGGCTTGCCTGCGGCGGTGTTGAGCACATGCAGGTTGGCCACGGCGATCTCGGCGCACTTCTTGTAGCCGGGACCGAAGCGGAAGGTGTTCTTCAGGCCCCGCTCGACGATCTGGTCGGCTACACCGATGTCCACCACGTGTGGCAGGTTGTACTTGGCCGCGGCCTGGGTCGTCGCCAGGCAGATGGCCGACGCATAGGCGCCCAGTATGGCCGCGACACCGGCCTCGTTCATTTTCTCGACTTCTGCCGTGCCCGCCTGCGGCGTCGACTGCGCATCGCCCAACAGTGCCTCGATCTTCGCGCCGCCCATCGACTTGATGCCGCCGGTCTTGTTGATATCGTCGATCGCCATCTGCGCGCCCTCGCGGCACTGCTGGCCCGAATACGCGAGCGCACCCGTCACGGGGTGCAGCACCCCGATCTTCACTGACTTGGGCTGCGCACCCCCGACCAGGGGGAAGGCCAGGGCCGATGCGGCGGCGGCCGATTGGGACATGAAATAGCGACGGGTGCTCATGGTTTTCTCCTCGGTGGTTCAATGGAAATGGGCGGACAGGTCGGTGCTGACCCAGACCTTGGCGTCGATATTGCCGACGCGGGACAATTGCATTTCATATTCGTATCGGTCGGGCCGGTACAGGCCATGCAGCCATTGCACGGGCCGCTCGTGCTCGTCGTAGATCAGGCGCCGAACGGCCAGCAACGCCGAGCCGACGGATAGTTGGAGGTGACCCGCCACTTCTGCATCGGCCAGGCGCGCCGAGATCGTCTGCAAGGCGCGCCCCACCTTGACGCCTGCCTCTTCCAGCAGCAGCAGGATGGGCTTGCGCGACAGCTCGCGGCGGCCGAACTGGCGGGCCACTTCGGCCGGTACATAGGTCGTGATGTGGGAAAGAGGACCTTCGCGCGTGCTGCGCACCCGCACCGCTTTTTGCACGGGGTCACCCCGGGTGAGCTTGAGCGCCGAGGCCACGTCATCTGATGCGGTGACCGTGGCCACGTCCAGCACCTTCACCGAGGTGCGCAGTCCCATGTTGACCAGGTTTTCGAGCAGGCCCGTGAGGTGGGTGCGCATCGGGGCGTTGGCGGCTCCGGGTCCGGGCCGGTCCAGCCGCCCTGTCGGTCGGGTGCCGCGCCCGGGTTCGCGCGAGATCAGGCCTTCGTCCGACAACTGCTGCAGCGCGCGCCGGACCGTGACCCGCGCCACGCCGAATTGTTGCACCAGCGCCAGCTCACCGGGAAGTCCCGCCGCGAAACGCCCTTCGTGCAACTGCTCGCGCAGCACCAGGTAGATGCGGTGGTACTTCGGGAGCGGGAGAGCGGCAGCCACGCGACATCCTATGTGCGGCCCTAATGTCCTGTCAATGGGACATTTAGTCCAGACTGGAGCCCACGCCCCACCAAAGCGCTTGACGGCCCGGGGTTGAAAAGCTACATTACTAACCGGTCAGTCATTAATTTTTATGTCCCTTACCAAGCTCATCAGCACTCGCCACGACGAGGTGCAGGCCAAGCGCGAACGGCGCAAGGAGGCCCGTCCTGGCGAACTGCTGGACGCGGCGCTCGACCTGTTCGTCGAAAAGGGTTTCGCCGCCACGCGCGCCGAAGAAGTGGCCGCTCGCGCCGGCGTTTCCAAAGGCACGTTGTTTCTCTACTTCCCGAGCAAGGAAGAACTGTTCAAGGCCGTGGTGCGGGAGAACATCTCGGGGCGCTTCCAGGAGTGGAACGAGGAGTTCCAGACCTTCGACGGCAGCAGCGCGGACATGGTGCGCTACTGCATGAAGGTCTGGTGGGAGCGCGTGGGCGCCTCCAAGGCGTCCGGCATTACCAAACTGATCATGAGCGAGGCGCGCAACTTCCCCGACATCGCGGCCTTCTACCAGCAGGAAGTCATCAAGCCCGGGCAGGAACTGATCCGCCGGATCCTGCAGCGCGGCGTCGACTCCGGTGAGTTCCAGGTTCTGGACATGGAATACGCCCTGTTCAGCATCACCGCGCCGATGGTTTTCCTGATCATGATGAAGCATTCGCTGGGCGCCTGCGTGCCCCAGGACTACCCACTGGACCCGGAGCGCTACATCGCGTCGCAGGTGGATACTCTGCTGAACGGCTTTTGCGTCAGGCCGGAGAACAAGACCCAGAGCGACGGACGGACACATCGATGAGCAAGCGTCACTACAAATGGCTGGCCCTGGGGCTGGTCGTGCTGCTGATCGGCTACAGCGTGATGCGCGCGCTGTCGGCACGTAAGGCGCAACAGGAGGCGGTGGCGCAGGCGAGCGTCGCCAAGGTCCAGACCGTCGTCGAGCTGGCCGCCAGTGACGTCGTCAAGGCCGAAGTGCGGGAACTGGCCCAGGGCCTGCCGATATCCGGCTCACTCAAGGCCGTCAATTCCGCCATCGTGAAGGCGCGCGCGGCCGGCGAGTTGCAGGCACTCACCGTGCGCGAGGGCGACGCCGTCAAGGCGGGCGAGGTGATCGCGCGGGTCGAGGCGGCGGAGTACAACTCGCGCGTGCGTCAGGCGCAGGAGCAGGCGGACTCGGCCAAGGCCCAGATCGACATCGCCCAGCGTCAGTGGGCCAACAACAAGGCCCTGGTCGAACAAGGTTTCATTTCCAGGACCGCCCTGGACACGTCGCTGAACAACCTGACGGCGGCGCAGGCCAACCACAAGGCGGCGCTGGCCGCCGTGGACGTGGCCCGCAAGACGCTGGACGACACCGTGCTGCGCGCGCCGATCTCGGGCATCGTGTCCCAGCGCCTGGCACAACCGGGCGAGCGCGTGAGCATCGATGCCCGCGTCGTCGAGATCGTGGACCTGAGCCGCCTGGAACTCGAAGCCACGCTTAGCGCCGCCGACTCGGTGGCCGTGCAGGTGGGCCAGGAGGCGATGCTCCAGGTGGAAGGCAGCCCGCGGGCGGTGCCGGCCCGGGTGGCGCGCATTAACCCGAGCGCACAGGCGGGCAGCCGCAGCGTGCTGGCCTACCTGACCATCACAGACGCCACCGGGCTGCGCCAGGGCCTCTTCGCCCAAGGCACCCTCGGCACGCGCAAGACCAGCGCGCTCGCCGTCCCGCTCTCTGCCGTTCGCACCGACAAGCCTTCGCCCTATGTGCAGGTGGTGGACAACAACCAGGTCGCGCACCGGACGGTCCAGCCCGGCGCGCGCGGGGATTCCGGCCAGGACATCGTGGTCGCCGTCAACGGCCTGGCGCCCGGCGCGACAGTGATCCGGGGCCATATCGGGCCGCTGCGCGAAGGAACCTCGGTCCGCTTCACACAGCCCGCGGCCATCGGCGCGGTGCCGGCGCGCGCCGCTTCCGCCGCGAAGACCGCGCCGTAACCGCCCCATGTGGTTCACCCGCATCAGCCTGAAAAACCCGGTCTTCGCGACCATGGTGATGCTCGCCATCGTCGTGCTCGGACTGTTCTCGCTGCAGCGCCTGAAGGTGGACCAGTTCCCCAACATCGACTTCCCGGTGGTCGTCGTGACGGCCGAATACCCCGGCGCATCGCCCGAGATCGTCGAGAGCGAAGTCACCAAGAAGATCGAGGAAGGCGTCAATTCCATCGCGGGCATCAACGCCCTGACCTCGCGCAGCTACGAGGGCCAGGCGGTCGTCATCATCGAGTTTCAGCTCTACGTGGACGGGCGCAAGGCCGCCGAGGACGTGCGCGAAAAAGTGGCGGCCATCCGCCCGCTGTTTCGCACCGAGGTGAAAGAGCCGCGCGTGCTGCGCTTCGACCCGTCCGCCCGCGCCATCTGGTCGCTTGCCGTTCTGCCCGATGCTGCCAAGGGCAAGCCCCTGAGCGCGGTGGAACTCACCAACTGGTCCAACCAGGTGCTCAGGAAGCGGCTGGAAAACGTGCGCGGGGTCGGCTCGGTCACGCTGGTCGGCGGCACCAAGCGCGAAATCAATATTTACCTGAACCCGGCGGCGATGGAAGCGTTGGGCGTCACCGCCGACCAGGTGGCGGCCGCCGTACGCAGCGAGAACCAGGACCTGCCGATCGGCGCCATCCGTTCGCTGGCACAGGAGCGCGTGGTGCAGATCGACGCGCGGATGCAGCGTCCCGAGGACTTCGGCCGGATCATCGTCACCCGCAAGAACAACACGCCGGTGCGCGTCGACCAGGTGGCGCGCATCTCCGACGGCGCGCAGGAAATCGACAGCCTGGCGCTCTACAACGGGGAGCGCACGCTGCTGCTCACCGTGCAGAAGGCGCAGGACGAGAACACGATCGAGGTGGTCGACGGTCTGAAGAAGACCATCGACGAGATGTCGGCGCAACTGCCGGCGGGCGTGCGGCTGGAGCCCATCGCCGACGGCTCGCGCCCGATCCGCGTGTCGGTCGAGAACGTGCGGCGCACGCTGATCGAGGGTGCGCTGCTGACGGTGCTGATCGTCTTCCTGTTCCTCAATTCCTGGCGCTCGACAGTGATCACCGGCCTGACGCTGCCGATTTCCATCATCGGCACCTTCCTCTTCATGAACATGTTCGGCTTCACCGTGAACATGGTGACGCTGATGGCCCTGTCGCTGTGCGTGGGCCTGCTGATCGACGACGCGATCGTGGTGCGCGAAAACATCGTGCGCCATGTGAAGATGGGCAAGTCCCCCTACCAGGGCGCGCTGGACGGCACCCAGGAAATCGGCCTGGCGGTGCTTGCGACGACCCTCTCGATCGTCGCCGTGTTCCTGCCGATCGGCTTCATGGGCGGCATCATCGGCAAGTTCTTCCATGAGTTCGGCGTGACCATCGTCGCTGCGGTGCTGATCTCGATGTTCGTCAGCTTCACGCTGGACCCGATGCTGTCCTCGATCTGGCACGACCCGGAAATCGAGGCGCACGGCAAGCCCAAGGCGAAGCTCAACCTGTACGACAAGACGATCGGCC
>JBDSWB010000145.1:0-4521 GCA_039926915.1 Ramlibacter sp.
CGATTGTAGTGGAAATTCCCTTTGAAATCAACTGGTTATGGCGACGCTCGGCGCGCTGGCCAGCGCTGGCGGTAAGGTAAACCTTCATCGGCGCTTTGGGGAAGATGACCGTGCCCATGTCCCGCCCGTCTGCAACCAGCCCCGGCAGGCGCCGGAACCCTTGCTGCAGGGCGACCAGGGCCGTGCGAACGGCCGGCAGGGCCGATACCCTTGAGGCGTTCATGCCAGCCTCTTCGGTGCGGATCGTCTCCGTGACATCCAGTTCACCCAGCAGGATGCGGCCGCCCAGGAACCGCACGGGCAAGGCCTCAGCCAAATTCGCGATCTGCGCCTCGTGGGCGGTGTCGAGTTGCAGGCCCGCCCGGACCGCGGCAAAGGCAGTGATCCGGTACAGCGCGCCGGAGTCGAGGTAGTGGTAGCCCAACCGGCTTGCCAGCTGCGCCGCGAGCGTTCCCTTGCCGGAGGCGGTGGGGCCGTCGACGCAGATGACGGGAATGTTGGCCGGCGCTGCCTCGACCACCGAAAAGAGCGCTTCGAAGTAGTCCGGAAAGGTCTTTGCTACGCACTTCGGGTCGAGGATTCGCACCGCGGCGCCCGCCGGGTTGAATGCGGCCAGCGAAAAGCACATGGCAATGCGATGGTCGTCGTAGGTGTGGATGCTGGCGGCCTTCCATTCGCGTGGCGGGGTCACGCGCAGGAAGTCGGGCCCTTCCTCGACCTCCGCGCCGAGCTTGCGCAATTCGGTGGCCATGGCAGCCAGCCGATCCGTTTCCTTGACGCGCCAACTCGCGATGTTGCGCAGCACGCTCGGGCCGTCCGCATAAAGCGCCATCACGGCGAGTGTCATCGCGGCGTCCGGTATGTGATTGCAGTCCAGGTCGATCGCCTTGAGGGGCCAGGCGCCGCGCGACACGTCCAGCGAATTCGGGCCGCTCGTCACGTCGGCCCCCATCAGCCGCGCTACGTCCACGAATCGGATGTCACCCTGGATGGAGCCGGCGCCCACGCCCGAGACGCCTACGCTCGAGGGACTTGGGGCCGCAATCGCACCGAGTGCCACGAAATAGCTGGCCGATGACGCATCCGCCTCGACATGGATGGCGCCGGGTGTCTGATAGCGGCTGCCGGCAGGCAGTGTGAACCGTTGCCAGTTTTCGCGCCGCACCGCGACACCGAAGCGCGCCAACAGGTTCAGCGTGATTTCGACATAAGGCTTGGAGATGAGTTCGCCGATGACTTCGATCACGATGTCCACGCCGGACCGATGCGCGGCCAGCGGCAAAGCCATCAGGAGCGCGGTGAGGAACTGACTGGAGACATCGCCGCGAACCTGGATCGGCGCGTCCAGCTTCAACTGCGGCCGTCCGATGCGCAGCGGCGGGTAGCCCTCGACACCGAGGTAGCGAATGTCGCAACCGAGCTGGCGCAATGCGTCGACCAAGTCGCCGATGGGCCTCTCGTGCATGCGGGCGACGCCGCTCACTTCGAACTCGCCGCCGATCACGGCCAGCGCCGCGGTCAAGGGCCGCATTGCGGTGCCGGCGTTGCCCATGAACAGACGGGCGTGGGTGGCCGGCGGGTGGTTGCCCAGACCCGTGATCTCGACGGCTTGGCCTCTGTGCCGAACGCCGCAGCCCAAAGCACGCAGGGCATCGAGCATGACGCGGGTGTCATCGGAGTCCAGCAGGTCATGGACCGTGGTAATACCCTCGCACAGGGCGGCCAGCAACAGGACACGGTTCGAAATGCTTTTGGAGCCGGGCAACAGCACCGTCCCCGCCGCACTGTCCAGTGCCGGAATGTCCAGGAAGGGGGTGGCGAACATCAGTCCTGCCCGGGGACGCGCGTCGGCGGCGCCGCGAACATCGGGGCTTCAGTCATCGCCGGGACGCACTGATGCGCCATTGCGCCCGAGTTTCGCTGGCTTGGCCGATCAGGCCTTCCAGTGCGTCCGCGTTGCCGCTTTCGATCAGGGCCTCCAGCGACGCCAGCGTGCTCTGGAAGATGCGGGATTGCTCCAGCAATTCCTGCCTGTTGGCCAACAGGATGTCGCGCCACATCTTGGGTTCTGCCGCCGCGATCCGGGTGAAGTCGCGAAAGCCAGGCCCGGCGAGCGAAAGGTAGTCCTTGCCGTGGACCTGTCCGGTGATGCCGTTGATCAGCGCGAACGCGATCAGGTGCGGCAGGTGGCTCACCGCGGCGAAGGCCGCGTCATGGGCCTCCGGCGTCATCTTCAGCACCCGGCACTCCAGGCCTTCCCAGAGCTGGACAGCCTTCTGCATCTGCTCCGGCAGCGTTCGATCGATGGGTGTCAGGATGACCTGCTTGCCCGTGTACAGGTCCGGGTCGGCATGCTCGACGCCCGACACTTCTCTGCCGGCGATCGGGTGGCAAGGCACGAAGGAGCCGATATGGTCGCGCAGCACGCGCCGCGCCGAGTCGATCACATCGCGCTTGGTCGAGCCCACGTCCATGATCAACATGTCCTTGGTGACAAGGTGCTTGATGGCCTTGAGCGTTGCTTCGGTGGCGGCCACCGGCACGGCCAGCAGCACGACATCCGCGCCCGAGACGGCCAGCAGCGCGGAAGGCGCCTCGACGTCGATCACGCCCATGGAAAGGGCACGCTGGGTGGTGGAGGGCGACTTGCTGTAGCCGACGACCCGCTTCACCAGGCCCGCCCGCTTGAGCGCAAGCGCGAAGGAGCCGCCCATGAGGCCGCATCCGATCAAACCCAGTTGTTCAAACATAATTTGGTTCAGTCGCCGACAGGGTAGCTGCCTAACACTTTGTAGAAGGCGCAGAGCGATTGCAGGTCCTTCAGGGCCGCGGCCACATGCGGCTGCGAAGGATGGCCCTGTACGTCGATATAGAAATAGTATTCCCACTGGCCCGAGCGGGCGGGGCGAGACTCGAAGCGGGTCATCGACACCCCGTGGCGCTTGAGCGGCACCAGGATATCGTGCACGGCGCCGGGCTTGTTCGGGACCGAAACCACCAGGCTGACGCAGTCCCGTCCGGACGCCTGCGGTGCCCCCAGCGTCTGCGGAAGGCAGACCACCGCGAAGCGCGTGCGATTGAAGGCGTCGTCCTGGATCGCATGCGCCGCGACGTGCAGGCCGAACTCGCTGCCGGCCCGCTCGCCTGCGATGCCGGCCCAGGCAGGGTTGCCCGCGGCGATCCGCGCGCCTTCAGCATTGCTGGAAACCGCCCGGCGCTCGGCGCCGGGCAAATGCTTGTTCAGCCAGCCCTGGCATTGCGCCAGCGCCTGCGGGTGCGCCAGCACCACCTCGATGCCTTCGAAGGAATTTGACAGTCGCAACAAGTGGTGCCGTACCAGCAGGCTGATTTCGCCGACGATGTGCAGCGGGGAATGCAGAAGCAAGTCGAGCGAGCGCGTCACCACACCTTCACTGTTGTTCTCGACCGGCACCACCCCGAAGTCGGCCGTGCCGGCGGTTGCCGCATGGAAGACCTCGTCGAAATTGACGCAAGGCACGTGCTCGATGCTGGAGCCGAAAAACTGGACCGCCGCCTGTTCGCTGAAGGTGCCGGCGGGTCCGAGGTAGGCAACCCGCTGCGGCGCTTCCAGCGCGCGGCAGGCCGACATGATTTCGCGCCAGATGGTGGCGACATTGGCGTCCTTGAGCGGGCCCGGGTTGGCGGTCTGCAAGCCATTGATGACCTGGGCTTCGCGCTCGGGACGGAAAGCCGGCGAGCCTTCGGCGCGCTTGATCTCGCCCACTTCATTGGCAAGGGTCCCGCGACGATTGAGCAGCGCGAGCAGTTCGCGATCGATCGAGTCGATCTCCGTTCGCAGCTTTCCGAGGTCCGTCGCCATCAGGCGTCGCCTTCAGGGTCGGCTGCGTCGGCGTTTTCTCCGTCGATGTCGACGCCAGCGGCATCGTTCTCGACGATGCGCTGCAGACCGCTCAGCTTGGAGCCTTCGTCCAGCCCGATCAGCGTCACGCCTTGCGTCGCGCGGCCGAGTTCGCGAATCTCGCTCACGCGGGTGCGCACCAGAACGCCCTTGTCGGTGATCAGCATGATTTCGTCGTCGGCATGCACGAGGGTGGCGGCGACGACCTTGCCGTTGCGCTCGCTTTGCTGGATTGCGATCATGCCCTTGGTGCCGCGGCCGTGACGGGTGTACTCGGCGATCGGAGTTCGCTTGCCGTAGCCATTCACGGTGGCCGTCAGCACGCTCTGCTGTTCGTCCTCGGCCACCAGCATCGCGATCACGCCTTGCCCGTCGTCGAGCATCATGCCGCGCACGCCGCGGGTGTTGCGGCCGGTGGGGCGCACGTCGTTCTCGTCGAAGCGCACGGCCTTGCCGCCGTCGGAAAACAGCATCACGTCATGCTTGCCATCGGTCAGCGCCGCGCCGATCAGGTAGTCGCCATCGTCCAGGTCGACCGCGATGATGCCCAGCTTGCGTGGGTTATTGAACTCGTCCAGCGCGGTCTTCTTCACCGTGCCCATGGAGGTGGCCATGAACACGTAGTGATCGGCCGGGAAGAC
>JBDSWB010000146.1:0-10707 GCA_039926915.1 Ramlibacter sp.
CGGGCTGCTTCCTGCGCTGGAAGCGCAGGGCTGGCCGGATTACATCGCCTTGTTCAGGTCGACTTCCAGTCCTGCTTGCCGCATGCCGCGGGCCAGCAGCAGGCGCCACACGCCGGCGCCATCGAAGGTGTGGTACACGATGCCTTCAAGGTCCGGCACCCGGCCTGGCTTGTCTTCCATGATGAAGCGGATGCGGCTTCGGTCCAGCGCACCGAGCACGATACCCACCTCGAACAGCACGGGAGACGCCATGCCCAGGTCGTCCGCAGACAGCAGGAAGATGGCGAAGTGCAGCCCGCCCAGGTTGTTGGCCCGCTCCAGGAAGGTACCGTCGCCAGCTCCCAACCGCTCCGGCACGATGACCGGCTCCAGCCCGAGTTGCGCTACGAAAGCTGACGCAGCATCGCGAGCGGTGTTGCCAAGGCGGCAGATGATCGCCACGCGGTGGCCGGCTGCGACTGGAGACGTAACGGCAGGCGCGGACGCCGGGGCCGGGGCCGCTGTGGGTGCGAGCGTTGGCGCAGGCGCAGGCGTCGGCGCGGGTGTCGGCGCGGGTGTCGGCGCAGGCGTCGGCGCGGGCGTCGGTGCAGGTGTCGGTGCAGGTGTCGGCGCAGGCGTCGGTGCAGGTGTCGGCGCGGGCGTCGGTGCAGGTGTCGGCGCGGGTGTCGGCGCGGGTGTCGGAGCTGGCGTCGGAGCCGGTGTCGGCGCGGGCGTCGGAGCCGGTGTCGGAGCTGGTGTCGGAGCTGGTGTCGGAGCTGGTGTCGGAGCTGGTGTCGGTGCAGGCGTCGGTGCAGGTGTCGGTGCAGGTGTCGGCGTCCCTTCGAGCGGCGCCTTGCCTTCCATCCGTTCCGTCAGCAGCTTCTTCACCGCATTCAGGTCGGTGACGGTCTGGTTGATGCTCTTCTGGACCGACTCCTGGACTTCGTCCGTCGAGTAGCGGTCGCCGAAGACAGACTCCAGGTCGGAATCCATCGCCCGCATCGCATACTGCTTGTACTCCACCGTTCCGGTGCCGAGGATGTCCGAGAGCGTGTTGTTGATCTGCTTTTGCAAGGCCTCCAGTCGCGGGTCCCAGCGCTCGTGGATGCCGCTGGCGTCGAAATTCTTCAATTCCTTGATGCGACGCGCGATCTTGTCGATCGAGCGCTCCAGCGCCGCCTTGTCGTGGGCGCTGACGGATCGCGAAGAGGACTTCCCAGTGGACATGCGGCTTCCCAGGGTGGACGGTTTCCGACTTTAACCCGTCCGCAGCGCCTCGCCGCCCCGCCGCATGTAACCAGATTTCCGACGGCGACCGGAAAGCGCCAAAATCAAGACATTGATTACCGGAGGTTCAACAATGTCCGGCCCGCCCGCCGCCTCGTCCGAGATGCAGTTCTTCAGCGTCGTGGCGCGCTGCGGCAGCCTGTCCGCCGCGGCGCGCGAACTCCAGGTGACCACGCCGGCGGTGAGCAAACGGCTTGCGCAGCTGGAGGCCCGGCTCGGCGTCTCCCTGCTCAACCGCACCACGCGGCGGATCAGCCTGACACACGAGGGGGGAATCTACCTGCAGCACGCGCGGCGGATCCTGGACGGCATCGAGGCGCTTGAACGCGAACTCAAAGGTGCAAAGACCGAACCCAGCGGGTTGCTGCGGGTCAACGCCACTTTGGGCTTCGGCCGCAGCCGTGTTGCACCGCTGATTTCGGCCTTCGCGCGTGCCTGGCCCGAGGTGGAAGTGCAGCTGCAGCTATCGGTGAACCCGCCACCGCTGGCAGAGGACGCGTTCGACGTCTGCGTGCGCTTCGGCGAGCCTCCGGACGCGCGCGTGCTGGCTCGCCTGCTGGCGCCGAACCGGCGTCTGCTCTGCGCTGCCCCGGCTTACCTTGCTCGGCATGGGGCACCGGGCACGCCGCAGGAGCTGGCGCAGCACAACGTCATCGCGATCCGCCAGGGTGACGAGGCCCACGGCCAGTGGCGCCTGCGCGCCGGCAAGCAGGCAGCCACCGTGAAGGTGCGCGGTGGCCTGAGCACCAACGATGGTGAAATCGCCGTGAACTGGGCGCTGGCCGGCCACGGCATCGTGATGCGAGCCGAATGGGATGTGGCCCGGTACCTGCGCAGCGGGCGGCTGAAGCAGGTGCTGGAACAGTGGCAGACACCGCCCGCCGACATCTACGCCGTGTACCCCCAACGCCTTCAGGATTCGGCGCGCGTTCGCGCCTTCGTCGATTTCCTGGCCGCGCACTTTGCGAAGTCGTCCACGCGCGCCGCCGGCCTGCTGCAGGACTGGTGAGCTTCCTATCGCTGCGCCGCGATCCAGTTGTCGATCTTCGTCTCGAGCATGCGCAACGGCATTGACCCCTCCCCCAGCACCTGGGCGTGGAAGGCGCGGATGTCGAAGCGCGCGCCGAGCTTCTCGCGGGCCCGCTCGCGCAATTCCAGGATCTTCAGCTCGCCCACCTTGTAGGCGAGCGCCTGCGCCGGCCAGGCCATGTAGCGCTCGATGGCGCGGCGCGCGTCGTCCTCGGTCGAGCCTTCCTTTTCGCGCAGGTAGGCGATCGCCTGCTCGCGCGACCAGCCCTTGTCGTGCAGCCCGGTGTCAACCACCAGCCGCAGCGCGCGGTGCAGCTCCATGAACAGCCGCCCCAGATAGGCGCCGGGGTCGTCGTACAGGCCCAGCTCCCGCCCCAGGCCCTCCGCATACAGCGCCCAGCCTTCGCCATAGGCGTCGTACCAGCCCGACTTGCGGAATTTAGGCACGTCCAGTTCCTGCTGCATGGCGATCTGGTAATGGTGGCCAGGCTGTCCTTCGTGCAGGAAAAGGGATGCCATGCGCAGCGTCCGGTATTTGGCCGGGTCCATCACGACGGCATAGAACGCGCCGGGGCGCGAACCGTCGGCGGCCGGTGGGATGTAGTGGTCCGAAGCCGTCGCGCGCCGCAACGGCTCCACCACACGCACGTCAAGCGGAGCCCGGGGGGCACTCTCGAAAAGCTTCGGCAACCCCGCCTTGACTCGCTCGTTGAGCGCCGCATAGGCGGCAAGCACTTCGGATTCGGCGTGGAACGGCGTCAGCTCCGGCCTGTCGTTGAGCGACCTGAAGAACCCATCGAGGTCGCCGGCGAAGCCGAACTTCGCCTTGACCTGTTCCATCTCGCCGCGAATCCGGGCCACTTCCTTCAGCCCCAGTTCATGGATCTGATCCGGGGACAGCGTCGTGGTGGTGCTCGAGCGCACCAGGATGCGGTACCAGTGCGGTCCGCCCGGCAGCGCACCGATGCCCGCAGTGGAGCGGGCGCCCGGCAGGTAGCGGTCGGCGAGGAAAGTTCGCAGGCGTCGCACCGCCGGGGTGACCGAGTTCGCGACGGTGGCGCGGTAGGCCGCGACCAGTCGCTGCCGGTCGGCCCCGGAGATCCCCTCGGGGAACTCACGCGTCGCCGCGAGGTACGGGCTGGCCAGCGGATCAGCGGGCAGGAGCGAATCGACCTGCGGCAAAGTCCGCTCCACCAGGGCGCGTGGCAGAACGATGCCCCGCGCCTGACCTTCGCGCATGTTGGCGATCGCCTGGTCGATCCAGGCCGGCAGCTTTTTCAGGCGCGCGAGGAAATGGTCGTAGTTGGCAGCGGTCTTGAGCGGCTGGGGGCCGGTCCCACTGGCCCATTGTGCAAGCTGCACGGGCATGCTGTTCATGTGGCCCACCGGCATGAGGCGCCAGGGGTAGTCGAGCGTCGTCATCCGGTCGTTGGCCTCGTACACCAGCAGGTCGTACGTCAGCCGCTGCGACGGTTGCAGCGACGCGGGGTCGAGCGCGCGCAGGCTCGCCAACGTGCGCTGGTAGTGGCGCCGCTGCCGTTTCAGGTGGGCCGGGGCGATGTCGATCTCGAACTTCGCCTCGTAAGCCGGATCGCCCACGTTCTCTGTGGCCGCCATCGGAAAAAGCGCCTGCACGCCGTCGTAGTAGTGCTGGGCAATGACCGCGAGCCGGGACGCGGGCGAAGCAGGGGCCGTTGCAGCGCGGGAGGCAGAGGATGCGAGCAGCAGGCTTGTGGCCAGGCCGGCGCTGAAGGCGCGACGGGAAAGTTGAAGGGTATGCATGGCGCGGGATGCTACCAACTTCTCGTCGCCCGCACCGACGTATATTCCAAAACCATGACCAACTGTCACACGCTCCTGACAGAAAGCGGAATGCGAGGGATGAAACGCGCCTTGGGTCCGGGGGGCTGAACTGGATTTTGCGCTCGTCCTCGTCCTCGGGCTGGTGGCCGGCACCGTCGGCGGCATCGTGGGGTTTGGTACCTCGATCATGCTCATGCCCGCACTGGTGCTCGTGTACGGACCTCGCCTGGCCGTGCCGATCATGGCCATCGCATCCATCATTGCCAACGCTTCAAGAGCCGCCGCGTGGTGGCGCGAAATCGAATGGCGCACCACCCTTCTCGTATTGCCACCGGGCGTGGTGGAAGCGGTGCTTGGCATGTTCTTCATCGCCATGATCCCGGTTCGGCGCTGGATGGCGCGGCAGGATTGGAAGCTCACCCGCCGGCACCTGGGGATCGTCGGCGCGGGCATCGGCTTTCTGACCGGCATCGTTGCGAGCACCGGCCCGCTGAACACGTCTTTCTTCCTGATGCGTGGCCTGGTTAAGGACGCCTTCCTGGGCAAGCGCTTCGTGATGCGGATCGACCCCCGGCGGTTCACGCTGATGATGGACGGCTTGCTGCTGGCCGCCGGCGCGGTGATGATCTGGGCTGCCGTGTTTTAGAGTCGCCCCATGTGCAGAAACATCAAGACCCTGTTCAATTTCGAGCCGCCGGCCACCGAACTGGAAATGCGGGATGCTTCCCTGCAGTTCGTCCGCAAGCTCAGTGGCTTCAACGTTCCGTCCAAGGCGAACGAGGCCGCATTCGACCTTGCGGTGGAACAGATTGCCGCGACGACGCGCGCGCTGATCCAGTCGCTCGTGACCACAGCCGACCCGCGGGACCGCGAAGTGGAGGCGGCACGGGCCCGCGCCAGGAACGCCGAACGATTCGAGCCGCCCCGGTGACCGTCGAGGGCACACTCGCCAAGGTCTTTGAATTCGAAGTTCGATAGAACGGGCACCATGGAAACAAAACGACTGCGGGTCGGCCAGCCGATCTCACCGGAACAGTTCGACGAGCTCGCCGACGAGCAACTCGTCCGCCTGGTGCCCAAGGCTTTCCGGGAGTTTTTTCCAGGCAAGGACTTCTGCACACATGGGCATTTTTACCTGCACGACGGCAATGCCTGGAGCTTCTACAAGGGCGGCTTCCTGGATGAGTGAGCTCGTCGAAACACCGAGGAAGGGTGCTGGTGCTCAATCTTCAGGAATCCCGCGCTGCGAGCGGCAAGTCACTGCACCTTCGCGCCTTCCCGGAACCACTGCCCGATCAGGCTACGCTCGGCCTCCGTGATGCCGGTGGCATTGTTCATCGGCATGATGCGGGTCACCACGGCCTGCTGATAGGCCGCCTGCGCGTGCTGCTTCAAGGCTTGGGGCGTATCGAGGCGCACGTTCTTCATCTGGACCTGCTCGCCATGGCACATGAAGCAGCGCTGTGCCAGCACCGCCTGCACCTGCGCGTAGCCGACGGGCGGCAAGGCCGCAACGCCTGCAGGCGCCGGCACGGGCTTGAGCCACACGACGACGGCGGCGATCACGACCACCCCTGCCGCGGCATACGGCCAGGGATGCGCGTTGCGCCCCAGCTTGAACCCGTGGCGCATGACAAAGAACTGGCGGATCGCCGCGCCGGCGAACATCATCAGGATCAGCACCAGCCAGTTCTGCGGGTGGCTGTAGGTGAAGCTGTAGTGGTTGCTCAGCATGGCGAACAGCACCGGCAGCGTGAAGTAAGTGTTGTGCACGCTGCGCTGCTTGCCGCGCATGCCGTGGATGGGGTCGACGGCTTCGCCGGCCTTGATCGACGCGACCACTTTCTTTTGGCCTGGGATGATCCAGAAGAACACGTTGGCGCTCATGGCGGTGGCGATCATCGCGCCCACGAGCAGAAAGGCCGCACGCCCCGCGAACCAGTGGCAGGCCAGCCAGGACGCGGCGCACACCAACAGCAGCACCAAGCCGCCGACGATGGCGTCGCCGTTCTTCCGTTGCCCGGACATCCTGCAGATGGCGTCGTACAGCAGCCAGAAGACGACCAGGAACGACAACGCCGCCGCAATGGCTGCCGCAGGGGACCAATCCATCAGCGACTTGTCGATAAGGTAGGTGCCCGCGCTCCAGAGGTACGACACCGTGAACAGCGCAAAGCCGGTCATCCATGTGGTGTAGCTCTCCCAGTAGAACCAGTGCAGGTGTTCGGGCAGTTTCGGCGGCGAGACGGCGAACTTGACCGGGTGGTAGAAGCCGCCGCCATGCACCGCCCACAACTCGCCGCTGACGCCCTGCTTTTTCAAGTCGTCGTCCACCGGCGGGGTGAGGCTGGAATCGAGAAAGACGAAATAGAACGACGAGCCGACCCAGGCGATGGCGGTGATGACGTGCACCCAGCGCAGCAGCAGTTCGGACCAGGCAAGGAGGTAGCTTTCCATGTTCATTCAAGCGTGGAAGGCCTGCTCACCACTGCGGGCGCTCTGAGCAGTTGGGACCGCGAACAACAGGAAGGGCTTGCGCACTTTCCCGGGCTCCGCTGCGGTCTGTGCACGATAGTGTATACACTTTTTGAGTGACAGGCCAGCGCCGGCCATCAGCGTTCTCCAGCGGCCGGCGGCGCCACCTGCAGGATCTGCGCCGCCACACTGACAGCGATCACTTCCGGCTCCTTGCCGGTGATGCCGGGCAGGCCGACCGGACAGGTGACGTGGGCCAGTTCCGCTTCGGCGAAGCCCCGCTCCTCGAGCCGGTGGCGAAAGACCGCCCATTTGGTCTTGCTGCCGATCAGGCCAATGTAAGGCAGGTCGGCCTTCTCCCTTTGACGGTGCAGGCACGCTGCCACGATGTCGAGGTCTTCGGCGTGGCTGAAGCTCATGACCAGCACGCGCGAACCCGGCACCAGATCCTTCACCGCCGCGTGCACCGGCTCGGAGTGCTCGCACTGCACGTTGTCCGGCACCTGCTGCGGAAAGATCTCGTCGCGACTGTCGATCCAAGCCAGGCGAAACGGCAGCGATGCCAGCACGTTGACCAGCGCCCGGCCGACATGGCCCCCGCCGAACAGGGCCAGCGGCGCAAGGCGCGTCGCCAGCCTTGACTCGAGCTCGGCGATATCCCCGGCGTCCACCCGTGCAAAACGAAGGCGCACCACACCGCCGCAGCATTGGCCCAGGCTCGGCCCCAGCTTGTAGACTTGAACCGGCTCGCCGCCTCCCCCGAACAGGCGCTGCCGCGCCTCGGCGATGGCCTGGAACTCCAGATGGCCGCCACCGATCGTGCCCACGACATCCGTGCCGAACACCGCCATCCATGCGCCGGCCTCCCGCGGCGCCGACCCCTGGGTCGCCTCCACGCGGACGAGGACCGCGGCTTCACGGGCCAGGCGGGATGTGACAACATTCATGGTAATCAGGCGTTAATGGTCATCGAATCGCAAGAAAGGTGTCGCAAAGGTAAAGCCGGTCGTCAAATGGAACACTTTGGCGTTGAATAGTTCAGCTTTCAACGCGCGCTGCCTTGGAAGCGCACTCCAGGAGACCTTCATGAAGCATTTTCCCGCGCTGCGCTTTTTAGTGCCCGCCGCCTTGGCCGCGGTTGTGTCCGCCATGCTGGTCGCCTGTTCGTCCTCCCCCTTGCCGCCGCTGGCGCCGGTGGCCACGTCCAACCCACCCTCGCAGCCGCAGGTGCCCGCCGAGGCACAGGTCTTCATCGCGCCCACACGCACCGCTACCGCGTCGAATGCATCCAACCCTCGCGCGTACCGCACCGACGCGGCGACGCATCTGTACGGCCTCAATCGCGAACGCATCTTCAAAGGCAAGCTGCCGCCCATGTTGTATGCGATCGGCGTGTTGCAGGTGGAAGTGGACGGCCGCGGCAACGTGCGATCGCTCAGCTGGATGCGCGCGCCCAAGCACGCGCCCGAAGTGGTGGCGGAAATCGAGCGCACCGTCCGTGCCGCGGCGCCCTTCCCGGCGCCGACGCGTATGGGCAAGGTGGTTTACACGGATACCTGGTTGTGGCACCAAAGCGGCCGCTTCCAGCTCGATACGCTGACTGAAGGCCAGCTTTGATTCAGAGCGGCTCATTGGGAAACCTCCGCCTTTGGCTGCGGTGCTGTTCGCCTTGGGAGCGGCCCGGCGGCTCATGAGCCGCGATAGGTCGAGTAACTCCACGGACTCACCAGCAACGGCACGTGGTAGTGCTGCCCGGGATGGGCCACCCCGAAATCCACGTTCACCCGTTCCAGGAAGGTCGGCTCGGGCAAGGCCACGCCGCGCGACTTGAAGTAGCCCGCCACGTCGAACACCAACCGGTACGTGCCCTTTTCCAGTTGACCGTCCGCGTACAGCGGCCCGTCGGGGCTGCGTCCGTCCGCATTCAGCGCGAACCGCTTGACCAGCGTCGTGCCGTCGCCATGGGTGGTGTAAAGCTCGACGCCCATGCCGGCGGCAGGGCAGCCGTGCATGGTGTCCAGTACATGTGTGCTCAGTCCCATGGCGCTGCTCCTTTTGGTGGACACGAGTGTATACACTTTTTGGATTTGCGGCTATCATGCCGTTCCATGGAGTCGTCGACCACCCATTTCATCGTCGAATCACTGACCCGGGCCATTGTGGAGCATCGCCTGCAACCCGGGACCAAGCTCGCGGAGCAAAAACTCGCGGACCACTTCGGCGTGTCCCGCACTCTGGTGCGGCAGGCGCTGTTCCAGCTGGCGCAGAACCGGCTGATCAGGATGGAGCCGGCGCGCGGCGCCTTCGTGGCGGCTCCCACCGTCGAGGAGTCGCGCCAGGTGTTCGCGGTGCGGCGCATGCTGGAGGCGGAGATGACGCGCGCCTTCGTGCGGGACGTGACGCCGGCGCGCATCCGTGCGCTGCGCACGCACATCGCCCAGGAGAAGGCGGCCGTCGACCAGGACGATGCGGCGGGCCGCGTGGAGCTGCTGGGCGACTTCCATGTGCGCATGGCCGAACTGATGGGCAATGAAGTGCTGGCGCAGATCCTGCGAGACCTCGTCTCCCGAAGCTCCCTGATCTCGCTCATGTACCAGCGCGATGGCGCGGCGCGCCACTCGCAGGAAGAGCACGTGGAAATCGTCAAGGCCCTCGCCGCCCGCGACGAGGCGCGCGCCGTTCGGCTGATGGATGAACACCTCCAGCATGTCGAGGAGAGCCTGGCCTTCGACCGCAAGGTGCCCAGCCACGACATCGCCCTGGCGCTCGCCTGAGGACCCCATGAGCTACGACAGCACCGCCCCCTACCCGCGCGACCTCGTTGGCTACGGCCGCAACCCGCCGCATGCACGCTGGCCCGGCGGGGCGCGAATCGCCCTGCAGTTCGTCCTGAACTATGAGGAAGGTGGCGAGAACTCGGTCATGCACGGCGACGCGGGATCGGAACAATTCCTTTCGGAGATGTTCAATCCGCCCAGCTTTGCGCAACGCCACCTCACCATGGAAAGCATCTACGAATACGGCTCGCGGGCAGGCGCCTGGCGCATCCTGCGGGAATTCGAGCGGCGCGGCTTGCCCCTCACCGTATTTGGCGTGGGCATGGCGTTGCAGCGCCACCCGGACATGACAGCGGCCTTCCAGGCGCTGGGCCACGAGATTGCCTGCCACGGCTGGCGCTGGATCAGCTACCAGGGCATCGACGAGGACACCGAGCGCGAGCACATGCGCCTGGGCATGCAGGCCATCGAAGCGTTGACGGGTGAGCGGCCGCTCGGCTGGTACACCGGGCGCGACAGCCCGCACACGCGACGTCTGGTCGCCGACTACGGCGGCTTCGCGTACGACAGCGACTACTACGGCGACGACCTGCCGTTCTGGATGAAGGTGAAAAAGACCGATGGCGCCGTGGTGCCGCAGCTGGTCGTTCCCTACACGCTGGATGCCAACGACATGCGCTTCTCGCTGCCTCAGGGCTTTTCGCAAGCGGAAGACTTCTTCATCTACCTGCGCGACAGTTTCGACGCGCTGTATGCTGAAGGCGACCCCAATGGCCTGGACAGGCCGAAGATGATGAGCGTCGGCATGCATTGCCGGCTGCTGGGCCGTCCGGGGCGGGTCGTCGCCCTGCAACGCTTCCTGGACCATGTGCAGGCGCACGAACAGGCGTGGATTTGCCGCCGCATCGACATCGCGCGCCACTGGAATCAGACCCATCCCTTCGAAGGCTAGGATGAAACACCCCCGAAGCGCCTCCGGCGCCTCCCCCTCAAGGGGGCGCCACCAGCGGCCCGGCGAAGCCGGTTCCGCGGTGGCCCTGGAAAAAATCAACGCGGCGGCGCCGGCCGAGGCGGCCCGCCTGCTGGATGGCCTGTACGAACATTCGCCCTGGATCGCGGGGGCGGCCCTCGCGCATCGCCCGTTCCGGTCCCTGCCGCACATCAAGCATGTCATGGCGCGCATCGTGGCCGAAGCGGGCCGCGACCAGCAGCTGGCGCTGATCCGTGCCCACCCGGAGCTGGCCGGCAAGGCGATGGTGAGCAAAACCCTCACTGCCGAGTCCACGAACGAGCAGGGCCGGGCGGGCCTGTCTGACTGCACGCCGCAAGAGTTCGCGCGCATCCAGCAGCTGAACAC
>JBDSWB010000147.1:0-19160 GCA_039926915.1 Ramlibacter sp.
GCCAGCCGCCATTCCATACTCCGGAGCCAGGCGTGCCTGCGGGCGCTGCAGGATCAGCCTTCGAGGTCGGCATGGGGCTCCAAGTCGTTGGGGGCGGCAATATTCAGGCGCGCGATGCGGTAGCGCATCTGGCGCAGGCTGATGCCCAGGCGCGCGGCCGTTGCCGTGCGGTTGAAGCCTGCCTCGCGCAAGGCGCGCACCAGGATCTCGCGCTCCTGCTGGTCCAGCCAGGCCTGCAGATCGGTGGGCAAGTCGTCGATGAATTCGCTCCCGTTGGCCAGACTGGCAGTGGGTGCATACGCGCTGCGGGCTGGTGTGGAGGGTTCCAGGGCGCTGCGTTCGGGGGCGGCGGCATCCACCTGCAGCCCGTCACCATCGCTCAAGGCGACGGCGCGATGCAGCAAGTTTTCTAGCTCGCGTACGTTGCCGTGCAAAGGGTGGCTGGCAATGGCTTGCAGGGCTTGCGGCGTCAGGGGTGGTGGGCTGATGCCTGTCTCGTGGGCAATGCGCGCGAGCAGGGCGGTGCACAGCGCTGGCAAGTCCTCGCGGCGCTCGCGCAGCGGTGGGATCAGCACCTCGATGACGTTCAGGCGGTAATACAGGTCCTGGCGGAACCGGCTCGCGTGGACGTCGGCCGCCAGGTCCTTGTGGGTGGCGCTGACGATGCGAACGTCCACTGCGTCTTCCTGGGTCGAGCCGATCGAACGCACCTGGCGCTCCTGGATGGCGCGCAGCAGCTTCGACTGCATGGCCAGAGGCAGGTCGCCGATTTCGTCCAGGAACAGGGTGCCGCCCCGGGCCGCCTGGAAGTAGCCTTCGCGGTCCTGGGTCGAGCCGGTGTAGGACCCTTTGCGCGCGCCGAAGAATTCCGCCTCCAGCAGGGCTTCCGGGATGGCGCTGCAGTTGACGGCCACGAAGGGGCCATCCGCGCGGTGGCTGCACGCGTGAATCGCCCGTGCCACCAGCTCCTTGCCCGTGCCCGACTCGCCGCGCACCAGCACCGGCGCCATGCTGCGCGCCACTTTCGCGATTCGCTCCTTGACCAGTCGCATCGATTGGGATTCGCCCACCAGTCGCTGCAACGCCGATTGCCCGCCGGGCTGGCGCGTCGCGCTGCCCGCCGACTGGCGCGGCGCCGCACCCGCAGACTTGGGGCGCGCCGCGGCAGCGGTGCTCTCCTGGATGGCGGATGCGACCACGGTTCGGAACTGCTTCAGGTCGACCGGCTTGGTCAGGTAGTCGAACGCGCCAGCCTTGAGCGCCTCGACGGCGTTCTCCGCCGAGCCATAGGCCGTCATCACGATGCAGCGCTCGGTGCGCTGCTCCGCCAGCATGCGGTGCAGCAACTCCAGCCCCTGGCCGTCCGGCAGCCGCATGTCGGTGATCACCGCATCGAACTTCTTGCCTTCGAGCTGCGCCCAGGCCTCCGCCAGGGTGCCGGCCGCATCGACCCGGTAGCCCTCGCGCAACAGCGTGAGTTCATACAGGGTGCGCAGATCGGGCTCGTCATCGACGACCAGGACTTGGGCGGTAGGCATCAGGCCGCTATTGTGTCAAATGACGCCGCACCCGCAAGGGGGCCGGATCCGGGACGGAAGGAGACGATGAATTCGTTGCCTTCGCGGGCGTTGCTGGCGGCGCCGGCGGTGACGCGGCGATACCCCATTGTGGCGCCGTGCCGCTCGCACAGCTCGCGGCAGATGTACAGGCCCAGCCCGCTGGAACGGCTCTCGGAGGAAAAGAACGGCTCGAACAGATGGCGCTCCACCGTCGGCTCGAGTGGCGCACCGTCGCTCCAGACCTGCAAAGTGACCCGTCCGCCAGCGGACTGCGTGGCCACCCGGATCGAATCGGGCTTCTGCCCTGCATAGCGCAACGCGTTGTCCAGCAAGTTGACGAGGACGCGGCGCAGGTGATCGATTTCGAACGCGACCAGCGAACCGGGCGCGGCCAGCGTGAGTTGCAGGCGTCCGCCGCTGCGACTTTGCATTGCCCAGTCGCTGCAGGCCGAGGCCACGGCCGGGTCAAGGTCGAGGGCCGGCGCCGCGCCGACGCCCTGGTGCTGGACCCGCGAGATGTCCAGGATTTCGTCCACGATCTGAGCCAGGCGCTGCGCGTTCTTGCGAACCAGCGAACTCAGCTGCTGCAGCGCCGGCTCGCGCAGGTCTTCCTCCATCAGCGCATTGGCCTGCGCGATCGCGGCAAGGGGATTGCGGATCTCATGGGCGACCGCCGCCGACATGCGGCCCATCGCCGCCAGCTTCTCGGTGCGCAGCCGCGCTTCCATCTCGCGCAAGTCTTCCAGGAACATGACGCACAGGCTTCCGGCCTCGTCCTCCTGCGGCCCGGTGAGCCGGGTGCGCACCCGGATGCGCCGCACGTTCGAGCCGTTTTCTTCGAGCGCGAGTTCGCGAAACTGCGCGGTTCCTTGCAGAAAGGTGAGCTGCGCCAGCGCGGCGACCGGCAGCCAGGCCGGCTGCGACTTCAGGTCGAAGGGCGCCTTGGGGGCGGCCTGGCCGAAACCGAGCAGGGCGCGGGCGGCGGGGTTGGCCGCGTGCACCTGGCCGCGTGCGTCGGCCACCAGCACGCCGTCGGTCAGCGTCTCGATCACCAGCTCATTCACCTGGGCCTGCACACGGGCCGCCTGCTGGCCCGCGCGTGCGGCTTCTTCCTCGCGTGCGAGCCGGGCCGCGATGAGGTTGGCCAGGAAGGCCAGCGCGAAGTAGCCGGTGCCCGTCAGGCCGGCTTGCAGGAAACGCGCCGCGGTTTCAGCCGGGACATGCAGCGACACGATCCACGCGTCGATCAGCAGCAGCAAGGCGACGCCGGCGGCCGTTCCCAGGGCCAGCAGCGCGGAACCCAGCACCGAACCCATCAGCACCGGAAGCGCGAACAGCGGCGAGTAGTTGATGCCGGCCGCCTGCAGGAACTGCAGCGCCGAGAACGCCAGCAGGTCGACGCCGATGGTCGACACCCATTGCGGATCGAAAGTGCGCCCGGGCAGCGACGGCCGGGTGAACATGCGAACGGCCAGCGCGGCGGTCAGGTAGGTGGAGCAAAGCAGGATCAGCCAGCTGCTGATGTTGAGCGCCGGCGCCAGTGTGAACAGCACGCTCAGCAAGGCCAGCAGCACCATTGCGATCGCCACGCGGGCGGTCATGAAACCGCGCCACAGCCTGGCGAATGCGGAGTCAGCCGTCAGTTCAGCCGGGTCGCCGTCCACTGGAAAGGCGCTGGCAGGGGGCATGTCAGGGGCCGTCACGCAATCGATGCTCGGCGCAGCAATACAGCCGCCCGTCCGGTCCGGCCAGCGCGTCGGTGCGCGGCAGGTGCACCGAACAAACCGGGCACTGCACCATGTCTTGCTGCGCGGGCGGCGCTGGCTTGGTGCCCTTGCGCTCCGCGGCATCGGAACGTCGGCCGTTGCGCCAGAACCAGGCCACGACCAGCACCAGCACGAGGATGACCAGGTACTTCATGCGGGACGCCTGAGCACCACCTCGAGCACGAAGCGGGAGCCGGCGTATGCCAGCAACAGCAGGAGCGAGCCGGTGTACAGCACTCGCACCGCCTTGCGACCGCGCCAGCCGAATCGCAAGCGCCCGAGCAGAAGCAAGGCGAACACCACCCACGCGAGAATCGAGAACACGGTCTTGTGGTCCCAGCGGATGATCCGGCCCTGCCCGTAAAGCGTTTCGCCGAAGAACAGGCCGGCCAGCAGCGTGGCCGACAACAGGATGAAACCCGCGGTGGCAAAGCGGAAGGTCAGGCGCTCGAGCGTCAGAAGCGGCAGGCCGGACTGCGGGTCGGCGGCCTGCCGGATATTGCGCTCGGCCCGGGTCATCAGCCAGGCATGGAGCACCGCCGCGGCGAAGAGGCCATACGAGGCGATGCCCAGCGCCCAGTGCAAAGGCAGCCAGGGCGACGCGGCGACATGCAAGGGGGTGCCGGGAAACACGAAGGCCAGCAGGACGGCGGCCGAGCCCAGGCCGGCGAGGGCCCAGCGTGCCTGCAGCTGCGGGAACATCTGGCGTTCCACCGCATACACGGTGAGGACCAGCCAGGCCGTCACCGACAGCGCGGGCGCGAAACCGAAGCGCGGCGGCGTGCCCAGCAAGCCCCAGGCCAGCACGCCGGCGTGCAACAACCACGCGATCAGTAAGGCCGCGCGCGCCGCGCGTTCGCTCAGGCGTGCGGCGCCCGCGGCGGGGACGGCATAGGCTGCTGCCGCGGCCAGCGTCAGCGCCACGCCCGCCGGAGACGCACTGGCTAGAATCATGGGGTCACAGTTTAGCCCTGCTTCGCCACGCGAAGCCCACTTATTCGGCACTGCCGACGCCCAGGATCCCATGGCCTCCGCCCTCTCCGACAAACTCTCACGCCTGGCCAAAGAACTCCGCGGCCAGGCCCGCATCACCGAAGACAACGTGCAGGACATGCTGCGGGAAGTGCGGATGGCCCTGCTCGAAGCCGACGTGGCGCTGCCCGTCGTGCGCGACTTCATCGCCCGCATCAAGGACAATGCGATGGGCCAGGAGGTCCTTGGTTCACTGTCCCCGGGCCAGGCGCTGGTGGGCATTGTCAACCGCGAGCTGGCGGCCACCATGGGCCAGGGCGTGTCCGACATCAACCTTCAGGCGCAGCCGCCCGCCGTGATCCTGATGGCCGGCCTGCAGGGTGCAGGCAAGACCACGACCACGGCCAAGCTGGCCAAGCACCTGATCGAAAAGCGCAAGAAAAAAGTGCTGACGGTCTCCGGCGACGTCTACCGCCCGGCGGCCATCGAACAGCTGAAGGCCGTGACGAAGCAGGCCGGCGCCGAGTGGTTCCCGAGCTCACCCGACCAGAAGCCGGTGGACATTGCACGCGCCGCGCTCGACTTCGCGAAGCGCCAATACTTCGACGTGCTGCTGGTCGATACGGCCGGCCGGCTGGCCATCGACGAAGCCATGATGGCCGAGATCAAGGAGCTGCACGCCGCTCTGAATCCGGTCGAGACGCTGTTCGTGGTCGATGCGATGCAGGGCCAGGACGCGGTGAATACCGCGAAGGCCTTCAAGGAAGCGCTGCCGCTGACCGGCATCATCCTGACCAAGATGGACGGCGACTCGCGCGGCGGCGCGGCGCTGTCGGTGCGCCAGGTCACCGGCGCGCCGATCAAGTTCGCCGGTGTCAGCGAGAAGATCGACGGACTCGAGGTGTTCGACGCCGAGCGCCACGCCGGTCGCATCCTCGGCATGGGCGACATCCTGGCGCTGGTCGAGCAGGTCACGGCCGGCGTCGACATGCAAGCCGCGCAGAAGCTTGCGGCCAAGGTCAAGAGCGGCAGCGGCTTCGACCTGAACGATTTCCTGTCGCAGCTCCAGCAGATGAAGAGCATGGGCGGCCTTTCCAGCCTGATGGACAAGATGCCCGCTGCGATGCAGGCCAAGGCCGGCCAGGTCGACATGAACAAGGCCGAGAAGGACATCAAGCGCAAGGAAGGCATCATCCAGAGCATGACGCCGCTGGAGCGCCGCAAGCCCGAGCTGCTCAAGGCCACCCGCAAGCGCCGCATCGCCGCCGGCGCCGGCGTTCACGTGCAGGAAGTCAACCGGCTGCTCAACGAATTCGAGCAGATGCAGGGGATGATGAAGAAGATGAAGGGCGGCGGCCTGATGAAGATGATGAAGCGCATGGGCGGCATGCCGGGCATGGGTGGCAAGGGCGGCATGCCCAAGCTGCCGTTCTGATTTTCAGCAGGGAATCGGCCTGCAGACGGCTCAATAAAAATAGTGGCAATCAGGCGGCCAGTGGGGCCTCCAGCGTGATCACTTCGCCGCGGATGGCAGATGCTTAGCCTGATTGCGCTGCTCCTCGCTGCGCGTATGAGGCCTGCACTGGGTTCTGTGCTGGACACCGGCAGCTCCGACGGCAGGTTCTGCCATCAACTGGCGTCGAACACTTTTCCGGGATTGAGCAGGCCCGACGGGTCTAGCGCCGAGCGGATACGCGCCATGACGCTTCGTTCAGCGTCGGAGCGCATACGCACCAGAGCATCTTTCTTGAGCAGGCCGATGCCGTGTTCGGCCGATACGGTTCCGTCCAGCGCCGTTGCGCAGTCTTCAACAGCCCGCGCCAAAGTGGCCCTGTGCGTGTCAAATGCGGTGGCGTCCATGCCCTCGGGACCCAGGACATTGAAATGAATGTTGCCGTCGCCGACATGGCCAAACGGTATTGGGCGACAGCCTGGCAGTGCCAGTGCCGTGGCGCGCGTCGCGTGTTCCAGGAACTGGGGAATTCTGGCAATGGGAACGGCAGTGTCCATCTTCAGACAGATCGGGCTCTCGATCATCACATGTGCGATGCGCTCGCGCAGCGTCCAGAACGTCGCGCGTTGAGCTTGCGATGCGGCGAAATTGCCATCGACGACCTCGCCGGCCTGCTGGGCATGCACAAAGAGATCCTCCATTGCGGCGTCGAGATCAAAAAATTGGCTGGCACATTCGGCTTCGACCAACAGTGCCCAGGCGCAGGACTGGGCAAACGGCTCGCGGGTGTCAGGAAACCTCTTTATGACCTGCTCGACGGCGGCGCGCGGAATCAGCTCTACGGCAGTCAAACTGTCGCCAATGGCGGACTGGGTTCGTTCGAAAAAGGACATGACTGCGCCGATGCCCTGAAGGCCTACTAGCATCGTTGCCCGGCTGTGCGCCGCAGGTCGCAAGCGCAGCGTGGCGGCCGTGATCAGGCCGAGCGTTCCTTCACTACCCAGGAAAACTCCTTTGAGGTCGTAGCCTGCATTGTTCTTGCGCAGCGGCGAGAGAAACTCCAGCAGACGGCCATCAGCCAGCACCACCTCCAGCCCGAGCACCTGATCGCGTGCCATGCCGTACCGGATGACGTTGTTGCCGCCGGCATTCGTCGACAGATTGCCGCCGATCTGGCTCGAGCCTGCACCGCCATGGTCCAGCCCCAACTGACGCTGCGCCTGGATTGCTGCCTGCTGGGCCGCATACAGGGTCACGCCAGCTTCGACAACTATATGGTTGCTGATGGGATCGATGGAGCGGATCGTGCGCATCCGCTCGAAGGAGAGCACCAGCGAGGCGCCGGCAACCGGTGTGGCGCCGCCGCTCAATCCGGTGCCACCGCCGCGCGGCGTGATGGGTACACCCGCCTGCCCGCACAGGCGCACGATGTCCGCCACCTCCGACGCCGATGCTGGCCGGGCCACGCCGACGACCCGGCCCCCGCGTGCGTTCGACAGGTCATGGCTGTAGCCCGCCATGTCGGCTTCAGCGGCCAGCAGCCCGGTCGGCCCCAGGCACTCTTCCAGTTGGCCCAGCAGTTCGGACTCGGACATCAGGCCGGCCCCGGCGCGCCCGCCAGTTCGTGCGCGGCGTCGATGACCGCTTGCATGTCCTGCTCGGTGCCCATCGAAATGCGCAGGGCACCATCAGTGCCGGGGAGCGGGAAGGCGAGAACCAGAATGCCGTGATCGCGCAGTCCGGCCTGCAGCGCCGGTGCCGGGACAGGCGTCACGAAGGCGGAGAAATTGGCAGCGCCAGGCAAGGCCCGGTACCCCAGGGACGCCAGACCCGCGACCAGCTGGTCGCGCCGCGCCGCATTGTGGCTCAACAACGCGGTCAGGGCCGCGCTGTCGTTCCAGGCGGCCATCGCGCCGGCCATGCCGACGCTGCTGGCCGAAAAGTTGATTCGCGCCGCGCGATAGGCCGAGGCCAGTTCGGGGGTGCTGGCCAGACCATATCCGATCCGTGCGCCGGCCAGTCCATAGGCCTTGGAGAAGCTGCGTGTCGAGATCCACGCACCACGCCGGCGTTCGAGAATCGGCAACGTTTCACAAGCGCCTGCATGTTGCCCGAACTCGTAGTAGGCCTCGTCGAAATGCAGCAGCGCTTGCTCCGGAACACCATGCACAAGGCGTTCAATCTCGGCACGGGTCAATACGCCACCAGTCGGGTTGTGCGGCGACGATACGAAGACCAGCCGCGTCCTGGACGTGATCGCGGCCAGCACGGCATCCACGTCGACACAACCGGCGCTGTTGCAGTGCACACCGACCAGCGTACCCGACCGCATCAGGGTGCTCCTGGCGAAGCTGGGAAAACCGGGCACGGGTGCGATCACTTCGTCACCGGCATCGACACAGACATCGGCACTGATGAACAGCAATTCGTTGCTACCGGCGCCGACCACGACCCTGTCGGCTGCGATGGCGCTTCGCGCCGCGATCAGCGCACACAGGGCATGACCCTGGTGGTCCGGATAGCGGTTGGCGTGTTGCAGCGCGTATTGCATTGCGTCGACGACCGCTGGCGAGGGCCCGAACGGGGATTCGTTCAGATTCAACACGCGTGGTCTTTCCGCGGCACCAGCGGGTGGTGCAGGCGGCGCGGGCTCCGGCAGGAACTGCGCGATGCGTGGGGCAGGCTGAAACACAGTGGACACGCGGAGTATCAGCGATGCGACCAGTCGTCGGGATTGTTCGAATTGTTCGGCGACAGACCCAGGATATCGCCCTGGGTGCTGATGCCCAGACCCAGCACGGTGCGATTGGCGTAGTTGAAGTAGGCGACGACCTGATTGACCTCCAGCATGCGCCCGTCGTCCAGGCCCGCTGCGCGCATGGCCTGCAGGCGTTCGTGCAGCAGCGGCTCGTTCTGCGGCGTCAGTGTCAGTGCGCTGGCATATTCCAGCGCCGCGACCTGTTGCGGGTCGAATGCGCCGGCCGGCGTTCCTTGCTCCAGGGCCAGGCGCATCGACGCGGACCGGGGCTCATCGCCGAGCAGGCGTTGCAACCCGGCGAAATGGTGTTCGACGCAGTAGCTGCATTTGTTGAGCATGCTGGTGTGTACGCCAAGCGCCTCCAGAAACCACTTCGGTACCAGATTGCCGGGGTGATGCAGCACGTACTTGTACAGCGTCATGTGCCCTTCCATCGAATGTGGCCGCAGGCTGTGTGCCAGCATGATGTTGTCAACGTTGTTGTCGTGCCCCTTGACGCGGTCGTACAACTGCTTCAGGCGCCCTTGCGCTTCTTCATAGGGAACGTGTGAAATCCACATGGTTCGTCTCCGGTGCTTGAGTGGTGGGTGGGCAGGTCATGGGAGGGAAATGCCGGGGTGTGGCTTGGGCAGTGGATGCCGGCGTCTGCACAGTTGCCCTCAGGCAAGCTTGCTTGCGAACAAGGGCTGGGCATTGAGGGCATCGAGTGTTCTCGCCTCTTTGCCCTGGTTGAAGATGACCGTTCAGGAAAGCAGCAGGGCATCGTCGGTGATGTCTTCGCCTTGACCGCGCTTGAACAAGGTGAGCAGGTCCTGCACAGTGAGTTTAGCCCGTTCCGGACCGGCGGCGTCGAAGATGATCTTGCCGCGATGGAACATCACGGTGCGGTCGCCGAAATGCAGGGCCTGCGCCATCGAATGGGTCACCATGACCGCGGTCAACTTGAGTTCGCGCACGATCTTTTGCGTTAGATCGACGACGAATTCAGCGGTCTTGGGATCCAGCGCCGCCGTGTGTTCGTCGAGCAGCAAGACGCGGGTTTCGCCCGTGGTGGCCATCAGCAGGCTGACTGCCTGTCGCTGACCGCCCGAGAGCAGTCCGACCTTGTCGTCGAGACGATTCTCCAGGCCGAGGTCGAGCAACTTCAGCCGCTCGGCAATCTGTTCTCTGGCGCCCGGCCGGATGGCAAAGCGCATTCCTGCCGGCTGCGTCCGACCCTGTGCCAGCGCAAAATTCTCGAGAATGGTGAGGTTCTCGCAGGTACCCATCTTGGGGTCCTGGAACACGCGGGAGATCAGGCTTGCGCGTCGGTGCACAGGCCAGTTGGTGATGTCGATTCCGTCCACCGTCACGCTGCCGCGCTCGACCGGGACCAGCCCGGCAATCACATTGAGCGACGTGGACTTGCCGGCCCCGTTGGAGCCGATGACGGTCAGGAATTGACCGCTCGGAACGTCGAGCGAGACATCGCGCAGCGCGGTTGTTTCCAGCGGTGAGCCCTTGTTGAAGGTGACGACGACCTGGTCAATCTTGATCATGGTCGGCGTATCCGGGTAATGCGCCAGGCGAATCCGCCGCTTTGCTGCACGATCAGCGTCACGACGACCAGCACGGCGGTCACCAGTTGCACGTCCGAGGCCTTCAGGCCCAGGATGTCGGCGTTAAGCGCAGTACTCACTGCAAAACGGTAGAGCAAGGCGCCAACGATGCAGGCCAGCGTGGCCTGATGGACCAGGCGCGACGGCACGATCGCCATACCCACAATGACCGACGCCAGGCCGACGATGATCACACCAATGCCCATATAGGCGTCAGCCGCACCGAACAACTGCGCAAACAAGGCCCCGGCCAAAGCACACAAGGCGTTCGCGACGCCGACGCCGATCAGGCGCATGCGTCCGGTGTCGATACCGTTGGCCGCAGCCATCGCCGGATTGGCGCCGGTCGCGCGCATGGACAGGCCGACGCCGGTACGCAGGAAGGCATCGATCAGGAATTTCACGACCAGCAGAACCATGCCGAAGAAGATCGGCGTAATGATGTAGGTCGGGTAGCCAAGTCCCTCGAAACTTGACAGCACCGTGCGGGTGCCTAGCAGCGGCTTGTTGGGGCCGGCCATGATGCGCAGATTGATCGAATAAAGCGAGATGGCGACCAGGATGCCGGCCAGGATATGCAGGATCTTGAAGCGGACGTTGAGGTAGGCCGTCAACCAGCCGGCGGTGAAGCCGGCGACCGGAGCCGCCAGCGTCGCGATCCAGGGATTCCAGCCGCCGGTGACGATTCCGGCAGCAGTGACGGCGGCGCCGAGCGGGAACGTGCCTTCGACTGTGAGGTCGGGGAAATCAAGCACGCGAAAGGTAAGGAAGGTACCCAGCGCGACCAGGCCAAATATGAATCCGACCTCCAACGTGCCGAGAAACTCATAAAGTGACATGAATATTCGAGCCTTTCGAAACTGGCGCAGGTTGCCGCATACCAGGCGATGTCCGGCGCCGGAGATGTCATTCGATGATTTTGGTGGCGCGCTTGAGCACCGATTCGGGCACTGTCACACCCATTTTCTTCGCCGACCCGCGATTGATCGCAACCTGGAAGTTGGTCAGAACCTTGTAGGCGAGTACCGGATCGATATCCCCGGCCTTCTTGCCACCCAGGATATCTGCAACCATATTGCCGGCGACCTTGCCAACGGCCACGTAGTCCAGCCCGACCGAGCCGATGACGCCGCGCGTGACGGCTCCGGTTTCTCCGGCGAATACCGGAGTCTGGGTTTCCTGCCCGATCTTGACAATGGTCTCCAGCGCCGACACAACAGTCGTGTCATTGGGGACATAAATGGCGTCGACCTTCCCGACCAGCTTTTTCGCAGCAAGAATGACCTCGTTCGTCGTTGGTGATGGCGACTCGACGATCTCGATGCCTTTTTGCTTGAGCAGGCCGCGCAAGGCCTCCAGTGTCGACACCGCATTGTCCAGACCCGGGTTATAGATGAACCCGACCTTCTTCATTTTGGGCAGGATATCCAGCATCAACTGGATCTGCTCGGGCAGCGGCGCGGCGTCCGACACGCCGGTGATGTTGGAGCCGGTCCTGGCATACCCCGCGACAAGTTTGGCCTTGATCGGATCAGTCACCGTTGCGAAGACGATGGGGATGTCCTTGGTTGCCGAGGCCATGGCCTGGGCCGTCGGGGTCGTGATCGCGACGATCACATCGGGCGCGTCACCGACGAACTTCTTGGCGATCTGCTGTTGCGTCGGCATCGCGCCATTGGCGTTCTGGTAGTCAATCACCATGTTCTTGCCGTCGGTGAATCCGCGCGCCGCAAGGGCTTGCAATATGCCTTCTTTGGTTTCTATCAGCGCGGGCACCTCCACGATGGTCGAGATGCTGACCTTTTTGGGGATTTGTGCCTGCGCCGCACCCGCCAAAGCCAGCAGGCCGGCAAGCATGAGTGCGGAGAAATTCGTTGTGCTGACCATGGGGACTCCTTGAATAGGTTTGCGTTGAACACCCTGGATATGGAGGCAGTCGGCCGCGCAACCCACTGCCCATCACGGTTGACACATCCTTTGCATCGCTCATATCATGAGACGTGACGACCACATTATGGTTAGCGATGAAGTGACCTGTCAACATGCCTGAGCTGCTATCCGACAACTCCCTGAGCCGACGCGCGCCAAAGCATCTGATGCACCAACGTGCACCCGCAAGCGCTAAAAAAAAGGGCACAACCCCCCCTTCGGTGCAAGGAGTGGGCCTGCTTGTGAAGGCGTTTCAGCTGCTGGACCTGTTCACCCGGGATCAGCCCGACTGGACGCGGCCTGAGTTGCTGACAGCCACCGGGCTTTCGCGTTCGACCCTGAGCCGACTGGTTCGATTTCTCCACGGTCGGGGCATGCTCTCCTACTCGGATCGGACAGGTCGATACGCGCTGGGCGTAGCCGCTATCGACCTGGGTCGTCGCGCCGCGCGCGAATCCAGCCTGATGAAACTGTGTGCTGAAACGCTCAAGCAGCTGGCTGACCAGACCGGCGAGACTGTCATGCTGACGGCTTACGACGCACGCCAGGCCAAGGTGATTTGCCTGGAGCAGATTCCCAGCGTCAAGGAAGGATTGCGTGTGTTCGAGCGAATCGGCGCTGCATTCCCGTTGTACCGGGGCGCGTCTTCGAAGGCGGTTCTGGCGTTCCTGCCGGAGTCAGAGATGGCGTCCGTATTGACACTGATGCAGCGTGAGGACCCTGGTAGCGACGCGCTGCGCTTGCGGGATGAACTCAAGGCCGTTCGCGAGTCCGGGCTTGCCACGTCGATCGAGGAGACCTACCCGGGTGTGGCGGGGCTGGCCGTTCCTGTGCTGGCTGGCGACGGCATTCCGCTTGGTTCGATTGCCGTCGCCGCACCCATCATTCGCATGGGGCCCGGGGCGCGCACCAGGATCGGAAAGATTCTCAAGGCTGCTGGCCTCCGGTTGTCGAAGTCACTCGGGGATGAGGCATGAGTACAGCCTGTCAGGCCTGGGTGTCGGACGCGCCTGGTATTGGCCAGATGGCGTTGGTGGAAAAGGCCATGCCTCAAGTCGGCCCTGGCCAGCTCCTGATCGCGGTAGCAGCGGCAGCGCTGAATTTCTCCGATCTTCTCATGCTGACCGACTCTTACCAGGTCCGGCCACAGCGCCCGTTCGTGCCAGGACAGGAAGTGGCAGGCACAGTTGTCGCGAGCGCGCCAAATACGGGGTTTGCAGCCGGTGACCGGGTCGCAGGCAAAGTGACATGGGGTGGATTTTCCAGCCATGTGCTGATGCGCCCCGACATGGCGATCCGGCTCGCATCGCAAACGCCGTTCGAGGTCGGCGCCGCATTGCCGGTTGCCTATACAACGGCGGCAGTCGCGTTAACCGAGTGCACTGCCGTGCGCGCCGGCGAGAGTGTCCTGGTGCTGGCCGGTGCGGGTGGCGTCGGAATGGCTGCCATCGATGTGGCGCGTGCGCTCGGTGCCCAGGTCATTGCCGGCGTCGGCACTGCGGCAAAGATCCCAGTGGTGCTCAGTCATGGTGCGCACGCCGCGCTCGATTACAGTGACCCTGGCTGGACCACGGGGGCGAAGTCCTTTGATGCGCGGGGCGGTGTGGATGTTGTGGTCGATCCGGTCGGCGGTGCGCTTGCGCTTGACGGGTTGCGCTGCCTTGGCTGGATGGGGCGATTTCTGGTGGTGGGATTCGCCTGCGGAGAGATACCCTGCATTCCTGCCAATCGCCTGCTGCTCAAGCGTGCCAGCGCCATCGGCGTGTACTGGGACCATGACCGCGACGCAGCGATGCTGCGTCAGGTCTCGCAACGCCTGACAGGCTGGCTCGCCGACGGGGTCATTCATCCACATATTGGCGCGCGATTCCCTTTCAGTGAGGCGCCCAAAGCATTGGCTGCGCTGCAGTCGCGTCGCACCACGGGCAAGGTGGTGCTGACGATGGATTCCTGACGCGCGCTGCCAGCACTTGACGAAAGAAACCATGCCCGCCAATAGCCGTTCCATTTTTCACGGACTGCGCATTCTGGACCTGACGCGCGTCATGTCCGGACCCTACTGCACTGCCATGTTCGCGGATCTGGGTGCCGAGGTAGTCAAGATTGAATCACCCGGCGTGGGGGACGAGGCTCGATTGTTCGCGCCCCATGTGCAGGGAGAAAGCACCTATTTTGCATTGCTCAATCGCGGCAAGAAAAGCGTCACCGTCAATCTCAAGTCGGCGCAGGGTCTGGACCTGGTGCGCGAGCTCGCGAGACAGTCCGACGTGCTGGTCGAGAACTTCCGGCCCGGTGTAATGGACCGCCTTGGCCTGGACTATGCGCGCCTGTCGCAAGACAATCCGCGCCTGATCTACGCTTCGATATCGGGTTTCGGGCAGGCCGGACCGTTCCGTGACTTGCCTGCGTTCGACCTGGTGATCCAGGCCATGAGCGGGTTGATGAGCATCACCGGAGAGCGGGACGGGCGCGCCCTGGCCGTGGGCGAGAGCATGGCCGATGTCTGCACTGGCATGTTCGCCGCGTTCGGCGTGGCCAGTGCGTTATACGATCGCGAACACTCCGGCAAGGGACGCCAGCTCGACGTCGCCATGCTGGATTCGGTTTTCTCGATGCTTGTGACCAGCCTGTCGCGGCAGTTGTTCACGGACCGCAAACCGGGCCGTGTCGGCAATCGTCATCCCGAAACCTACCCGGTCGACAGCTTCGAGGCATCGGACGGCGTAGTCGTCCTGGTGGGCTTTACCGACGCGACCGCCGTGCGCATCCTGAACGTCATCGGCAGACCGGACCTGGCCTCGGATCCACGCTTTCAGGGCAACGCCGCGCGCAATGCGCACGAAACCCAATTGCGTGCGTTGATCGGCGAATGGACGCGCTCGCGGACGCGAGCGCAGGTACTGGAAGCCTTGCGTGGCGCGGACGTACCGACAGCGCCCGTGTGGAGCCTTGACGAACTGTTTGCGTCCGGACACCTTGAGGCGCGCGATCTCGTACGCCCTGCGACGCATTCGACACTTGGCGATATCCAGGTTGTTCCGCAGCCTGTGAAGTTTTCCGACGTGCCCGTCGCCGGCGTGCCCCGCTCGCCCACGTTGGGAGAAGACACGGACGAAGTGCTGACCGAGCTGCTGGGGCTCGATGCGATTCAGATCGCAGCCTTGCGCGCGGCCAAAGCAATATGACCATCAACCCTCCAGCAACTGCGAGTCCCCGATGAACAACATCCACAGCGATCGCGTGATCCGTGCTCCGCGCGGCAACCAGCTGAACACCCTGAGCTGGCAGACTGAAGCTCCCCTGCGGCTGCTGATGAACAATCTCGATCCCGATGTCGCCGAGCGACCTGGCGACCTGGTTGTCTACGGCGGTATCGGGCGCGCGGCGCGGAACTGGGAGTGTTTCGACGCGATCGTCGCCGCGCTCAAGACCCTGCGTGGTGACCAGACGCTGCTGGTGCAGTCGGGCAAGCCGGTTGGTGTGTTCTCGACCCACGCAGGAGCACCGCGCGTGTTGATTGCCAACGGGAACCTGGTGCCGCATTGGGCGACCTGGGAAACCTTCAACGACCTTGATCGCAAGGGGCTCATGATGTATGGGCAGATGACGGCGGGGTCGTGGATCTACATCGGCAGTCAGGGGATCGTCCAGGGAACTTACGAGACCTTTTCCGAAATCGGGCGGCAGCACTTCGATGGCAGTCTGGCGCGGCGTTGGATCCTGACTGCAGGGCTCGGCGGCATGGGCGGCGCGCAGCCGCTAGCCGCAACGATGGCCGGTGCTTCCTGCATCGCGGTCGAATGCCAGCGCAGCAAGATTGAATTTCGCCAGCGCACAGGCTACCTTCAGGAGTTCGCCGGCACGCTGGACGAGGCGCTTGCGATGATGGCCACCGCGCACGGCGAAGGCCGCTCGATATCGATCGGCCTTCTGGGCAATTCGGCAGATGTGTTTGCCGAGGTGCTGGCCCGCGGAATTGTTCCCGACGTGGTGACCGATCAGACGTCGGCTCACGACCCCGTCAACGGGTACCTGCCGCAGGGCTGGAGTGTCGATGAGTGGGTGGCGCGCCGGACCAGTGACCCTGCCGGTACGGCCCTGGCCGCCAAGCAATCGATGGCCCATCAGGTTCGCTCCATCCTGGGTCTGAAGGACGCCGGTGCAATTGCGCTGGACTACGGAAACAACATTCGCGCGATGGCACTTGAGATGGGTGTCAGAAATGCGTTCGACTATCCAGGTTTTGTCGAGGCCTATGTTCGACCACTTTTCTGCGTTGGCAAGGGACCTTTTCGCTGGGTGGCGCTTTCGGGAGATCCCGAGGATATCTACAAGACCGATGCCAAAGTTCGCGAGTTGATGCCCGATGACAAGCTCCTGCACAACTGGCTCGATCAGGCACGCAAACACGTGCGCTTCCAGGGATTGCCGGCGCGGATCTGCTGGCTGGGGCTGGGGGACCGCGACCGCATCGCCAATGCGTTCAACGACATGGTAGCCAGCGGCGAATTGTCCGCACCGCTGGTGATCGGGCGTGACCACATGGATTCTGGTTCGGTCGCCTCGCCGACACGCGAGACCGAGGGTATGCGCGACGGGTCGGATGCGGTTTCCGACTGGCCGATTCTCAACGCCATGCTCAACGCGAGTTGTGGCGCTACCTGGGTGTCGTTCCACCATGGGGGCGGTGTCGGCATGGGCTATTCCCAACATGCAGGAATTGCACTTGTGGCCGATGGAAGTGCGGAGGCCGGCGAGCGGCTGCGCCGTGTGCTGTGGAACGACCCTGCCACCGGAGTGATGCGCCATGCCGACGCTGGCTACGGTCTCGCGGTTGACTGTGCAAGACTGAATGGCCTGAACCTGCCGATGGGCTGACAAGCCGGATTTCGGCGATTGGTCCCCGCAAGTGTGATGTCGTAGACCCGTCTGGATCGCGATCGAAATTGCAGCAATCAGGCGGTCAGCGCGTCTTCCCGCGTGACCACTTCGCCACGCAACGAGCGCTGCGGCGCCTGCGTGATGTGCACGTCTACCATCTGCCCGATCAGGCGTTCCGGCGCCGCGAACAGCACCAGGCGGTTGCAGTCGGTGCGGCCGACCAGCATCTGCGCTTCACGCCGCGCCGGACCTTCGACCAGCACGCGCTGCACGGTGCCGTTGCGGCTGGAGCTGATGGCGCGCACGCTTGCATCGAGCGTGGCTTGCAGCGTTTGCAAGCGCTTCTGCTTGACCTCGAGCGGCGTGTCGTCCTGCAGGTTGGCGGCCGGCGTGCCGGGCCGGGGGCTGAAGATGAAGCTGAAGCTGGTGTCGAAGCCGACGTCGTCGATCAGCTTCATCAGCTTGCCGAAGTCCTCGTCGGTCTCGCCGGGGAAGCCCACGATGAAGTCGCTGGAAAGCGCCAGCTGGGGCCGGATGGCACGCAGCTTGCGCACCGTGCTCTTGTATTCCATTGCGGTGTAGCCGCGCTTCATTGCCATCAGGATGCGGTCACTGCCGTGCTGCACGGGCAGGTGCAGGTGGCTCACCAGCTTGGGCACATTGGCGTAGGCCTCGATCAGCCGCTGGGTGAATTCGTTGGGGTGGCTGGTGGTGTAGCGGATGCGCTCGATGCCCGGGATGTCGGCCACGTATTCCAGCAGCAGGGCAAAGTCGGCGATGTCGGCGGTGTCGCCCATCTTGCCGCGGTAGGCATTCACGTTCTGGCCCAGCAGCGTCACTTCCTTCACACCCTGGTGCGCGAGGCCGGCCACTTCCACCAGCACATCCTCGAACGGCCGCGAGACTTCCTCGCCGCGGGTATAGGGCACGACGCAGTAGCTGCAGTACTTGGAGCAGCCTTCCATGATGCTGACGAAGGCGGTGTAGCCCGCGACACGCGCCGGCGGCAGGTTGTCGAATTTCTCGATCTCCGGAAAGCTGATGTCTACCTGCGGGCGCTGCTGGCGCTCGCGTTGCGCCAGCAATTCGGGCAGGCGATGCAGCGTTTGAGGGCCGAACACCACGTCCACGTAGGGCGCGCGCTCGAGGATGGCGGCGCCTTCCTGGCTGGCCACGCAGCCGCCGACACCGATCAAGACGCCCTTTTTCTTCAGGTGCTTGACGCGGCCGAGGTCGCTGAACACCTTCTCCTGCGCTTTCTCGCGCACCGAGCAGGTGTTGAACAGGATCAGATCGGCCTGCTCGACGTCCTGCGTCGGCTCGTAACCCTGCGCCGCTTTCATCACGTCGGCCATCTTGTCCGAGTCGTACTCATTCATCTGGCAGCCGAACGTCTTGATGAAGACTTTTTTCGTCAATGGAGCCCCCACGTTTGCCGCCGCAACGGCGGCCGCACTGCCCCCCAAGGGGGCGTTCGCTTGCTTGGAGCGGTCCCGCGCGGCGCTCATGCTGATTAGCGCCGCGTGCCGAAGATGATCGCCAGCAGTTCGTTGAAGCGCTGGTAGCCGTCCGCGCTGCCACCGGCGGAAGCGCCGCCGAGCTTGCTGTACTCGTCATCGGTGAGCAGCCAGACCTCGTGCACCAGCCCCGCGGCGTCGCGGCGGAAGACCACCGGCATGGTCCGGCCCACGACGCTGCCCGAAAGCAGCAGCATGTTGTTGAGATCCCGAATGCGAGAACCAGGCGAGAGCCGGTCGGGCTTGCCGTTGAGGATCACTACCGGCGGTGCGGTGATCTGCATCTGGCCCAGCGCCACGTCCTTGGGCGCATCTCGGCGTATGCCCTGGGCCGAGGCGGCGGTGAAAGTGAAGGTGAGGAACAGGCCGGCCAGGACAGCGGCCAGCGCTGCCTTGACCCGGCTTCTCGTGCAGCGGTTCATGGTTTCCATCCAGAGGCTGTGAAAAGGACAGGGCGCCGGTCTTGGCGGCAGGCCCTGGGGCAAGGCGCGATTTTAACCGTCGCTGGTTTAGACTGGGTTTCTTGAAGTTGAGGAGCCTCCCGGCGGCCGACAGATCGCCCGGATCGAGACCGAGACGTGATGGGTGAAGTAGATCAAAACCCCGATGCTGACCATGGCCAGCAGCACGCCAATACTGACGGACAGGTGAGGCACGAAGGCCACCTCGTCGGCGCGCCGGATGGTGCGCAGCACGAGCAGGCAGTACACGAACGTGGCCACGAAGG
>JBDSWB010000148.1:0-7697 GCA_039926915.1 Ramlibacter sp.
TCAGCCACCGATGTAGCTCATCTCGACTCGCCGTTTCCCGCTGCCGCCGTCGGGCGCCATCGAGCCGCGCAACTGCGAATACCGGTCCGAGCGCGCGTGCCAGATCTGGCCGATCGCGGACGCCAGCTGCTCGTCACTCGCGTTCCCGCGGATCAGCGAGCGCAGGTCATGCCCATGCGAAGCGAACAGGCACAGGTACAGCTGTCCTTCGGTGGAGAGGCGCGCGCGATTGCAGTCGCCACAGAAGGCCTGGGTGACGCTGCTGATGACGCCGATCTCGCCGCTGCCGTCCGCATAGCCCCAGCGCCCGGCGGTTTCGCCCGGCGCGGCGGGTTCGAGCTGCACCAGGGGAAACTCCCCGTGGATCAGCTTCACGACTTCGGCGGAGGGCAGCACTTCATCCATCCGCCAGCCGTTGGTGGCGCCGACGTCCATGTACTCGATGAAGCGCAGCACGGTGCCAGTGCCTTTGAAATGCCGGGCCATCGGCAGGATTTCGTCGTCATTGGTGCCGCGCTTGACCACCATGTTGATCTTGATCGGCCCCAGCCCCGCCTCGCGTGCCGCGTCGATGCCGGCCAGTACTTCGGCGACCGGAAAATCCACGTCATTCATGCTTCGGAACACCGTGTCGTCCAGGCCGTCCAGGCTCACGGTGACGCGCTGCAGGCCGGCTGCCTTGAGGGCTTTCGCCTTGCGCGCGAGCAGGGAGCCGTTGGTTGTCAGCGTCAGGTCCAGCGGGCGGCCATCGACAGTTCGAAGCGCCGACAACTGTTCGACGAGTACTTCGATGTTCTTACGCAACAGCGGTTCACCCCCGGTCAGCCGGATCTTCTGGACGCCATGCGCCACGAACTGCCGCGCGACGCGGGTGATCTCCTCGAACGTGAGCAGGGCCGAGTGCGGCAGGTAAGGGTAGTCCTTGTCGAACACTTCCTTGGGCATGCAGTAGCTGCAACGGAAGTTGCAGCGGTCGGTCACGCTGATGCGCAGGTCGCGCAGCGGACGGCCCAAGGCGTCCGACAGCAGGCCGGTCGCCCGGACGGCCTGTGCAGGCACACCTGCGGGCAGGCCAGCGAAGCGCTGGTCGACGAGGGGAATCACGCGTTCGGCCATGGAGCTATTGTCGCCCTCAATCGACAACCCTACACGCAGCGGGCGCCATCCACTTCGATGCACACGCCGGAGATGAAGGCGGCTTCGTCGCTGGACAGGTACAGCGCGGCGTTGGCGACGTCCAGCGCGGTGGAAAAACGGCCCAGCGGGATGGTCGCGAGGAACCTGGCGCGCCGCACGTCATCCACAGGCCCGCCGGCGAACTCGGCCGAGAGACCGGTGTCGGGATTGAAGACCGGGTTGATGCAGTTGACCCGGATGTTGTCGGGACCGAACTCGGCAGCCAGCGACTTGCTGGTTGTGATGACGGCGCCCTTGGAGCCGTTGTACCAGGTCAGGCCGGGCCGGGGGCGCACGCCCGCAGTCGACGCGATGTTGATGAAGCTGCCGCCCTTGTTGGCGCGGAAGGCCGGGACGGCGTGAATCACCGACAGGTAGATGCTCTTCATGTTCACGGCGAAGCACTTGTCGAATTCCTCTTCGCTCACCTCAAGCGCCGGGCGGTTGCGATGGGTCCAGCCCGCGTTGTTCACCATCACGTCGAGCTTGCCGTGACGTGACACGGCCGCGTCGACCAGCGCCTTCACGTCGGCCGTCTTCGTCACGTCCGCGCCAAAGAAGGACGCGGTGCCGCCCGCAGCCTTGATTTGCGCAACGACCTTCTCACCGAGTTCGGCATTGATGTCGTTCACGATGACGCTGGCACCCTCGGCCGCCAAGCGCTTCGCAATGCCTTCGCCGATGCCGCCACCGGATCCGGTGACGATGATGGATTTTTCCTGGACTCTCATGATTGTTCCTTCAGTACTGCAAAAAAGTCATCCGTGCTTGATGGCCACGGTCTTGAGCGTGGTGAAGCCGTACAGGGCCTCGAAACCCTTTTCACGACCGTAGCCGGACGACTTGACGCCGCCGAAAGGCAACTCAACACCGCCACCGGCGCCATAGTTGTTGATGAACACCTGTCCGCTGCGTACGCGCCGGGCCATGCGCAGCTGGCGGCCGCCGTCGCGCGTCCAGATGCCTGCGACCAGGCCGAACTGTGTGGCGTTCGCCAATTCGACAGCCTCGTCCTCGTCCTGAAAGCTCATCGCAGCCAGAACTGGGCCGAACACCTCCTCCTGCGCGAGCCGGTGCTGCACCGGGACATCGCGCAACAGCGTGGGAGCCTGGTAATAGCCGGTCTCCGGCGCCTCGTCCACAACTTGCCCCTGGGCCACCATGGGGATGCCTTCGTGTTGCGCGTCGGAAAGGAAGTCCCACACCCTTTGCTGCTGGCTCGCGCGGATCAGTGGCCCCACGTCCAGGTCCATGGCGGCAGGCCCGACGCGCAGGTTCTCGAAAATCCTGCCCAGGCGTTCCAGCAGCGGCTCGTAGATGGCCGTGTGCACCAACAAGCGAGAGCCGGCGGAACAGGTCTGGCCCGCGTTCTGCACGATGGCATTGATGACCATCGGCAACGCTGCGTCGAGGTCGGCGTCCTCGAAGATGATTTGCGGGCTTTTGCCGCCCAGCTCCAGGGTCACGGGGCAATGCCGTTCCGCCGCCACTTGCTGGATCAGCGTGCCGACCTTGGGGCTGCCCGTGAAGCTGATGTGGTCGATTCCGGGATGGCGGGCCAGCGCATCACCCACCTCATGACCGTAGCCCGTCACGATGTTGATGGCGCCGGCGGGGAAGCCGACCTCGGCGGCCAGCTGCGCCACTCGGATCAGTGACAGGCATGCGTCCTCCGAAGGCTTGACCACGCAGACGTTGCCCGCGGCAAGCGCCCCACCGACGCTGCGCCCGAAGATCTGCATCGGGTAGTTCCAGGGAATGATGTGGCCGGTGATGCCGTGCGGCTCGCGCCAGGTGAAGACGCTGTAGCCGTCCAGGTAGGGGATGGTGTCGCCATGCAGCTTGTCGCACGCGCCGGCATAGAACTCGAAGTAGCGCACCAGCGCCAGCGCATCGGCGCGTGCCTGCTTGGTCGGCTTGCCGCAATCGCGCTGCTCCAGGGCGGCCAGTTCTTCCGCGTGTTGGGCGACTTTGTTCGACAGGCGCATCAGCAGGCGGCCGCGCTCGGCGGCACTGAGCTTGCGCCACACGCCTTCGTAGCATTGGCGTGCCGAGCGCACCGCGGCGTCGATGTCAGCGGCGTCGCCGCGCTGCAGTTCGTCGAAAGGCTGCCCGTCAGACGGGTCGATCACGGGAATCGTGCGGCCGGCGGATGTGACCTGAGGGGAATTGGCAATGAAGTGGTGTTGCATGCCAACATTCTGCTCGAAAGCGGGGCGATCCCGCGGCCGCGAACGTCCCCAAAAGTTCTCGCGGGGGTCCCTGCCGCTGCTCAGGCGAGTGCGCCGACCGGGGTGTACCTGTCGCTGTGTTCCTTGAGCCAGCGCTGCGACCCGCTGCTGTCCTGTTGGGAGGGGTGAAAGTCCGCGCGCAGGTAGTCGCGCCAGGGTTTGTAGGTCTGGCGGATCAGGCCGCGCTTGCCGAAGAGGTAGGAGGCGGCGCTGATCCAGGTGCTCCACTTCCAGAGCGTGCCGTCGCGACGCAGGTTGCTCACCGTCTGTCGCAGCGTGTCGCCAAGGAACACGGTGGTGATCCGCCGGAACCAGGTGATGCGCCACTCATGGCTGCCGCCCAAGGCCTGGTACAGGTCGAAGGCCGTGCTCTTGTGTTCGGACTCCTCGGCGCTGTGCCAGAGCCACAGCGTGGTCAGGCGGGGGTCGTCGCTGCCCATCAGGTCGGGATGGCGCAGCATCCAGTCGGCCATGATGGCGGTGAAGTGTTCGTTCGCTGCGGTGATGCCCAACGCATGACGCGGATCCAGCCCTTCCATCAGCTTCATGCGCTCCTGCGCACGTGGCGCCCAGTCGTTGACCAGGCCGAGCTTTTCGAGGTGTCCGTTGAATTGCGAGTGCAAGCGCCGGTGGGTGGCCTCCTGGCCAACGAAACCCTGCATCTCGGTTCGGTACTTGTCCTGTTCGGCCGCGGGCAGGGCTTTGAAGCCGTTGCGAACGGAGTCGATGAAGAACTGCTCGCCGACGGGAAAGCTCATGGAGAGCGCGTTGAAGAGGGCGGACCGGAAGGCGTCGCCACCGCACCAATGGCGCGCGATGGGCGCTTCCATATCAACGAGCAGGCGGCGGACAACGAGGTCGGTCATTCAAAGGCTCCTGATAGACTCGGTACGTTATGGTACCAAATGCAATCGTGACATAGTCGTTTGGTACAGTCAAGTACCAGCTCTCAACCCAATGAAAATATGGGCATGGCAGAAACCGAAACCGAAGCGGTCATCCATGAACACCGCCACCGTCTGCTCGAAGGCATGGCCCATGTCGTAGCTGCAAAGGGCTACGGCGACACCACCATTGCGGACATCGTCCGCGAAGCCAGCGTGTCCCGCCGCACGTTCTACGAGCACTTCAGCACCAAGGCCGCATGTCTGATATCGCTCTACGAGGCCTCCAGCCACAACGCGCTGAAGGTGCTCAAGGGTGCGATCGACCCCGCGCATGAGTGGCAGACCCAGATCGAACGGGCGCTGGCCGCCTACCTGGGTTGCATGGCGCAGAACCCGGTGCTGATGCGAACGCTCTTCATCGAGATCCTCGGCCTGGGGACCGCAGGGCTGCAAGCCCGGCGCCGCGTGAATCAGGAGATCGCCGACTTCATGCTCGGCGTGGTCAATGGCAGGGAGGGCAGTCCCAAGCGGGGCAAGCCCTTGCCGGGAGGCTTGGCGGTCGCCGTCGTGGGCGGCATCAATGAATTGGTGCTCGAATACATCGAGCAGGACCGGGTGGCCCACCTGCTGGAACTGGTCGAGCCCTCGAGCCAATTGGTGCGTGCTGTGACCGAAGCCGTTAGCTGACTGCGCTGTAAAAAACGCCCGCCGGACCGGGGTCCGACGGGCGCTTCGCTTATTTGGACGGGACCGTCAGCTTTACAGCTTCTTTGCGTCCTTGGCCATTTGGTCGTCGGTGGAGTTCTTCTTGCCCACTTTGGCCTTCTTGTCCTTCTTCGCTTCGGCCGCGGCCTGCGCCGCGCTGCTACCGGATTTCATGGCTTCGGCTTGCATGGCGGACTTGTCGCCGGTCTTGGCCTTGGCATCGACTTTGGCCTGGGCCTTCGCCTCGGGCTTGGCATCGCCGGCCTTCATGGCTTCGGGCATCGACGCAGCGCCGGTGTGCGACGCAGCAAACGTGGCGGTGGCAAACAGGCTGGACAACAGGATGGCGATCAGTTTGTTCATGGAAAGTCCTTTGAAGATTGGAGGAGCAGGTTAATCGCTCTCCCGTTCAAGGAGAGTCAAGCCCTACAACGTCCTTGCTGTTGAAGAGGTTGACTTGGACAATTGCGCCGGGTAGGAGAATATCACCGAGCGACGCCTAGCCGCCGTGGAATTTCACCACCAGCGGCACGATGAGCAGCGCCACGATGTTGATGATCTTGATCAGCGGGTTGACGGCTGGGCCGGCCGTGTCCTTGTAGGGGTCGCCGACGGTGTCGCCGGTCACGGCGGCCTTGTGCGCCTCCGAACCCTTGCCGCCATGGTTGCCGTCCTCGATGTATTTCTTGGCATTGTCCCAGGCGCCGCCGCCGGTGCACATCGAGATGGCGACAAAGAGGCCGGTCACGATGGTGCCCATCAGCAGGCCGCCCAGGGCCTTCGGCCCCAGGATCAGTCCGACCAGGATGGGAACCACTACCGGCAGCAGCGACGGGATCATCATTTCCTTGATCGCCGCCTTGGTCAGCATGTCCACGGCCACGCCGTATTCGGGTTTGGCCGTGCCTTCCATGATGCCCTTGATGTCGCGGAACTGGCGGCGCACTTCGACCACCACGGCGCCGGCGGCGCGGCCCACGGCCTCCATCGCCATCGCGCCGAACAGGTAGGGGATCAGGCCGCCGATGAACAGGCCCACGATCACCATCGGGTCCGACAGGTCGAAGCTGACCGACTGGCCGTAGCTTTCCAGCTTGTGCGTGTAGTCGGCGAACAGGACCAGGGCCGCGAGGCCGGCCGAGCCGATCGCGTAGCCCTTGGTCACCGCCTTGGTCGTGTTGCCCACGGCGTCAAGCGGGTCGGTGATGTCGCGCACGGAGGACGGCAGATCCGCCATCTCGGCGATGCCGCCGGCGTTGTCGGTGATCGGACCGTAAGCATCCAGCGCCACCACGATGCCGGCCATGCTCAACATCGAGGTCGCGGCAATCGCGATGCCAAACAGGCCCGCCAGCTTGTACGACACCAGGATGGCGATGCACACGCAGATCACCGGCCAGGCGGTGGAGCGCATGGAAACGCCCAGGCCGGCAATGATGTTGGTGCCGTGGCCGGTGGTGGACGCGGCGGCGATGTGGCGCACCGGCGAGTACTGCGTGCCCGTGTAGAACTCGGTGATCCAGACCAGTGCGCCGGTCAACACCAGGCCCACGGCGCACGCGCCGAACAGGCGCATCTGGGTGCCGGTGGCCGTGATGGCGTTGTCCGGCATCAGCCATATCGTCACGAAGTAGAAGGCGATCAGGGACAGCACGCCGGCGACGGCCAGGCCCTTGTACAGCGCGGGCATCACGTTGACCATGCCGGCCTTGGCCTTGACGAAGAAGCAGCCGATGATCGAAGCGATGATCGACACGGCGCCGAGCGCCAGCGGATAGAGCACCGCGCTTTCGGCAGCGTTCTTGACCAGCAGCGCGCCCAGCACCATGGTGGCGATCAGGGTCACGGCGTAGGTCTCGAACAGGTCGGCCGCCATGCCGGCGCAGTCACCAACGTTGTCGCCCACGTTGTCTGCGATCACCGCCGGGTTGCGCGGGTCGTCCTCGGGGATGCCGGCTTCCACCTTGCCCACCAGGTCAGCGCCGACGTCCGCGCCCTTGGTGAAGATGCCGCCACCCAGGCGCGCGAAGATGGAGATGAGGGAGGAGCCGAAGGCGAATCCGATCAGCGGGTTCAACAACTGGGCCAGGTTCTTGTCAGGCGTCATGTTGCCGTTGCCGACCAGGAACCAGTAGAAGGCCGTCACGCCGAGCAGGCCCAGGCCCACTACCAGCATGCCGGTGATCGCGCCGCCGCGGAAGGCGACGTCCAGTGCCGGGCCGATGCCGCGGGTGGCCGCCTGCGCCGTGCGCACGTTGGCGCGAACCGAGACGTTCATGCCGATGAAGCCGCAAGCGCCGGAGAGGACAGCGCCGATGATGAAGCCGATGGCCGTCTGGCCGTCGAGGAACACGGCGATCAGGATGGCCAGGACGACGCCGACGATGGCGATGGTCTTGTATTGCCTTGCCAGGTAGGCCGCCGCGCCGGCTTGAATGGCGGCGGCAATTTCCTGCATGCGGGCGTTGCCCGGGTCCTGGGCCAGGATCCACCCTCGCGCCCAGAAGCCGTATGCCACAGCCGCAAAGCCGCAGACGAGCGCGAGTATCAGCGCCGAATTGCCTGTCATTTGAATTTCTCCTACGTAGATTCGATTGAGTAACGTGCTAGAGGCGACACGCGAGCGGTGCCTCCGCTGCGTTGCTTCCTCGTAGACCCCGGAGTCGGGGCGGAGACGATTGGCCAACCGCAGGAATAT
>JBDSWB010000149.1:0-16252 GCA_039926915.1 Ramlibacter sp.
ACGCTCCGCGATCGCGATGCCCTGCATGCCCACGGCATAGCGTGCGGCATTCATCATGATGAACATGTACTCGAGACCGCGGTTCTCCTGGCCCACCAGGTAGCCCACAGCGCCTCCATGGTCGCCAAACTGCAGCACCGCCGTCGGCGAGGCCTTGATGCCCAGCTTGTGTTCGATGCTGACGCAGTGCGCATCGTTGCGCGCACCGATCGAGCCGTCCTTGTTGACCAGGAACTTCGGCACCACGAACAGGCTGATGCCCTTCACGCCTTCGGGCGCGCCGACCACGCGGGCCAGCACAAGGTGCACGATGTTCTCGGCCATGTCGTGCTCGCCGTAGGTGATGAAGATCTTGGTGCCGAAGACCTTGTAGGTGCCGTCAGGCTGGGGCTCGGCACGGGTACGAACCAGAGCAAGGTCCGAGCCGGCCTGCGGCTCCGTGAGGTTCATGGTGCCGGTCCACTTGCCGCTCACCAGGTTCTCGAGGTAGGTGGCCTTCAGCTCGTCGGAGCCGGCCGTCAGCAGCGCTTCGATCGCGCCGTCGGTGAGCAGCGGGCACAGCGCGAAACTCATGTTGGCCGAGTTCAGCATCTCGCCGCAAGCCGCGCCGATGGTCTTGGGCAAGCCCTGGCCCCCGCACTCCTGCGGATGCTGCAAGCCCTGCCAGCCACCTTCGGCGTACTGCCTGAACGCTTCCTTGAAGCCCGGCGTCGTGGTGACCTTGCCGGACTGAAAGCTCGACGGGTTGCGGTCGCCCTCGACGTTCAGTGGTGCGACCACGCCCTCATTGAACCTGGCGCATTCTTCGAGCACGGCTTGCGCCGTCTCGAAGCCGGCTTCCTCGAAGCCGGGCATCTTCGCGATTTCGTCGATCCCGGCGAGGTGCCGGATGTCGAAGAGCATGTCTTTCAGGGGGGCGGTATAGGGCACTTCGGTCTCCAGCGGTTACAGCGCCGCGATCAGTTCGGGCACGGCCACGAACAAATCAGCGACAAGGCCATAGTCCGCCACGCTGAAGATCGGCGCCTCTTCGTCCTTGTTGATTGCCACGATCACCTTGGAATCCTTCATGCCGGCCAGGTGCTGGATAGCTCCGGAGATGCCGGCGGCGATGTACAGCTGCGGCGCGACGATCTTGCCTGTCTGCCCGACCTGCCAGTCGTTGGGCGCGTAGCCCGCATCGACAGCGGCACGCGAAGCGCCCAGAGCGGCGCCCAGCTTGTCGGCCAGCGGCGTCATCACTTCATTGAACTTCTCGGCACTGCCCAGGGCACGGCCGCCAGAGACGATGATCTTCGCGGCGGTCAGCTCGGGCCGGTCATTCCTGGCGATCTCGTTGCCTTCGAACTTGCTCTTGCCGCTGTCGGCGACGGCGGTCGCAGTTTCCACCGCGCCGGAGCCGCCGGTGGCCGCCGCTGGATCGAACCCGGTGGTGCGGACGGTGATGAGCTTCTTTTCGTCCAGGCTCTGCACGATCGCGATCGCGTTGCCGGCGTAGATCGGGCGCTCGAAGGTGTCGGGGCTGTCGACCTTGGTGACGTCGCTGATCTGGCCGACGTCCAGTTTGGCGGCCACGCGTGGGGCGATATTCTTGCCGCTGGCGGTGGCCGGGAACAGGATGTGGCTGTAGTTGCCTGCGAGGGCCAGCACCTGGGCGGCCATGTTCTCGGCCAGGCCGTGCGCAAAGTGTTCACCCTCGGCATGGATCACCTTGCTCACGCCGGCGATCTGGGCGGCGGCCTTGGCCGCTTCACCGGCGTTGTGGCCGGCCACCAGCACATGGACCTCACCGCCACATTGGGCCGCAGCCGTGACGGTGTTGAGGGTCGCGCCCTTGATGGAAGCGTTGTCGTGTTCGGCAATAACAAGAGCGGTCATGTCAGATCACCTTGGCTTCGTTCTTGAGTTTCGCAACCAGCGTCGCCACGTCCGGCACCTTGACGCCGGCAGAGCGCTTGGGCGGCTCCATCACTTTGAGGGTCTTCAGGTGCGGCTTGATCTCCACGCCCAGGTCAGCGGGCTTGAAGATTTCGAGTTGCTTCTTCTTGGCCTTCATGATGTTGGGCAGCGTGACGTAGCGCGGTTCGTTCAGGCGCAGGTCGGTGGTGATGATGGCCGGCAAGGTGATGGAGACCGTCTCCAGGCCGCCGTCGACTTCGCGCGTGACTTTCGCCTTTCCATCCGCCACTTCGACCTTCGATGCGAAGGTGGCCTGCGGGTAGTCGCAGAGCGCCGCGAGCATCTGGCCGGTCTGGTTGCAGTCGTCGTCGATGGCCTGCTTGCCCAGGATCACCAGGCCAGGCTGCTCCTTGTCGACCAGGGCCTTGAGCAGCTTGGCGACCGACAGGGGCTGCAGTTCTTCGGTGGTCTCCACCAGGATGGCGCGATCGGCGCCTATCGCCATGGCGGTGCGCAAGGTCTCCTGGCACTGTGGCACACCGCAAGAGACGGCGATGACCTCGGTCACCACGCCCTTTTCCCTCAGGCGGACGGCCTCTTCGACGGCGATCTCGTCGAACGGGTTCATGCTCATCTTCACGTTGGCGATGTCGACGCCCGTGTTGTCCGACTTCACGCGAACCTTCACGTTGTAGTCGACCACGCGTTTGACCGGTACCAGGACCTTCATGCTAGTGGCTCCTAAGGGTTGTCGAATTGACGTTTACGTAAACTGGAATTCTATGCGGCGATGCAGCAGGTCATTCTGGATGGCTTGTCCGAACGGCACGCTTCTGTAAAAAAAGAACGACCGTTCGTTTTTTGATTATAGGCGTGCGGCTGGACCCATTTTGGTTGCCCGGCCCAAACTCTGTCGGCCGCAAGACAATTCGCCGACCACGCGGTCGGCGAATTCGGGTAAGTCTGGACCGGCTGCGGCACTGGCCGGGCTTACAGTCGGAAGCAACCCCAAGAAGGAGTTTTCGCATGAAACGTATCGCATTCGCTGTGGCCGCTGGCGCCGCGCTCGCTGCCGGCTCCGCGTCGGCCCAGACCGTGCTGACTGTGTCCAGCTGGGTCCCTCCGACCCACTCTCTGAGCGTCGCCCAGAAGGAATGGTGCGACCTGGTCGAGAAGAACAGCAGCGGCAAGATCAAGTGCAACATATTGCCGCGCGCTGTCGCCGCCCCGCCCGGTACCCTGGACGCCGTGAAGAACGGCCTGGCCGATGTCTCCTTCACCGTTCACGGCTACACGCCGGGCCGCTTCGTGCTGACCCAGATGGCTGAGTTCGGTTTCCTGGGCGATTCGGCCGAGCCGCTGTCCGTGGCCTTCAACAAGGTCGCCATGAAACACCCGGCGTTTGGCCAGGAGCACCAGGGGGTTCACGTGCTGGCCTACTTCACGCACGGCCCGGGCATCGTCTTCAACACCAAGCGGCCGATCACCAAAGTGGAAGACCTGCAGGGCCTGAAGTGGCGCGTGGGCGGCGGCATGGTCAACGAGATCTCCAAGTCACTCGGCATGAACGTCACGCTCAAGCCGGCGCCGGAATCGTATGAGCTGCTGTCGGGTGGCGTCATGGACGGCACCCTGTTCCCGGCGGAATCGACCGAGTCCTTCAAGATCGACAAGATCATCAAGTACGCGACGACCTTTCCGGGCGGCCTGTACAACACCAGCTTTGTGTTCCTGATGAACCAGGCCACCTACGACAAGCTGAGCGCCGACCAGAAGAAGGTGGTGGACGCGGCCTCCGGCGAGACCGCGGCGCGCATCATGGGACGCAACTGGGACAAGGTGGATCGCCGCGCCTTTGCGCTGATGCAGGCCAACAACGTGCAGGTCACAAAGGCTGATGCGAAGTTCGTCGCCGACGTCAAGGCCAAGACCTCCACCCTGGAAGCCAAGTGGGTCAAGGACGCCGAGGCCAAGGGTCTCAAGGACGCGGCCAAGGTGCTCGCTGAATTCCGTTCGGAAATCGCCAAGGCGTCCAAGTAAGCCTCGCTCTCTGGTACAACGGCGGCACCCCAGGGAACTCACGGGTGCCGCTTTTCTTTGCGCCCATCGACGAGAAACAAGATTGAAGAAACTGCTGGAGCTGCTTTGCGGCCTGTTATCGGGTGCCGCGCTGTTTGCCATCATGGCCCTCACGTTTTTCGACGTGCTGGGCCGCAAGTTCCTTTCCAACTCCATCCCCGGCTCGCTGGAAATCACTGAGCTGCTGATGGTGGTGGTGATCTTCGCGGCGCTGCCACTGGTTTCAGAAAGGGGCGAGCATGTCGAGTTCGATTCGCTCGACCCGTACCTGCCGCTATGGCTGCGCAGAGTTCAGGCCTTCCTGGTTCAAAGCCTTTGCGCTGCGGCGCTGCTGGGCCTGGGCTGGCTAATGTGGAGATCAGGCACCCAGTTCCTTGAGACCGGCGAAACCACGGCGCAGCTCAAGATTCTCAAGGCACCTTTCCTGTATGGCATGGGCGTGCTGTGCGCGCTCACCGGCATCATCCACCTGTTCCTCATCGCGCAACCGCCGATCGAACACGCAGAAGGCGAAGGGGCCGCCTTGTGATTGAGGCACTGATCGGCTTCGCCGCCATCTTCGCTTTGGCCCTGATCCGCGTCCCCCTGGCTTTTGCGATGGGGCTGGTCGGCATCGGCGGGATCGCGTTCACGCGCGGTCTTGATCCTGCGCTGGCGAGCACCGCGCAAGTCGTCTACGAGACCGGCTTCGCCTACACCCTCTCGGTGATTCCTCTGTTCATCCTGATGGGCAATTTCGTCGCGCGTGCGGGGCTCGCGCACGAGCTGTTCGAGGCCGCCTACGCCTTCATCGGCCACTTTCGCGGCGGGTTGGCGCACGCCACTGTCGCCGCCTGCGCGGGTTTCGGCGCGATCTGCGGGTCGTCCATCGCGACGGCTGCCACCATGAGCAAGGTGGCCTACCCCTCGATGCGCAAGCTGGGCTACAGCGCGTCGCTTTCCACCGGTGTGATGGCCGCGGGCGGCACGCTGGGCATCATGATCCCGCCGTCCACCATCATGGTGATCTACGGCATCATCACCGAGACCAATATCGGCAAGCTGTTCGCCGCTGGCGTTATCCCCGGCATCCTCACCGCCTCGATGCTCATGGCCGGCATCGCCATCATCACCGCGCGCGACCCGGAACATGCGCCGCCCGGCGAGCGCACTTCATGGCCGGGCCGATGGAAAGCGTTGCGCGGCATCTGGGGCGTGGTGGTACTGGTGATTGTTGTTCTCGGCGGCATCTACGGCGGCTTCTTCACCGCCACTGAAGGCGCGGGCTTCGGCGCGGCCGGTGCTTTCCTTTTCGCGCTGGCGCGCAGGCGGCTCACTTGGGCGATCCTGTTTCAGGTGCTGGTGGAGTCGGCGCGCACCACGGCGATGCTTTTCACGCTGCTCATCGCAGCCACCATCTTCGCCAACTTCGTCAACTTCACGACGATGCCGGGCGACCTCAAGGAATGGATCACGCATCTGGGTCTGTCTCCCACCATGATCATCGCCGCCATGATGCTGATCTACGTGGTGCTGGGCACGGTGATGGAGGAGTTGACGATGGTGCTGCTCACCATTCCGCTGTTCTTCCCCATCGTCACGAGCCTCGGCTTCGACCCGGTGTGGTTCGGTGTTCTGATCGTCATGATCGTACAGATCGGCCTGATTTCGCCGCCGGTGGGCATGAACCTGTTCGTCCTGAACGCCCTGCTCCCTGGCGTCGGTCTCAGCACAATCTTTCGCGGCTGCTGGCCCTTCGTGCTGGTGCTGGTCATCATGCTGTGCCTGCTGATCGCCTTCCCGCAGCTCAGTCTGTGGCTGCCGTCGATGATGAAATAGCCGGGTCGCCCCGCAGTTGCACCACACGCTGCGGAAACGGGATCTCGATGCCCGCCTCGCGCAGGCCCTTCAGGATACGAAGGTTGACGTCCGAGCGAACGTTGATCTGGCCGTTGTGGGGGTCTTCGATCCAGAACTGCAGTGTGAATTCCAGGCCGTCAGCGCCGAATTTCACCAGCCGCGCGCCGGGTTCCGGGTCGGCGATCACGCGGGCCGTGCCCAATGCGGCCTCGAGCAGGATCTTCTGCACTAGGTCGACGTCGCTGTCGTAGGCCACCGCCACATCGGTGGACAACAGGATGCGCGTATCGGCCAGTGACAGGTTCTCGATGCGCTCGGTGATCAGCTTTTCGTTGGGAACGATCGATTCGCGCCCGCTCAGCGAGCGGATCAGCGTGTAGCGCGTCTTGATGTCCGCGACCACGCCTTCGAAGTTGTCCACCCGAACCGTATCGCCGATCCGCAAGCTGCGCTCGAAGAGGATCACGAAGCCGCTGATGTAGTTGGCCGCGAGCTTCTGCAGGCCGAAGCCCAGGCCGACGCCGATCGCGCCGCCCAGCACCGACAGCGCCGTGAGGTCCACACCGACCGCCGACAGCGCGAACAACAGGCCGACCAGCAGCAGCACGGCGCGGATCGCGCTGGCCGCTACCTTGCGCAGCGAGAGGTCCTGCACCGTGTCGTGCAACACCTTGCGCTCCAGCACCGCCGAAATCCACAGCGCCACCACCATCACCGCGCCGGAGGACAGGATGCCCTGGACGATGCCCAGCAGGCTCACCTTGGCCTTGCCGAAAGCGAAATGGATCGAGTCCATCTCGACCATCACCACGGGCAACAGCCCAACGATCCACAGCACGGCCGCGATCCAGGCCAGCCAGGAGAACAGCCGCTCGACCACGCGTGCGCCCGACGATTGCGGGAACACAACCGTCAGCACACGGGCGAGGAAACGAATACCCGCCAGCGACACCAGCACCGCCAGCGCCACTTTCAGCATCGGCACGCGCTGCGACTGTGCGAGCACCTGCGTGACGGCGTAGGTGAAGACCAAGGCGAGCAAGGGAAACAGCAGGCCATCCACGATCGCCCGGCCGAACCAGACCGATTCGGGCGGCTGGCGGTGCCCAATCAGCCAGCAGATGCCGAACGCCACGAGCAGGCCGCCCAACAGCACGGCGAATTCCGTCGGCATGCCCGGGTGGCCCATGTCCCGGACCAGTTTGTCGATTTCAGTCATGGCGGGACGAGACGCGTCAGGGCTTCCAGGCAGGCTTGCGTTTTTCGGCGAACGCGCCAACACCTTCCTGGGCGCACGCGTCCATCATGTTGACCGCCATGGTCTGGTTGGCCAGCTGGTAGGCGGCCTCGATGCCGGTCTCACGCTGGCGGTAGAACAGCTCCTTGCCCATCGCGATCGCGGCCCTCGGTTTCTGCAGGATGCTTTCGACAAGCTTCCCGACTTCCGCGTCGAGCTGGTCCGGCGCCACCACGCGGTTGACCAGGCCGCGATCCTTCGCTTCCTGCGCGTCGATGAAGTCACCGGTCACCAGCATCTCCATCGCCTGCTTGGGAGCGATGTTGCGCAGCAGCGGCACGCTCGGCGTGGAGCAGAACAGGCCGAAGTTGACGCCGCTCACCGCGAACCGGGCCTCGGTCGACGCCACCGCCAGGTCACACTGGGCCACCAGCTGGCAGCCCGCGGCGGTGGCGATGCCATGCACGCGCGCGATCACCGGGACCGGCAGCTTCAGGATCGAGAGCATCACCTTGCTGCATTGGGCGAACAGCTGCTGGTAATAACCGAGCGAGGGCTTCGCAATCATTTCCTTGAGGTTGTGGCCGGGGCAAAACGCCTTGCCATTGCCGGCCAGCACCACCACCCGCACCGACTCGTCCTGCGCCATCCTGTCCAGCGCCGCCTGCAACGCGCCCAGCATCTCTTCGCCCAGCGCATTGAAGTTGGCGGGCCGGTTCATCGTCAGGGTGACGACGCCGCGCGCGTCCTTGTGCTGGATCAGTGGTTCGTCCATGGGGTGGCTCCGTCGCGATACCGTTCAAAGGTCCGCGAGGACGCGGACATGCGCCTCGACGCTGCGGCCCAGGGCGCTCAGGTTGTAGCCGCCCTCCAGCGAAGACACGATGCGGCCCTTGGCGTGTCGCTGCGCGATCTCCTTGATGCGCTGGGTCATCCAGGTGTAGTCAGCCTCGACCAGCCCGAGCTGGCCCAGGTCGTCCTCGCGGTGAGCGTCGAAGCCGGCACTGATGAAGATCATCTCCGGCTTGAAGGCCTCCAGCGCCGGTAACCAGCGGTCCACGATCATCTTGCGGATCGCGTCTCCCTTGGTGTACGCAGGCACTGGGATGTTGACCATGTTGGGCCCGAGCGGGCTCGCGCCGCTGCCGGGATAGAACGGGTGCTGGAAGATGCCGACCATCAGCACGCGATCGTCGCCCGAGAGAATGTCCTCGGTGCCGTTGCCATGGTGAACGTCGAAGTCAACGACGGCCACGCGCGACAGGCCATGCCGCTCCAGTGCGTAACGCGCGCCCACGGCGACCTGGTTGAAGATGCAAAATCCCATCGAACGATCGTGGCAGGCATGGTGCCCGGGCGGGCGCACGGCGCAGAAAGCGTTTTCGATTTCACCCGCGATCACCGCGTCGGTCGCGGCCAGCACGGCGCCGCAGGCGTGCAGCGCCGCATGCCAGGAATGCGGGTTCATCGCGGTGTCGGGGTCGATCTGCACGTAGCTGCGGCCGCCGGCGGCGATGGTGTCCGCCAGCTCGAGCTCCAGTCCGCGGATGGCGGCAACATGCATCTTGCTGTGGGCCAGTTCGATGTCGATCGGGGACGCCTCCGGCGCCTCGCGGCGGTCCAGGGCGTCGGCGACGCCGCTGACCAGCAACCTGTCTTCGATCGCGTCGAGCCGCTCTGGGCACTCCGGATGGCCCGGCCCCATTTCGTGCCGTCTGCAATCGGGGTGGGTGAAATACCCGGTTTTATTCATCGCTAACGCTCGGCTAAGCCGAAATTCGGATAACGTTCAGGCACTGCTCATGCTCACTTTCATGAGCAGAACCCAAGCCCATGGATGCACAAAAAAAACTCAAGACGCTCCTCGACCAGCTTAACACGGTGATAGTGGGCAAGCCCGCCCAGGTACAGGATTGCGTGGCCTGCCTGCTGGCCGGTGGCCACCTGCTGATCGAGGACGTCCCGGGCGTCGGCAAAACCACCCTCGCCCATGCGCTGTCGCGCTCGTTCGGGCTGCACTTCTCCCGGGTTCAATTCACCGCCGACCTGATGCCCAGTGACCTGTCCGGCGTGTCGATCTACGAGCGCGCCAAGGAGGCGTTCGTGTTCCACCCGGGACCGGTGTTCGCCCAGGTGCTGCTGGCCGACGAAATCAACCGGGCAAGTCCCAAGACGCAGAGCGCACTGCTGGAAGCCATGGAGGAAAAGCAGGTCACGGTCGAAGGCGAGACCCGCGCGCTGCCCTCGCCGTTCTTCGTCATCGCCACCCAGAACCCGCACGACCAGCTGGGTACCTTCGCGCTGCCCGAGTCGCAGCTCGACCGGTTCCTGATGCGCATTTCGCTGGGCTACCCGGATCGCGCGGCCGAGCGGGAGCTGCTCAGCGGGGCCGACCGCCGTGGGATGGTCGAGGCGATGAAGAACACCCTGACGCCAGTGGACCTCCAGATGCTCCAGCAAAAAGTGCTGCAGGTGCATGCCGCCGACCCGCTCCTGACATACGTGCAGGACCTGGTGGCGGCCACCCGGTCCGGCCGCTGGTTCCTGCAGGGCCTGTCGCCGCGCGCCGGCATCGCAGTGATCCGTGCCGCCAAGGCCCAGGCCATGCTGAGCGGGCGCGACTATGTGGCGCCGGACGACGTCCAGGCCATCCTGCCCCAGACCGTCGCACACCGGATGATCCCGGTCAGCGACGCCGGCCGGGGCCCGATCGAGCAAGTGCGGGCCCTGCTGGAGGCCGTGCCCCTGCCTTAGCATGAAACACCCCCGAAGCGCCTTCGGCGGGGCCCCCTCGGGCTACGCCGTCTCCCCCTCAAGGGGGCGCCACCAGCGGCCCCGCAAAGCCGGTTCCGCGGTGGCCCCCGAATGGTGTGCACCGTGAATGCGGCAATCTTCAATCCATTCTCATTCGTCCGTGGCCGCTTCCGGCAGTGGTGGCAGGCGCGGCTGCCGCTGGCGGACACCACCACGCTGACCCAGCGCAACGTGTACATCCTGCCGACTCGGCCGGGCTTCATGCTGGGCGCCACGCTGCTGCTGCTGCTCGTCGCCTCGATCAACTACCAGCTCAACCTGGGCTACCTGCTGACGTTCCTGCTGGCGGGCAGCGCCGTCGTCGGCATGTATGTCTGCCACGGCACGCTGCGCGGCCTCACACTGAACCTGTTGGCGCCCGACCCGCAGTTCGCAGGCGCCAGCGCCACCTTGTCCGTGGTGCTCACAAACGACCGGCCCTCTGTGCGCTATGGCATCGGCCTGGCCGTCCTCGACGCGACGCATGAAGACCGCTGGGTCTGGGCCGACGTGCCGGGCCTGGGTCAGGGCACCGTGCAGGTGGCGTTCAATCCGGAGCGCCGCGGGCTCCACCACGTTCCGCCGCTGACCGCGGAGACCCGCTTCCCGCTCGGCACGTTCCGGGTGTGGACCGTGTGGCGCCCAGCGGCGCAGGTGGTGGTCTATCCGGCCCCTGAAGCCTTCCCGCCGCCGCTGCCGCCGGGCGAGCCCCGCGCCGGCGGTGCCGCCGCGTCGCGCGCACAGAACTCCGGCGAGTTCGACGGCGTGCGCGCGTACCGCCGGGGCGACCCGTTGAAGCTGGTGGTGTGGAAGAAAGCCGCCAAGGCCGACGAGCTGGTGAGCCGTGACACGCAGCAGGCGCAACGCTACGAGCTGTGGCTGGACTTCGCCGCAGCAGGCCCCGGAACCGAGCACAAGCTGTCGCGACTGACGGCATGGGTGTTGAAGGCGGACCGCCTGGGCGTGGATTACGGACTGCGCCTGCCCGGCGAGGAAATCAAGCCGGCGTCGGGAGAAGCGCACAAGCGACGTTGCCTGGAGGCGTTGGCGGTATGTTAGTGCGCCTGGAAGCCCTGCCCCGCGACAGCCGCGACGCGCTGTTCCTGTTGGTCGTCATCGGCTGGGTGGTGCTGCCGCAGACCGCCAACCTCCCGCTGTGGTGCAGCGCACTGTTCGGCGCCATGCTGGTTTGGCGCGGCTGGTTGGCCTTCTACTCGCGGGCCCTGCCCGGAAAATGGTGGCTGCTGGGCCTGCTGGTCGTGACTGTGGTGGCGACGCTGGTCACTCATCGCACGCTACTGGGTCGCGATGCCGGCGTCACGCTGATCGTGGTGCTACTCGCGCTCAAGACACTGGAGCTTCGCGCGAAGCGAGACGCCTTCGTGATCTTCTTCCTGGGCTTCTTCACGATGCTCACGAACTTCTTCTTTTCGCAGTCGCTGGTGACGGCGGCGGCGATGCTGATCGGCCTGCTTGGCCTGCTCACGGCGCTGGTCAATGCCCACATGCCCGTGGGCAAGCCGTCGCTGGCCCAGGCCGCGCGCACCGCGGGCTGGATGACGCTGCTCGGTGCGCCCATCATGGCCGTGCTGTTCGTGCTGTTCCCGCGGATGGCGCCGTTGTGGGGCATCCCGGGCGACGCGATGAGCGGCCGCAGCGGCCTGTCGGCCAACATGCAAGTCGGCACCATCGCCAGCCTCGCTCTTGACGAGACGATCGCGATGCGCGTGAAGTTCGAAGGCGAGCCACCGCTGCAGAACGATCTCTATTTCCGCGGCCCGGTGCTTTCTTCTTTCGATGGGCGCGAGTGGCGGCCGCTGCAATCGCGGTCGAACGCGGGTTTCGCGCCGGCGCTGGCCGGCCCGGCGCAGCTGGAGGTGATGGGCCCTGCGATCCGCTATGAGGTCACGCTCGAGCCGAACAACCGCCCCTGGCTGCTGGTGCTGGACGCCGCCGCGGAACCGCCGGTGGCCCCCGCCATCCAGCCGGTCATGACGAGCGAGTTGCAGTGGGTTGCCAACCGGCCGGTCACGGACTTGCTGCGCTACAAGGCGCAAAGCCACGCGATCTTCCGGCATGGGCCCCGCACCAACGTGGCGTCGGTGCTGCCGCAGTACCTGGAACTGCCGACCGGCTTCAACCCGCGTACCGAGGCACTGGCGCAGGCGATGCGCAGCGATCCTGCCCTCGCCGCGGGCGGGCCGGCAGCCCTTGTGCAGGCCGCCCTGGACCGGCTTCGCACCGGCAATTACCGCTACACCCTGGAGCCCGGCGTGTACGGGTCGAACACGGCGGACGAATTCTGGTTCGACCGGAAGGAAGGGTTCTGCGAACACATCGCGTCGGCGTTCGTGGTGCTGATGCGCGCCATGAACATCCCCGCCCGGCTCGTCACCGGTTACCAAGGTGGCGAGCGCAACACCGTGGACGGCTTCTGGGTGGTACGACAAAGCGACGCCCACGCCTGGACCGAAGTCTGGCTGTCGGGCCGCGGCTGGGTGCGGGTGGACCCGACGTCGTCGGTGGCACCCGGACGCACCGGCGCCTTCGAGCGCTTGCAGGCGCCGCGCGGAGTGATCGCCACCGCGTTGGGCAATGTGACGCCGAACCTGGCCCTGAACCTGCGCGCCGCGTGGGAGGCGCTGAACAACGGCTGGAACCAGTGGGTGCTGAATTACACGCAAAGCAAGCAGCTGGACCTGTTGAAGGAACTCGGCTTTCAGTCCCCGAGCTGGGAAGACCTCAGCTACGTGCTGCTTGCAATCCTGGTGGTCGTGGCACTTTGCGGCGCGGCCTGGACCTTGTGGGAACGCATGCAGCACGACCCGTGGCTGAGGTTGCTGGCGCAGGCCCGTTCACGCCTGCGCCGGGCCGGCGTCGATCTGCCCGCCGCGGCGGCGCCGCGGCAAATGGCCACTGTTGTCACAGGCCGTTTCGGCGCGAGTGCTCAGGGACTGGCAAACTGGCTGCTGAAGCTGGAGTCGCAACGCTATGCCCGCCAACCCGGAGCCAGCCTTGCCGAGCTCCGGCGAGAATTCAAGCAACTTGCGTGGCCCGGCTGAATGTCCCGATTCCTGTTCCTCATCGTCCTGTCCCTGGCAGCCTCCAGCCTCGCCGCTCCCGCTGAGGCGCAGACGGTCACGCGCAAGCGCGTGGCCAACGAGCGCAGCAGCCAGCGCGGCGTGCCCTATGCCGGCAACGAAGAGGCCATGCGGTGGGCCGACGAGGTCGCGCAACGCCGGAACCTGGACGCGCTCTGGGTGCGCAATGCCGTCGGCCAGGCGCAGTTCCTGCCTTCGGTAGCGCGCGCCATGCAGCCGTCGCCGGCGGGTACGCCCAAGAACTGGCGCGCCTACCGCAGCCGCTTCATCGACCCGGTACGCGTCGGCGCCGGCGTGCGGTTCTGGCAGGACAACCAGGCGCTGCTGGAACGCGCGGAACGGGAATACGGCGTGCCGGCCGAAATTATCGTCGGCATCATCGGCGTGGAAACCATCTACGGCCAGCAGATGGGCAGCTTCCGGGTGGTCGACGCATTGGCCACGCTGGCCTTCAATTTTCCGGACGCACACCCGCGGGCCGCTGAGCGCGCGAGTTACTTCCGCGGCGAGCTGGAAAACTTCCTGCAAATGCAAAGCGATTCGCGATCGGACCCGCTGAAGCCGCTCGGCAGCTACGCGGGGGCCATGGGCATGCCGCAATTCATGCCGAGCAGCTGGGTGCGCTGGGCGGTCGACTTCGATGGCGACGGGCGCATCGACCTGGCCGCCAACACGGCGGACGTGATCGGGTCGGTGGCCAACTACTTCAGGAGCTATGGGTGGCGCACGGGCATGCCCACGCACTATCCGGTCAGCTTCGATATGGCGCGGCTCGACAAGGAAGGTCTGCTGGCGCCCGACATCCTGCCGACGTTCAGCGTGCCCGGTTTCACGGCCCGCGGCGCGGTGCTCGAAGGTCCGGCGCTGCAACACGAAGGACCGCTCGCGCTGGTGGAGTTGCAAAACGGTGGCGCCGAGCCGCAGTACGTCGCCGGCACGGAGAACTTCTACGTCATCACTCGCTACAACTGGTCGAGCTATTACGCGATGGCCGTGATCGAACTAGGGCGCGAAGTGAAAGAGGCACTGGCGGGGAAGGGTTCTTGAGGGCGTTCGCATCCTCGACGAATTCCTGGTCCGGGCACGGATCCACGGGACTGACCCTCAGTGGACTTACAAGGCCAGCCGCCCTGGCTTGTGCAAGCGGTCCCCCAGTGCTTGCGCGATGCGCGCCACCTGCGCCGCCCGTTCCTCGCCGACACCGCGGCGGAACAGTCGCATGGTGGGGTACCAGGGCGAGTCCTCGCGTTCCAGCATCCAGCGCCAGTCGGCATTCGGTGCGAGCATCACCCAGACCGGCTTGGCCATTGCGCCGGCGAGATGGGCGATCGCCGTGTCTACCGTGATGACAAGATCGAGTGCATCGAGCATCGCGGCGCTGTCGGTGAAGTCGGCCCACTCGCGGGTCAGGTCGACCAGGCGCTCGGTCGCCACCTTGATGTCGGTGAATCGACCGGCGTCGCCCTGCTGAAGGCTGAAACACTGCACGCCGGCCATCTCGAACAACACTGAAAAGTTGCTCAGGCGCATCGAGCGATTGTTGTTGTTGACCTGCGCGCGCGAGCCCGCCCAGGCGAGACCCACCTTGAGCCTTCCGTCCCACAGCGCCAGCCGCTCGCGCCACGCTTCCTTCTTCTCCATCGTCGTCCGAAGGTAAGGCACATCGGCAGGGAGGGTTTCGAGCGTGGTGCCGTGGTGAAGCGGCAGATCCATCAGCGCCACGTGGCAATCCACCTCGAACCGGCGCTGTTCGGTGAGGCACTGCACGCCTTCGAAGCTGTGCTCGATGAGCGCTGCGAGCGCCGGCTGTACCGAGGCGACCACAGTGGCGCCTTGCCGCTGCAGCCAGGGCAGATAACGCGAGAACTGCACTGCGTCACCCAGGCCCTGCTCGGCATAAACGGCGACACGCTTGCCCGCGAGGGGCTGCGCCGCCGGACCCTCCCATTCCCGCGCAGGATCGTAGAAGGCAGGCCGCTGCAAACGCTGCGCATCGCGCCAGCGACGCGCATACAGCGCCCAGCCTTCCCGCAATTCGCCGCGCAACAGGTGCGCGAAGGCCAGGTCCAGTTCCGCCAGTTCGAATTCCGGTCTCAACTCCAGCGCACGCCGCAAATGGCCTTCAGCATCGTCCAGCCGGTTCAGGTTCAATAGCGCGGTCCCGAGGATCCGCTGGGCGTGGGCATGCCCGGGCGCCAGCGCCACGGCCTTCTGCGCGTGCGCCAATGCCCCGCCGAAGTCCTCCAGCCGCCACAGTACGCCGGCCAGGTCGATGTGCGCCTCCAGGAAATCGGGCTCCAGGGCGATGGCTTCGCGGTAGCGCGTCGCAGCGCCTTCCACATCGCCCACCTGTTCCAGGCAATAGCCAAGGTGAAGCAGCACCACCCGGTCGCGCGGCTGCAGCTCATACAGGCGCACATAGTTCGGCAGCGACTGTGCATAGTCATGGCCGCGCAGGTACAGGTCGGCGCGCGCGTGCAGCAGTGGCGGATCGTCCGGATGCAGGGACAGTGCGGCCTGCAGCAGGGGGCCGAGTTCGGCATCTCGCTGCTGCGCCGCCAGCACGCGGGCCAGTTCCCGCCACAGGTCCGGCCGCTGCGGGGCAGCGCGGCAAGCATCGCTCAGCCAGGCGGTCGCGGCCCAGCCGTCGCCCAGCCCGATGCAGGCTTGCGACAGCCCGAGGCGGGGTTCCACGGCCAGGGGCGATTCGCGCAGGGCTGCGCCGAACTGCAGCACGGCTTCGTGGAATCGGCCCGCGCGCAGCAGCGCGACGCCGTGTTCCATCGGGTTCATGGAGCGCCGGTCAGGCCGTGGCCGGGACCAGGAAATCCCGGCTGATGCGCGCGCCCAACTCGTTGACGCGGTCCAGAAACTGCGTCAGGAAGGCGTGCAGGCCGGTCGCGAGGATTTCGTCGATGTCGCCGTACTGCAGGTCGGCGCGCAGCTTGCCGGCGCGGCGCTGCGTTTCCGACGACTGGTCGTTGGCGACCATGGCCAGGTTACTCACCACCTCGTTCAGGCTCGCATGCAGCGAACGTGGCATGTCCGCCCGCAGGATCAGCAGGTCGGCCACCCGCTCGGGCTTGATCACGTCGCGGTACACCTTGCGGTAGATCTCGAAGCCAGACACGCTGCGCAGGATCGCGCTCCAGTGGTAGAAGTCGTACTCTTGGTCTTTCTCGCTGGCGTTGCCGAAGAAGTCACTCTGCACGGCGTGGAACTTGACGTCGACCAGCCGGGCGGTGTTGTCGGCCCGCTCGAGGAAGGTGCCCAGCCGCATGAAGTGCAGCGCTTCGTCCATCAG
>JBDSWB010000150.1:0-21207 GCA_039926915.1 Ramlibacter sp.
CCGACGTGCCCACGTCCGTGTCCCACTTTCCGAAAGTAGACAAGCTCACCGACATGGGCGATGGCGTCTATAAGTGGGAAATGGAAAAGGTGGGCACCGCCCAGGTGAACATCCAGACCGTCTACGCCAGCAAATACACGAGCAACAAGTCCAAGGGCACGGTCGTGTGGACCCCTGTCGAAGGGGTCGGCAACGCCTTGGTGGGCGGCCACTGGAAGATCAAGGACAACAAAAAGTCCACCGGCATCGAACTGAAGATCGAGGGCGACATCACGCTGCCCCTGCCCGGCCTGATGAAGATGGTCGTGGCGCCGGTCGTCGAGAGCGAATTCGAGAAGCTGGTCGACAAGTACATCGCCAACCTCATCAAGCGGTTCGGCGGGGAAGCCTGAACCACCCCTGAAGCGGCCTGCGGCCCGGCAAAGCCGGTTCCGCGGTGCTCCACGAAAGTTTCTCAGCGTTCGAAGACCTTTAGCAGCCACCGGTTGAGGTCGGCGATCTCCTCCATGTTCACTGAGTGCGCCATGGCGTACTCGTGCCATTCCACCGAATAGCCCAGCGTTCGCAGCACATCGTAGGACGTCCGCGCCCGCTCGATGTCGATCACGTTGTCGTGCTGGCCGTGGCCCATGAAAATCGGCGTGAGGGTGTTCGCGTCGGTTCGTTCAGCGGCCGTGCTTTGCGCCAGCGGCAGGTAGCCCGACAAACCGGCAATGCCGGCCAGCCTTTCCTTGTGGCGAAGCCCGGCCAGTAGCACCATGGCGCAACCCTGCGAGAACCCGGCCAGCACGATACGGTGGGCCGGGATTCCGCGCTCTTTCTCCCGCGTGATCAGCTCCTCTACGTGGACGATGGAGCCACGCAGTCCTGCGTCGTCCTCGCGCCGCACCAGGTCCATCCCGAGGATGTCGTACCACGCCCGCATGCGGTAGCCGTTGTTGATGGTGACCGGAATGATCGGCGCATGCGGGAAGACGAATCGCACAGGACCGACCGGGGACAGGTCAAGTTCCCTTGCGATCGGGACGAAATCATTGCCATCTGCGCCCAACCCGTGGAGCACAATGACAGTAGCCTCGGGCAGCAGCCCGGTTTCGGTTTCTATGGTTTCCAGCGCAGCCATGTGAATTTCTCTTCAACGACCGGCGAGCATACAGGCTCCGGCACGGCCGCGGCTGAGGACCACCGCGCAGCGTCCTACAGGGGCTGCGTGGAATTCCTACAGCACGCCTGCCGCACTCCCGCTCACACTGGACAGACACCAACGCAAAGGACTCCGGCATGCAAGTTCAAGTGAACACCAGCAACGGCATCGAGAACAAGGAAACACTGGAGAAATGGGCGGACGAGTACCTCAACGACAACTTGTCGCGCTTCAGCCAGGAGATCACCCGGGTCGAAGTTCAACTCAGTGACGAAAACAGCCAAACCAACGGCGCCTCGGACAAGCGTTGCATGATGGAAGCGCGCCTGAACGGCCACGCGCCGCTGGCGGTGAACCACCATGCGCCCACGCAGGATGAAGCTTTCCGCGGCGCCACCCACAAGCTGATCCGCCTGCTCGACCACACCCAGGGCAAGCTGGATCGCCACGAACACCGGGACCGCGAAACGATCCGCAGGGACCCGAGCATCGCCGACTGACCCATTCCGGCAAGCGGGGGCGATGCGCCTGTGGATGCATTTCCAGTGCCCCGTCGCGTGACTGCCCTCATGGCACTGGCCGGTCGTTGGCGGCGCCACCCCGCGGCACTTTGGCCGCGTTTCCTATCCCCAGCTCATCCTGCAACGCATCGCCCAGCAAAAAACCGGCAACCGTTAGTCGGCTGCCGGTTTCTGGGTGGCGCGAATTGTCGCGCCTGCCTCTGCACGATCAGTTGCGATCGGCGCGCCGGCGAATCGGTGCCGGTTGCGGAGCCGGCTGCGGCGCCGCGCCCATGGCGACCGTCGTCGTGGGCTGTTCAATCACCGGGGCGACGGCAACAGGCGCCGGGGCGGGCACGGGCGCCGGGGTGACCACGGCCACTTCAGGCTGGCGCTCGATGACCGCCGTGCGGACTTCGCCGATGTGCGCCAGCACGCCGGTCTCGCCCATCGGCGTCAGATGCGTGCTTTGCTGGCCCGCGCCGATGGCCGGGTTGGTGATGAGCGGATTGGGCGGCTCGCTCTGCGCGACGGCAACCCCGATCACAGCGACGGTGGAAAGGCCGGCAAGTACGCCTGCGATTTTGGTGAGTGCACTCATGAAAACTCCTTGAAGTTGGATTGGATTGAAGGGCCAGCTTCGTTGCCAGCTGTATGCAGAGTAGTGCTCGCTCACGAACGGGGCGTCAGGTCCAGTCTTCACTGCATGTCGGACTCTGCCTGCCGGTCCCCGCCGTTGTTCACCGACGCCGTGTCTGCTAGCCTTGCGGGCGATGGACATGATTGACGAGCCCTCCGACAGCCCCGTGCGCGCCGCGGCCACGGTGGTCATGCTGCGCGATGGAGCGGGCGGGCTCGAGGTGTTCCTACTCAAGCGGCACGGACTGTCCGACGTGCTTGGGGGCGCTTATGTGTTCCCGGGAGGCAAGGTGGATCTGGCGGATGCCGACCTGGACCTCGAGGCTCATCTGGACACACCGGCGCAGGTGCTTCATGCCGCGTTGGCCGAGCCGCAAACCGATGAGCATGCCGCGGCTGTGCTTTACGTGGCGGCGCTGCGGGAAGCCTTTGAGGAATCGGGCGTGCTGTTCGCGCAGGGCGCCGATTCGGCGCGCGCGGGGCTGGCCTCTCGAATGCTGCGCGAAGGCCACTCATTCGAAGAGGTTCTCTGCCTGCTGTCGTTGCGGCTCGAAGCCAGCCGGTTGCAGCCCTGGTCGCGCTGGATCACGCCGCGGGTGGGCGGTGTGATCCGCAAGCGATTCGACACGCGGTTCTTCCTCGCGCCTTTTCCTGCAGGCCAGGTGGCGCACCACGACAACCATGAAGCCACCGAGAGCAGCTGGCTCGCGCCACGTGCGGCGCTCCAGCAGTATTGGGACGGGGTCATCGAGCTCGCACCCCCGCAGATCATGAGCCTGGCGCACCTGGCGCGCCATGACACAGTGGACGGCGCGCTGGCCCAGGCGAGGCAGCACCCGCCTCCGGTCGTTCTGCCTGAGCCCTTCGAGCTCGATGGCGTACGCTTCATTTGCTATCCGGGCGATGCGCGGCACTCGGTGCGCGAGCGCGCACTGCCCGGGCCGACGAGGCTGCACTATCGCAATCGGCGCTTTGAACCGCTGGAAGGCTTCGAAGGTCTCTTCGCCGATCCGGGTTGATCAGGCAGTTGCCGGAAGCAGCCTACACCCGTTCGAGCAGACGGCTTGCGTGCAGGTTCGGCAGCGCGCCTCAAACTGCCTCTGTGCCGGCCGGGCTCCGCGCTACGAAGACAGGTATCAGGCTTTCGCGCTCTGCGAGAAATGCAAGAACATTGTCCAGTGGGGCCCGGCTGCATTTTCCAGGCTCCTGGCGATGCTGCTGCGTCCGACGAATCCAGGCGTCCCCGGCCTACAGTTCGAAGCCGCCGCAATTGCGTACTCTCGCATCACAGCTTCGGGAGAACGCCAGATGAGCCGTCTCTTCATTCGTTTCTTCATGGTGGCCGCCATCGCACTGGCGGGGACGGCTTCGTTGAAGGCCAAGGCGAGCCCGTTGTCTGACACCGAGACGGTCAAGGTCCAGACCGTGATCGCCGCCCAGTTGGCGTCGCTCGCCGAAGACGACGCCGACGGCGCGTTCCAGACCGCCACGCCGGCCGTACGCGAAGCCATCGGCAGTTCAGGGCGCTTTCTCGCCATGGTGCGTGGCGCCTACCCCATGGTTTACCGGCCTGCGCGGGTGACCTTCTACAAGGCCGAAGAAGACGACGGCAGCGTGCTGCAACTCGTGGAGATCACCGACTCGGAATCCAAGTCCTGGCTGGCGCTCTTTCAGATGGAGAAGCAGCCCGACGCGACCTGGCGGATCAGCGGCTGCATGGTCGCCGAAAATCATTGGCGCGCAGTTTGATCAAAGCAAAAAAACCGGGCCAGGCCCGGTTTTTCTTGTGTGACAGCGTGATTGATCAGTTGCGGTCGGCCTTGGTCCGCATGCCGCGCTTGCCCGTCGTGCCGCTGGCGCCCATCGTGTTGGCGCTGGACGAGGCTGTGTCGGTAGCGGTGCTACCTGACATGGACCCGGTCGTATTGGCCGTGGAACCCATGGAGCCGGTGGAGCCACTCATGCCGCCGGCGGTGGAGTTGCCGGACGGCGTGCCCGTGGTGCCCATGGGGGTGGACTGGGAGCTTTGCTGCCCCGCGCCGATCGCCGGGTTCTTGACCGCCGGGTTGGGCGGGCTGCCCTGGGCGAGGGCGGAAGCCGCGATGCCTGCAGCGGCGAGGCCGACCAGCAAGCCCTTGGAGAGGGTGGATGCATTCATGTTTGGAAACTCCTTGGATTCGTGAGGGGTGGACGCCGGCAGCTTCGCCAACTGGAACAAGGCTATAGCCACGCGGGGACAAAAGCGTCGGCGGTAGCCATGAGCCGGTGTAAGACGGACGCCTGCGCCCTGCCGAGCCAGGCAGCAGGTTCGCGCGCGACATGAAACGCTAACGCTGAGCCATGCGGGACGGCGACTCGACATCGAACGAGCCGAAGACCTGTTGCATCGACCGGATCTCAGGCAGAACGTAGATCACGGCGCCCCCTTGCCTCACAGTAGGTGCCAGCCACTGCTCGAAGAAAGCCCGCGGCACGTTGATGCAGCCGTAGGAAATGCGATGGTCCTGCGCGTTCGGAGAAGCCATGCGCTCCAGCCGCTGCTCCTTGGGATCCGTGGTGAGCACGCGGTGCATCGAAACCGCAGCGTCATAGTCCACCCACACGACGTCTTCGCCGCGTGCGTTCATCCCGGGCTCCGCGATGAAACGGCCGGCGGGGGTGGTACGTTCTTCCGGCAGCACCTGCGCAATCGGCTTGTCACCGATACCCGGGACGGTGTCGTCGCCAATGGCCGAGCCCAGCAGCACGGGCGCCGCGCCCTGGAGGCGGCCAAGATGGTCCAGTACATAGACCTTCGCGTCCTTCTTGTCCACGAAGATCATCGACAGGTCCTTGTGGTCTCTCGTGAACACGGCCCAGTTGGCCAGCTGACGCACGTCGTCGCTGGGTTGCGTCTGGCCGAAGTCCGCGAGCCGCACCGGCACAGGAATCGGCACACGTACCGGCGCAGGCTGGGCCACACCTTGCGGATGGCGCTCGACCCCGTGACGATGCAGGAAGCCGCCGGTCGGAAAAGTCAAGGCGAGCACCACCCCACCGCTCAGCATCCCATTGCGAAGAGCATTGAAAAATTCGGATCTGCCGGATCGCGCGGGCAGGGGTGCGGGTTTCGCGAGTTTCATTCCAAGTCGCGGTGCCAATGTTCGATCTGCAAGGCCGGGTCCGCGCATTCGCAACCCAGGGCGAGGTCTTCGTGGTCAGGCCGCCAGTGCGCACCCGTGTCGAGGGTCAACACCCCGGCCAGCCGCGTTCGGTGCGAAGAAAACGGCTGCAGCTTTATGTCGGACATGGCAACCTCCAGGGTTCGATGAAGTCAAGGTACGATTTTTTGCCGCGGTGCAAGGGCTGCGTATCCGCAGAGCGCCCGGGCCGGCGTAGGAGCCTGCCTACGCCTGAGCTGGCGCGCCTTGCGTAGCCGCTGCCAAGCGCCACAACGAGGTCACCTCGCGCGAACGCGCAGCGTGTAACGCATCGGTCTTGTCGACGGCCTTGGGATGACGCGGCCGGATGTCGTCGCGCCCCACGACCTGGAGCCCGGCCGCTTTGAACATCGCCAGCAACTGCTCTCTCGTGCGCAGGCCGAGATGCTCCGCGAGGTCGGACAGCACCAGCCAGCCTTCACCACCCGGCGCAAGGTGCCCGGGCAGCCCGGCGACGAATCCGCGCAGCATGCGGCTTTCTTCGTCATAGATGGAAAACTCGAGAGGCGAGCTCGGGCGTGCCGGCACCCAGGGCGGGTTGCACACGACGAGCGCCGCGAGTCCGGGCGGGAAGAGATCGGCTTGCACGACGTCGACCTGCGCGTCGAGCCCGAGCCGGGCGATGTTTTCGCGGGCACAAGCCAATGCTCGCGGGTCCTGGTCGGTGGCTACCACCTTGGCGACACCGCGGCGCGCCAGGATGGCCGCCAGCACTCCGGTGCCGGTGCCGATGTCGAAGGCCTGGTCATGCGCCGGCAGAGGCGTGCGCGCCACGAGCTCCAGGTATTCACCGCGCACCGGCGAAAACACGCCGTAGTGCGGATGGACGCGATTGCGGGGCGCCGGCCCCAGCTGCGTGATCTCCACCCCCTTCTTGCGCCATTCGTGGGCGCCAACCAGTCCCAGCAGTTCGCGCAACGAAACCACTGAAGGCTGACCATCCGCTGGTCCCCACGCTTCGGTGCAGGCTTGCCGCCAATCAGGCGCGCGTGGCAACGCCATGCCGTAATCGCCCTGCACCTCGACCACCAACCTGCCGAGCGTGCGTGAGCGCTGTCCCTGGGCCTGACGATGCAGGTTGAAAGCCTCGGTCGCGGAAGCCGGCGCAGGCGCGGACTTGCGGGGCTTGCGATCGGCGCGTCGGCTGACTGGATCACCTCTGCCTCCGGCTGCGGCGCTGTTCGCCTTGGGAGCGGCCCGGCGGCTCAGGGCCTGCAACAGCTGCCGGGCATTCTGGAAATCGCTGCGCCAGAGCAAAGCTGTGCCTTCGCTGGCCAGCCGGAAGGCGGCCGCCGCTGTCAAAGTGTCGTCGACCGCCTGGACGCGCCGCGGCACGGGCACGCCCGCCTCCGATCGCCAGCGCGCTCTATGGCTTTGGCCCTTTTCAGTCCAGTGAAGGTGTTGCGGATCCGTCACGCCGCCGCCCGTCGTCGGCCGATACGCTGCACCAGCGTGACCCCGCAAAGCACGATCGCGCCGGCGACCACGCCGGCAAGCCCGTCCAGCAGCATCGACGCCACGGAGGCAAGATGTTCTCCCGTCCGGGCCGCGAGCGCCTCGATGGCATGGTGCAAGGGCGGAATGCCGTGAGTGAGGATGCCGCCGCCGACCAGGAACATGGCCGCGGTACCCGCCACCGACAGCGCCCGCATCAGCCAAGGCGCCGCGGCCAGGATGCCTCTGCCGATCGACCGCGACACGCTGCGCTTGCTCCTGCTGAGGAACAGGCCGAAGTCGTCGAGCTTGACGATGCCCGCTACCAGTCCATAGACACCCACCGTGAGCAGCAGGGCAATGGCGCAAAGCACGCCGACCCGGACTTCGAATTCGCTGTTGGCCACCGTGCCCAGGGTGATGGCGACGATCTCGGCCGACAGGATGAAATCGGTGCGCACCGCGCCCTTGATCTTGTCCTTTTCGAGCTGACAGATGTCGACCTCGGGATTGGACAGGGCCTGGGTGAGTTCCTGGTGGTGCGCGTCATCATAGGCGCGGCTGTGCAGTAGTTTATGAGCCAGCTTCTCGCAACCTTCGAAGCACAGATAGGCGCCGCCCACCATCAACAGCGGCGTCACCGCCCACGGCGCAAAACTGCTGATCAGCAGCGCGGCCGGCACGAGGATCGCCTTGTTGATCAGCGATCCCTTGGCCACCGCCCACACCACCGGCAATTCGCGGTCGGCCTTCACGCCGGTGACCTGTTGCGCATTCAGCGCCAGGTCGTCGCCCAGGATCCCTGCGGTCTTCTTGACCGCCACCTTGCCCATCACGGAAACGTCGTCCAGGATGGTGGCGACGTCGTCCAGGAGAGCAAGCAGGCTCGATGCCATCTTGACCGCCTTTCCCCTCAGTCCAGCCGACGGCGAAGGCGGATTTCCTCGAGCTTGACGCCGCCGATCAGCGAGGTCTTCGCGGAACTGATCTCGCGCTTGAAGCCCGCGAGTTCGAAAAAGCGCAGCGCACGTTCATTGAGCAGCGGAATCCAGAGTGTCACTTCGGCACACCCTTCTTCCACCAAGCCTTCGCGCGCCGCATCCCACAGCGCGAGCCCGGCGCCGCGGTCCCAGTGCGAGGGCTCGACGTAGATGGCCCAGATTTCCCCGGTGGTGTTCCGGGACTTCGGGTCTCGCGAGCGGTCGAAGCCGACGAAGCCGACCAGCACGTCGGCGTCCAGCGCCACTTGCACCAGCGGCTCGCCGTATTCGATGGCATCGCGCCAAAAGGCGCGGCGTTTTTCGATCGGCAGCACCGGCTGGTCGTTGGGAGCCACGTCGGCATAGGCGGCGTGGGATGAGCTGGCATGGACGGCTGCGACCGCCGGGGCGTCGCTCTCGATGGCAGGGCGAACCTGGTAACTGGACATAGAACAATTGCTGCGTGGAAGCGCTGATTATGATGGGCCATGAGTCGCAGCCAGGAGACCCCGGAATCTTCCTCGCCGGTGCCCGTGACGCGATTCACGGCCCGGTTCGAACCCCAAGGTGAAAGCTTCGGCGTTACTGACGACGCGCCGCTGCTGCGCGCGGCCGAATTCGCTGGCCTCGCCTTGCCGAGTTCCTGCCGCAACGGCAGTTGCCGAACCTGCATGTGCATGTTCGTCAGCGGGAAGGTGCGCTACCTCATCCAGTGGCCCGGGCTGCTGGCCGAGGAAAAAGAGATGGGCTGGATCCTGCCGTGCATCGCCTACCCTGAATCCGACGTGGTGCTGAGCCGGCAACGCCCCCGCTGAAGCACTTGAACCGATTCGACTGGTCAATCGTTGCCGGTGGTGAAGGGACTGCGCCGGATGTACTTGTGCTGCCCGTCGGGGATCGGCCGGGCGTCCGGATCGGGTTCATGTTCGACCGCGTTCGAGCCGGGCTCGCCCTCCGCTGGCGCTTGCGGCCGCTGGCGCTCTTCGTCCGTGCTTGGCTTCGGTGTCTTAATGTTCATCGGATGGCTCCATTTGCACTGTCAATGTAGCCCCCGCTGCGTGGCCGTGGTGTAGGACTGGCCCCCGGCCGAAGGTGGCATTGTCCAAACAGCAGCACCGGCCCTTGACCGCGAAGGCGCCAGCATCGTCACAATTGGGCCATGGCCCTTCGCTCCGTCTCGCTGCCGCCTGGAATCGCGGGATCGCTCTGGCTGGGGTCCATGCCCGGCCGCTTCGAGCCCTGGACGGATTTCGAGGCAACGGCGCGCGAGTCGCGCCTGGCGCTGGTCGTGGCCCTGACATCGCGCAGCGAACTGGCGGAACTCTCCCCCGCCTACCACGCTGCTGTTTCGGAAAACACAGTCCCCTTCCGCTGGCTCAACCTGCCGATGCGAAATTTCGGGGTGCCGGAAGATCCCGCCGGCTTCCGGCGCGAGATGAACCAGATCGCTGATGCGCTGCGGCGGGGCGATGCGGTGATGTTGCATTGCGCCGCCGGCATCGGCCGCACGGGCACCGCAGCCGCCTGCGTGCTCAAAGCACTGGGGCTGGCCAACGACGATGCGCTGCAGCGCGTGCTCGACGCCGGCTCCAACCCGGAGAACGCGCAGCAGTCCGGGTTGGTGGACTGGTTCTAGCGCGATCATTTCGCGAACGGGCTGGCAAAGACGAACATCATCGCCACGCCCACGCCGATCAGGAAGTTGGCGTCGATCAGCCCGGCCAGAAGGAACATCTTGGTCTGCAGTGGTTCCATGATTTCGGGTTGCCGAACGGCGCCGTCGATGTAGCGGCCGCCCATGGTGCCGATGCCTACGCAGGCGCCGATGGCGCCGAGTCCGATGATGAGCCCGCACGCAATCGCAATCAGGCCGGTGTCAGTCATGAGAACCTCCGTTTGTTGGTGAACCCTTCGTTGGTTCGATCATGGGGTTCGTTCGTCATGCGGGCAATTACCCCGGAGGTAGGGTCACGCCAGCCGGTCGACGCGCTGGTGCGACACTGCATCGAGCTGTTCAACCGCCACCGAATGCGGCGCGATTTCCGCGAGCGGGACCAGGACGAACGCGCGCTCCGTCATCCGGGGATGCGGCACCTGCAGCCTCGCGCTGTCGATGCTGGCGCTGCCGAACAGCAGCAAATCCAGGTCCAGTGTGCGCGGGGCGTTGGGAAACGGGCGCTCGCGGCCCGCGGCCTGCTCGATGGCCTGGAGCCGGTCCAGCAACTCGGGCGCGGTGATCCGCGTCGCGAGTTCGGCGACGGCGTTGACATAATCCGGCCCGCTCGAGTCGACCGGCGCGCTGCGAAAGAGCGATGAATGCCGAACCAGGCGGGTTTGGGGCAGCCCCTCAAGCAGCAACAGCGCGTCGCATACCGCCTGCGCCGGCTTGCCCAGGTTGGCGCCCAGCGCCACGTAGGCCGTGACCTCGTCGCGCATGGCCGGCGGCGCCCTAGTCCCGCGACCCCGACGGTTCAGACGGTGGCCTTGCACCGCCCTCGCCCAAGGGCTTGCGGCGCCGACGCCGGCGCTTCCTCGGCGCTTCACCGCTACCCCCCTCATCGCCTTCGCCTTCGCCTTCCTGGCCCGACTCTGTCGCAGGCGCGCGGGGCGCGATGTCGGCTGCGCCGCCCGCGGGTTTGTCGGCCGGCCGCGGCGCCCGCACGCGCCGCTGGCCCTTGTGCTGCTCATCGCGCAACTGCGCCACGAGGTCCTCGCGCACCGCATCGCTCGCCTGGCTGAATTCCTGCCACCAGTCGGCCAGCACCACGTCGACCTCGCCCACATCGGCGCGCAGGCGCATGAAGTCGAAGCCGGCGCGAAAGCGCGGCTGCTCCACCAGGCTGAATGGCGTGCTGCCGGTGCGCTTCTCGAAGCGCGGCTGCATCATCCAGATCTCTCGCATGTCGGCGGCGAGCTTGCCGCGCCCGGAGACGTCGCCGATGCGCGCGTTGAAGATGTCGTCGATCGCGTCCTGCAGCGCGGGGAAAGGGTGTTGCTTGTGATTCAGCCGCTCGGCCCAGCCGTCGCGCACATCGGCCCACAACACGCAGGCCAGCAGGAAACTGGGCGCCACCGGCTTACCCTCGCCGACGCGGCGATCGGTGTCTTGCAACGCGGCTTTCACGAAGGGCTGGTCGGCGCGCTCGACCACCACGTCCAGCAGCGGGTAGATTCCGCGCGCCATGCCCAGCTCCTTGAGCTTGGCGATGGTCGCGAGAGAGTGCCCGGTCTGCAGCAGCTTCAGCATCTCGTCGAACAACCGGCTCTGCGGCACGTCCGCCAGCAATGCCTGGCACTGGACCAGCGGCGCCGAGGTCTTGGAGTCGAGCTTGAAGCCGAGCGGATTCAGCTTGGCGGCAAAGCGGACTGCTCGGATGATCCGCACCGGGTCTTCGCGATACCGGGTCAGCGGGTCGCCGATCATGCGGATGGTGCGCTTCTTCGCATCCTTGATGCCGCCGTGGTAGTCCACCACTGTCTGGGTCTCGGGGTCGTAATACATCGCGTTGATCGTGAAGTCGCGCCGCGTCGCATCCTCGGCCTGCGGTCCCCATACGTTGTCGCGCAGCACGCGCCCCGTCGAGTCGACGGCGTGCTTCATGCCCGCCAGTTCGCTTTTGCTGGTCTTCTCGTTGCCCGCCACCTGCTCCGCCGCGGCGTTGTCCATGTGGGCGCGGAATGTGGAGACCTCGATCACTTCGTGCTCGCGCCCGCGACCGTAGACCACGTGCACGATGCGGAAACGCCGGCCGATGATGAAGGCGCGGCGGAACAGGCCCTTGACCTGCTCAGGCGTCGCGTTCGTCGCCACGTCGAAGTCTTTCGGCCGCAAGCCCACCAGCAGGTCGCGCACGGCGCCGCCGACGATGTAGGCCTCATACCCTGCTTCCTTGAGCGTGTGAACCACGTTGAGCGCCCGGTCGTCCACCAGGGCCGGGTCGATGCCATGCTCCTGCGGGCCCACTTCCTGGCGCTTGCCGAAGTTCGGCTTGCCGCTCGTGCCGCTCGTCTTGCCGAGCAGCTTGTCGATGAATTTTTTAATCATTTTTCCTTGAACAGGTCCAGTATGCGCCAGCCTCGTTGCACGGCGATAGCGCGCAGCCGCTCGTCCGGATTGGTGGCCACGGGGAGGTCGACCTTTTCCAGCAGGGCCAGATCGTTGATTGAATCCGAATAGAACGTGGTGTCGACGTCGGCCCAGGCCAGGCCATGTGCCGAGAGCCACTGCGCGACCCGCTCGACCTTGCCTTCGCGCGCCGACGGAACGCCGGCGATCTCGCCCGTCATCCATCCATCGGCGCCGCGGGCAAGTTCTACGGCGATGAGTTCGTCGACGCCGAAAGCCCGGGCGATGGGCCGGGTAACGAACTCGTTGGTTGCCGTCACGATCACCAGATGGTCGCCGCGCGCCTTGTGCTGCTGCACCAGGGAGAGCGCCTCGGGCCGCAGGGCAGGCTCGATCACTGACTGCATGAATCGGACGTGAGCGGCCGCGGCTTCCGCCGGCCCGCGCTGACGCACGGCGTCGGTGGCGAATCGCACGTAGTCGTGGATGTCCAGGGTGCCGGCTTTGTAGTGCTCGTAGAACTCGTCGTTGCGTTCCTTGAACAACACCGGGTCGGTCCAGCCGATCTGCTGGGTGAACACGCCCCAGGCATAGTCGGAATCGATCGGCAGCAAGGTATGGTCGAGATCGAACAGTGCCAGCTGCAGCTTGTCCTGGCTCACTCGTTCTCCAGCATCGACTTGATCAGCGGGATGGTGATGGCGCGCTTGGTCTGCAGGGCGTAGCCGTCGAGATGCTCCAGCAGCTGCATCAGGCTGCCCAGGTCGCGCGAGAAGCGCGTCAGCATGAAGTCCATCACCTCGTCGCCCAGAAAGACCCCGCGCGCATCGGCGGCCTGCCGCAACACCGCGCGCCGCTCGGGCTCGGTCAGGGTCTGCAACTGGAAGACATGGCCCCATCCCAGCCGGGTGCGCAGGTCCTCGCGCAATTGCAGGTCCGCCGGTGGCAGTGCACCGGCCGCGAGCACCCCGCGCTGCAGCGTCTGCGCATTGACGAACCAGTTGAAGGCCATGTGCTGCTGCACGGCAGTGTAGAGATGCACGCCGTCGAGCAGGACGACCGCCCAGCTCTCGTTGAACTCGGGCGGCTCGAGCATCGCGGCATCCAGCCACCCGGCCACCGCGCCCTGCTCTCGCAGAGATTCCTCCACCGCCTTGAGCAGGTGCGTCTTGCCGCTGCCGCCGGCGCCCCACAGGTAAGTGGGTACCGGCGAGCGGGTCGGGCTTCCCACCCACAACTGCAGATGCCTGAGCGCGGCTTCATTCGGCCCGGCGAAGAAGTTGGACAGCGTGGCCCCGCGTGCCAACCCGATGTCGAGTGCGATCTGCTTCATGGGATCGGCATCAACTTTGGTAGAGCTTGCTGCCCATGTAGCCGGCGCGAAGCCTGCGGATGGCGACGTACAGCACGGCGCTGGCAGGCAACGCGACCAGCACGCCGACGAACCCGAACAGCTGTCCGAATGCCAGCAGGGCGAAGATGACCATCAGCGGATGCAGGCCGATTCGCTCTCCCACCAGGCGGGGCGTAAGGTAGAAGCCCTCGACCACCTGGCCGGTACCGTAGACGGCAGCCACCATCACCAGGGCCTTGACCGAAGCGAACTGCAACAGGCCGGCCAGCACCGCTAGCACCAGCCCGATGCCGAAACCGACATACGGCACGAACATCGCAAGCCCGGTGAAGACGCCGATCGGGAGGGCCAGGTCCAGCCCGAACAGCGCAAGGCCGGTGCTGTAGAACACGGCCATGGTCAGCATCACCAGCAACTGTCCGCGCAGGTACTGGCCCAGCACCTGGTCGGCTTCATCGGTGAACGAATCGACGCCCGGCCGCGTGCGCGGCGGCACAAGTTCCAGCGCGCGGGCGACGAACTGCTTCCAGTCCAGCAACAGGTAGAACAGCGCCACCGGGATCAGCACGGCATTGCCGATCACCGTCAGCGCCATGCTGCCGCCGAGCTTGAGCGAGGACAGCAGCGAGCCGAGCGCATCCTCGTAATTTGCGTTGAGGTACTTCAGCACCAGGGCCTTCAGGCTGTCCAGGTCCAGGGCGATCTTGACGCCGTACTGGGCCAGCCAGGGCGAGAGGGTCGAATTGAGCTTGTCGAAGACCAGGGGCAACTGCTGGCGCATCAGCGGAATTTCTTTCGCCATGATGGGCACCATGAGCAGGATCAGGCAGAGCAGAGCCAGCATGAACATCAGTTCGACGGTCACCACCGCCAGCACCCGCGGCATGCGCCCGCGCCCCAATGCATCCAGTCGGTCCACCAGCGGCGTGAGCGCATAGGCCAAAACGCCGGCGACCACGAAGGGGGTGAGCACCGGACCCAGCAGCCACAACGCCAGCACGGCCAGCAACGCGATCGCGAGCCATGCGGCTGCGCGTTTTTGGGCGGGAGTGAACTGCATCGGGGTCAGGACGTTGTCAGGGGGACCACGAGTCGGCTCGTTCAGCGCAGTTGCAGGTCGTCATCGCCAAACCGGATTCCCAGCGGCTCGATCACGAGCTGTTTCGGCCCGGCTTCGATGCGGCCCGCGACGATCGCGGGCACGCCCGCAGCATTCGCGACCTCGACCGCGCGGTCAGCATCCTCCGCCTTCACGAAGATCGCAAAACCGGCACCCATGTTGAGCGTGCTGTAGGCCTCGCGGTCGTCGTGGCCGGCGTGGCGCTGGATGAAACCCAGAACCGGCGGCACACCGGGCACCGAATGAATCCGATACGTCAGCTGCGCGGGGTGCCTCAGAAGTTTTCGCCAGCCATGGCCGGTGATGTTCGCGCAATACCTCGGAAGAATTCCCGCCTTGTACAACGCTTCGGTCACCGGTGAATAGAGCACTGTGGGGGCCAGCAGCGCATCACCATACGTCAGTCCGTCGGCCACCGGCGTCAGGTACCCCTGCGGCAGGCGCTCCACCAGCTTGCGGGCCAGGCTAAGGCCATTGGCGTGGATGCCGCTGGAAGCTAGCAGGACGATCGCGTCGCCCGGGGCCAGCTGGTCGCCGAGGGACAACCGCTCTTTGGGATTGACCAGCCCGGTGCAGGAGGCGGCGAGGTCAATGCGACCGGCTTCGACGATGCCCGCCAGCGCCGGCGTTTCGCCGCCGCCCCAGGCGACACCGCAGGCATCGCAGGCCTTCTTCCATCCCGCCACCAGCGCCTGCGAGCGCTGCGCGTCACCAAACCAGTCGGACCCACCTGCGGCCCAATAAGCCTGGACCACCAGAGGCGTCGCTCCCACCGTGATGAGGTCGTTGATCGCCATTGCGATCGTGTCTTGCGCGATACTGTCGTAGTAGGTTTTGCCGGTGAGCTTGTGCATCTCGTCGGCCACCAGCGCCTTGGAGCCCAGGCATTCGACGATGGAGGCGATGTAGAAAGGCCCGACGTCGACCACATAGGCGGATTCGCCGCGCGAGGCCTGGACTTCGCTGAAACCATGCACCGAAAGATGTGATCCTGTCGCTGCTGCGGCCCGCTGGGCCGCGACTTTCAAGGGATCGATCAGGTCGTAGTTGACGCCCGCCTGCTCATAACTGAGCGTTTCGGGCTGAATCACTTGTTTCGGGTACATCCGGAAATTATCGCCGCTATGCCGAATCACCCCGCACCCGCAGACGCTTCCACGCCCCGCCTGCCGGCCGGTATCTGGGTGCTGGGCTTCGTGAGCCTGCTGATGGACATTTCGTCCGAGCTGATCCACAGCCTGCTGCCGGTCTTCATGGTCACCACGCTGGGCGCCAGTGTGCTGGTGGTCGGCCTGATCGAAGGCGCCGCCGAAGCGACCGCGCTGATCGTGAAGGTGTTTTCGGGTGCGCTCAGCGATTACATGGGGCGTCGCAAGCCCCTGGCGTTGCTCGGTTACGGGCTGGGCGCCCTTTCCAAGCCCCTGTTCGCGCTGGCGTCCACAACCGGCTTGGTGCTGTCGGCGCGCCTGATCGATCGCGTCGGCAAGGGCATTCGCGGCGCGCCGCGCGACGCGCTGGTCGCCGACATCGCGCCGCCCGGGATGCGCGGCGCCGCGTTCGGCCTGAGGCAGTCGCTGGACACGGTGGGGGCGTTCCTCGGGCCGCTGCTCGCCATCGGGCTGATGCTACTGTGGGCCGACGACTTCCGGGCGGTGTTCTGGGTTGCAGTCATTCCCGCGGCGCTGTCGGTGGCGCTGCTGCTGTTCGCGGTGCGCGAGCCGCCTGCGGTGAAGGCCGAGCGGCGCACCAATCCAATCCGCCGCGAGAACCTGCGCCGCCTCAGCGGCGCCTACTGGTGGGTTGTGGGCATCGGCGCGGCATTCACCCTGGCGCGCTTTTCGGAGGCTTTTCTGGTGTTGCGCGCCCAGCAGGGCGGCCTGGCACTGGCCTGGGCGCCCCTGGTTCTGATCGCGATGAACGTCGTCTACTCCCTGGGCGCCTACCCGTTCGGCAAACTGTCCGACATCGTCAGCCACCGCGGCCTGCTCGCGGCGGGGCTGGGCGTTCTCATCGCCGCAGACCTGCTGCTGGCGGCGAGCAACAGCGGCCCTTTGCTCTGGGGCGGCATCGCGCTTTGGGGACTTCACATGGCCATGACCCAGGGACTGCTGTCGGCCATGGTGGCGCAGGTGGCGCCTGAAGACTTGCGCGGCACGGCCTTCGGCTTCTTCAACCTCGTCAGCGGCCTGGCGCTGCTGGTGGCCAGTGGCCTGGCCGGGTTGCTGTGGGACCAATGGGGCGCCCCCGTCGCCTTCATGGCGGGCGCCGGGCTGGCGGGGTGCGCCCTGGCCCTGCTCGCGGGCCGAAGGCTCACGTCCTAAAATGAATGCTTCTGGTCCGCCTTTAAGTGGCGAAGCCATGCTTTACAGCTGACAATTGGCGCTTTTAACCCCCGCAACCGCTGGAGACCGCCATCATGAAATCATGTCTTGTTTTGATCGACGCCCAGGAATCCTTCCGCCAGCGCCCATACTTCACTGAGCGCGACATTCCGGCCTTCCTAGAGGCACAGAACGCGCTGGTCGAGGCGTGCCGCAAGAACGGCGTGCCCATCGTTCGCATCTTCCACGTCGACGGACCGAAGACACCGCCGAACCCGTTCGCCCTCGAATCGGGCTCCGTGCGCCCGCTGCAAGGCCTGGCGGCGTTCGAACCGGCCGCGACTTTCCACAAGTCACGACACAGCGCCCTGGTCGGCACCGGCCTGGACGTGTGGCTGACACAGAACGGCATCGGCCGGCTGATCATCAGCGGCATCCGCACCGAGCAATGCTGCGAAACCACGGCGCGCCACGCATCCGACCTTGGCTTCCAGATCGACTACGTCACCGACGCGACGCTCACATTCGACATGCTGCACGAGAACGGATCGCAGCTGCCGGCCGCCGACATCAAGGCACGCACGGCGGCGGTGCTCAAGGACCGGTTCGCGCGCATCTGCACGGTCGGCCAGGCCGTCGACCGGATGGCCACCTCAGCGTGAACCCGGTGGTGACAAGCACTGTTCCTGTTTTCTTCGTGCTGCTGCCCGGCAGCCTGGCCCTGGACTGGGTCGGACCGGCCGAAGCCTTCCGCATCGCCAACCAGTTGCTGGCAGCCGCGCACGGCGCTCCGCGCTTCGACCTGCGCTTCGTCGGGCCCGAGCCAGCGCCACGGACTTCCGTCGGCGTCCAACTCGCGAATGTTGCGCCTCTGCCCCCGACTCTCCCGCAGGCCAGCTGGTTGGTGCTTGTGGGCATGCCGGGCGCGCGGCTGGACCTGACCGGTCCCGGCGTGGCGCCGACGGTTCGCTGGCTGCGGGAGGTGGCCACGGACAGCCAGGGCTTTCGCCTCGTGACGGTCTGTGCGGGCGCGTTGCTGGCAGCCCACGCTGGCTTGCTGCGGGGCCATCGCGCCACCACACACCACCAACACCTGGATGAGTTGCGCAACCTGGCGCCCGATTGCGATGTGGTGGCCAATCGGGTGTTCGTGATCGACCAGCGGGTGGCCTCCAGCGCCGGCGTCACCACCGGCATCGACCTGGCGCTGCACCTGATCGCCGGGGAGTGCGGAGCCGCCCTCGCATCGCAGGTCGCGCAAACCATGGTCGTGGCCCTGCGGCGCGGCCCGCAGGACCCGGAGCTTTCGCCGTTCCTCGCCTACCGCAACCACATCCATGCCGCGCTTCATCGCGTGCAGGATGCGGTCAGCGCCGAACCGCAGCGTGACTGGACCGTGCCGCGTATGGCGCACGCCGGCCATACCTCTTCACGCCATCTCACGCGCCTGTTCCTCGAACACGCGGGGACGGCGCCCCTGGAATACCTGCGCCGGATCCGGCTGGCGGTGGCCCGCGCTGCGCTGGAGTCCGGCCGCAGCGTGACCGAGGCGGCGGAACTCGCCGGCTTCAGCTCGGACGGGCAGTTGCGCCGCACCTGGCGCCAGTTCAAAGAAGGCGGCCGCCCTTCCGATGCTGCGACGCTACGAAACCACTAGCGCCCGAGGTACGCTGGGGTTGGCCCACTGGACGCCGTTACAAAATTGAATCAAACTGCATCCCCTGTCCGGTTCAAAGGGAATCCATGCCTGTGATCGCAGTCGTCAACCGCAAGGGCGGAAGCGGCAAGAGCACCTTCGCCGCCCATGTGGCGGCGTGGTGCGCGCGGCAGGGCCATTCGGTCATGCTCGGCGACGTGGATCGCCAGCAATCCAGCAGGGCCTGGCTCAAGCGCCGCGACCCCGGACTGCCGCAGATCGCGCCCTGGGCGATGGACCAGAAGCAGATGCTGCGGGTGCCCACCGGCATCACCCATGTCGTTCTGGACACGCCCGGCGGCATGCACGGCTTCGAACTGGCACGCGTGGTGATGTTCGCCGACGCAGTCGTCATGCCGGTCTGTTCCTCGATGTTCGACCGCGAGTCAGCCGAGGCCTGCCATGCCGAGTTGATGGCTCTGCCCCGGATCGCCAGCGGCCGTTGCCGGCTGGGCGTGGTGGGCATGCGCATCGACGGCCGGACCCACGCAGCCAAATCCTTGAGCGCCTGGTCCGCTGCGCTGGGCATTCCCTTCTTGGGGGCGCTGCGCGAAACCCAGTTGTACGTGCGCAGCCTCGAGCGCGGCCTCACCATGTTCGACCTGCCGCCGCAGCACGCCGCAGCGGACCTCGCGCAGTGGCAGCCGATCATCGACTGGCTGGAACCGCTGCTGCAGCCCCCGCCCGTCCAGAACGACGCGATCGGCATGCGGGTACAACCGCTGCGGGTGCTGAATTCAAGGCCTGACAGCCTGATGCCGGCGCAGGAGGCCTTGATCCATGGATCGAGGCTGATGGTCCAGTCCGGATCGCGTGCTGCCGCCGCTGCACACGCCGTCCCGACGCGCATCCTGCCGCGTGCCCCGGACGAGAGCACCCAGATTCAGCAATTTCTGAAACGTTGAAGGGCAGCGCACCCGCGTTCGGCCGGTGCCGGGCCGCGCCAGTTCCTCAGTTCTTCGCGCGCCTCAGGTCCGCAACCCGGTCGGCAATCGCGTCGATGTCCAGCGCGTCCTGCGCGTGGACCAGGTAGGTTTCCAGGTCGACGACCGCCAGCGCGCTGTGGCCCTGTTCCGCATGGGCCAGACCCCGATCGCGGTATTCGCCCCAGGCGTCGGGGAGCAGGATGACCAGTCGGTCCTGCACGGCGATCGCGCGCTGCCAGTCTTCCTGTGCGTGATGGATTTCCTTGAGATTGCGCAGCATGCGGGCGACGATGTCGCGCGCCGGCGCCGCCTGCAGGTACAGGCCCAGCGGCACCTCGAATTCATCGACCAGGCCGCTGCGCCGCTTGTAGGGCTCGAGCCGTTCGGCCAACTCCTCGCGGGACAGCGACTGGCCGGTGAAGGGGTCGATGACCACCTGGCCCTTGGGCAAGTTGACCTTGACCATGAAATGCCCTGGGAAGCAGACGCCCCGGGCATGCAGCCCCAGGCCCTGCGCCAGCTCGATCCACAGCACCGCCAGCGAAATCTGGTTGCCGCGGCGCGTGCGCAGCACGACATTCAGGTAACTGTTGTCGGGGTCGCAATAGTCGTTGACGTTGCCACCGAAACTCAGGTCGCGGAAGAAAAACTGGTTCAGCATCCGCAGCCGCTGGAGCGGCGCGGCGTCGGCGGGCAGCCGCCGCTTCAGGCGCGCGAGCAGCTGGTCGACATCGCCGAGGACCTGTTGCACGTCGAGGTCGGGGTATTCGTCCTGTGCAAGCGATGCCGCCGTTTCCATCAGGGGGAAATGGTCGTCGCTTTGCACCAGCGAGCTGAAGTATTCGAGCGGCGTCGGCGCGGAGAAATTCAACAGCATGAGTTCTTTGTAATTGAGCCGCCGACGCTCGTCAAGCTCCGGCGCCAGGCGCGCGATCAGCGCGTGACAAACTGGCGCAGTTTCAGGCCGGCAGCCCATATAGCTACAAAGTAGATAGCAGCAGAACCCGCGAGCATCAAGGCCATCAGCCCGACCCGTTGCAGGCTGTGAGCGCGCAGCGCCACCCACTGGAAATGGCCTGCGCCCCACATCAGGAACACGGCGAGCAATGCGCTGCCCGCGAACACCTGCAGCGCGAACACGCCCCAACCCGGCGACGGCCGGTAGCTGCCCCGCCTGATCAATCCGATCAGGAGCCAGCCCGCGTTGACCAGCGCGCCCAGACCGATCGACAGGGCCAGGCCCGCGTGCTTCAGCAGCGGGACCAGGGCGAGGTTGAGCAACTGGGTGATCACCAGCACCACAATGGCGATGCGCACCGGCGTGCGCATGTCCTGGCTGGCATAGAAGCCCGGCGCCAGCACCTTGATCGCAACCAGCCCGACCAGCCCGGCGCCATACCCCGCCAGCGCCAGCGCGACCTGCGACACGTCCGCGTCGGTGAAGGCACCGTAATGGAACAGCGTGGCGACCAGCGGCTTGGCAAAGACCAGCAGCGCAACCGAACACGGCACCGCCAGCAGCACCACCAACCGAAGCCCCCAGTCGAGCATGGCGGAATAGCCATCCGCGTCGTTGCTGGCCCGGGCGCCGGCCAGCTGCGGCATCAACACCACACCGAGTGCCACGCCCAGCAGGGCCGTGGGAAATTCCATCAGCCGGTCCGCATAGCTGAGCCAGGTGACGCTACCGGGCGCGAGCCAGGACGCGATCTGGGTATTGATGAGCAGGGAGATCTGGGCCACACCCACGCCCAGCAGGGCCGGCAACATCATGCGGGCCACCTGGCGCGCGCCCGGATCGGCCCAGGCGGCGCGCAAGGCCGACCA
>JBDSWB010000151.1:0-12913 GCA_039926915.1 Ramlibacter sp.
CGCCCTGGTCGAGCCGCAGGCGGCGGATCAGCTCGTCGGTCAGGCTGGATTTGCCCGCACCGCCCGTGCCGGTGATGCCCAGGACCGGTATCTTTTTAGTAGCAGCCTGTGCCCGTACAGCGTGCACCAGCGCCTCATTGGCCTTGTTTTCTTCAAGCGCGGTGATGAGCTGCGCGAGCGCGCGCCAGTTCATTTCGCCGTGGCCCTGGATCGCTTTCGCGTCCCTGGGCGCGAAGCCGCTGATGTCCTTGTCGCAGCGCATCACCATCTCGCCAATCATCCCGGCCAGTCCCATGCGCTGGCCGTCTTCCGGGCTGTAGATGCGCGACACGCCATAGGCCTGCAGCTCGCGGATTTCCGGAGGCACGATCACGCCGCCGCCGCCGCCGAAGACCTGGATTTGCTCGCCGCCCCGCGCCTTGAGCAGATCCACCATGTACTTGAAGTACTCGACGTGCCCGCCCTGGTAGGAGCTGATGGCGATGCCCTGCACGTCTTCCTGCAGGGCGGCAGTCACCACCTCGTCCACGCTGCGGTTGTGGCCCAGGTGGATCACTTCGGCGCCCATGCCCTGCAGGATGCGCCGCATGATGTTGATGGCGGCGTCATGCCCGTCGAACAGGCTGGCGGCCGTGACGAAGCGCACCTTGTGCGTGGGGCGGTAGTTGGCGAGCGCCTTGAATTCGGCGGACAGGTCGGTCATGGGTGTCTTTCGCCCAGGAAGGGACAACTAGAAAGCCCGGGCTGCGGGGCAGTCGGCCGAGTTTACGCGACCATACTTGACGTTTACGTAAACGTCAACCCCGCGACACCCCGCGCGCATCGCACCGGAGCACGAGGCCTTGGTTTTGGATATTGAAGTTCGATCGTTAGCAAGCTATCGTTAGCCGGCTGAACTACAAAAGGAGACGGCGATGGACAGGCGAGATTTTTTCCAGGGATCGGCGGCGGCCGCTGCAGCCGGGCTGGCGGGTTGCGCTTCGACCTGGAGTAGCGTCATGGCGGTGCGTACGCCGTTCGCGGTGCCCGCAACTTATATTCCCGTGGCGGGCTCGGACGAGATGTTCCCTGTGCGGCGCATCTACTGCATCGGGCGCAACTACCGGGCTCACTCGATCGAGATGGGATCCAATCCCGATCGCGAACCCCCCTTCTTTTTTCAGAAGCCGACCGACGCGATTCAATTCGTCGCCTTGGGCGCGGTTCCCGAGCACCCGTATCCGCCGCTCACGAAGAACTATCACTACGAGGCAGAGCTCGTCGCGGCCATCGGCAAGGGCGGGCGCAACATACCGATTGCGCAGGCGCTCGAGCACGTCTGGGGATACACACTGGGCCTGGACATGACGCGGCGCGACCTGCAGCGCGCGATGGGCGACGAGAAAAAGCCCTGGGAAATCGGCAAGAGCTTCGATCGGTCGGCGCCGATTGGTGCGCTGCACAAGGTGGCGCAGATCGGCCACTTCACCAAGGGCGCCATCTGGCTCAAGGTGAACGGTCAGCTCAAGCAGAACGCCAATCTCAATCAAATGATCTGGTCCGTGGCTGAGCAGATCAGCAAACTCTCGGAAGCGTTCGAACTGTTCCCCGGCGACATCATCTATTCCGGCACGCCGGAGAACGTCGGCCCCGTCGTGCGCGGCGACGTGATCGAAATGCATGTCGACGGCTTGCCGAACCTGAGCGTGAAGATTGTTTGATGAGTTCGCGCACATGATTCGCCGATTTCAATCAAGTTTGGGGTAATCCCCCAGAGATACTGACGGCCGAGCTCGTAACGTAGTGGAGTCCGCAACGGCTGGCGAGTACCGGCAAACCTACGCAAACACTCGCAAGGATACCTTCATACAAATGTGTTCAAACCAGATCGAAGGAGACAGGATCATGAGTGAAACCCAAACCGGCGTTGCCGTTCCCGAAGCAGCGAAGCCCGCCCGTCGCCGCTTCCTGAGAGCCGCCGTTGGCGGCGTCACCGGTGCCGCCGTGCTGACCGCGCCAATGGTGTCGGTCGCGCAGTCGCCCATCGTGCTGAAGATGCAGGGCGCCTGGGGCGCCAAGGACATCTTCAACGAGATGGCTGAGGAATACGTCAAGCGCGTCAACGAGATGGCCGGCGGGCGCCTGCGCATCGACTACCTCCTCGCCGGTGCGGTCGTGAAGCCGTTTGAGGTGATGGACGCGACGAACAAGGGCGTGATCGACGCGTCGCATGGCGTGCCGGTGTACTGGTACGGCAAGAGCAAGGTCGCGTCGCTGTTCGGATCGGGGCCGATCAATGGTTGTGACGCACCGCAGACCCTGGCGTGGATCTACCGCGGCGGCGGACTGGAGCTTTACAACGAGCTGCTGAAAAAGATCAACCTCGACGTGGTTGGCTACTTCGCGATGCCGATGCCGACCCAGCCGCTGGGCTGGTTCAAAAAACCGATCAAGAGCTCCGCCGAACTGAAGGGCCTGAAATACCGAACCGTGGGCCTGGCTGCGGACCTGATGCAGGAAATGGGCGCCAAGGTCACGCAATTGCCGGGCGGCGAAATCATCCCCGCCATGGACCGCGGCGTGATCGAGGCTTTCGAGTTCAACAATCCGACCTCCGACCGCCGGTTCGGCGCGCAGGACGTGGCGAAGAACTACATGATGGGCAGCTTCCACCAGGCGATGGAGTTCTTCGAGATCGCCTTCAACCGCAAGAAGCATGACGCCCTGCCGAAGGATCTGCAGGCGATCCTGCGCTACGCCGCCGAGGCCGCGTCGTCGTCCAACTGGTGGACCGCCATGGACAACTACTCGCGCGACTTCGAGGAGTTGCAGACCAAGGACAAGGTGAACGTGATCCGCACGCCCAAGGAGATCATGAACGCGCAGATGAAGGCCTGGGACGTGCTCACCAAGCGGCTCTCGGACGAGGATCCGTTCTTCAAGAAGGTGGTGGACAGCCAGCGCGCCTGGTCCAAGCGGGTCGCGAAGTTCATGTTCTTCAACGAGGCCGACTTCCAGCTCGGCTACGAACACATCCATGGCAAGATTCCCGGCATGAGCACCTGAAGCGCACCGGGCGTTCTCACACGAAGGGAGGCTCCGGCTTCCCTTCTTATTGAACCGGCTGATTTCCCATGATCGAAAAAATCATCAAGACGATCGACCTGCTGAACAAGTCTGTCGGTCACGCTTTCGCGTGGACCATCATCGTACTGATCCTCGGGGTGAGTTACGAGGTGTTCATGCGCTACGTCCTGAGGGATCCCACGAGTTGGGCATTCGACCTCAGCTACATGCTGTACGGCTCGCTGTTCCTGATGGCCGGGGCCTACACCCTGTCGCGCAACGGCCATGTGCGCGGCGACGTCTTCTACCGGATGTGGCGGCCACGGGTCCAGGCGGGGCTCGAGATGTTCCTGTATTTTATTTTCTTCTTTCCCGGCGTGCTGGCGCTCGTGATCGCGGGTTGGGGTTACGGCACGGACGCGTGGAAGATCCATGAGGTCAGCGTTAACAGCCCGGCGGGCGTGCCGGTCTGGCCCTTGAAGATGCTGCTGCCGGTAGCCGGCGTGCTGTTGACACTGCAGGGCATCGCCGAAGTGCTGCGCTGTGTTCTATGCCTGCGAGACGGCCACTGGCCCGCAAGGCTGCACGACGTGGAGGAACTGGAGTCGGTGCTGCAGAAGGCGCGGCCGGCGACCACCGGCTCTGGGGTAGCGCCATGAGCAATCCGCAGATCGCCCTGCTGATGCTGGGCTCATTCATCTTCATCATCCTGCTCGGTTTTCCGATCGCCTTCACGCTGATGGCGATGGGCATCGGCTTCGGCTTCTTCGCGTATTTCCAGGGCGGCCAGGACTTCTTCGACAACCGCGTCTTTTATCTGTTCACGCAAAACAGCTTCAGCGTGATGAACAGTGACGTCCTGGTGGCCATCCCGCTGTTCCTGTTCATGGGGTACATGATCGAACGGTCGAACATTCTGGACAACCTGTTCCTTTCCCTTCAAATCGCCTTTCGCCGCGTCCCGGGAGCGATGGCAGTGGCCGCGCTGATCACCTGCGCACTGTTCGCCACCGCCACCGGCATCGTCGGAGCGGTGGTCACCTTGATGGGGCTGCTGGCCTTTCCGGCCATGCTCAAGGCGGGCTATGACCAGCGAATCGCCTCCGGAGTGATTTGTGCGGGCGGAACGCTGGGCATCCTGATCCCGCCGTCGATCATGCTGATCGTTTACGGCGCCACCGCGGGCGTCTCCGTGGTCAAGCTGTACGCAGGCGCGCTGCTGCCGGGCTTCCTGCTGGCTGGCCTGTACGTGATCTATGTGATCGTTGTCGCCATGATCTATCCGTCGCTCATGCCCAAGCTGGCAAAGGACCCTTCGCAGGCATCGACTTTCATGCAGGTTCTCGCACTGCTGCTCAAGGCCTTCTTCCCCCTCGCCGTGCTGATCATGTCGGTGCTTGGCGCTATCCTGTTCGGTCTGGCGACGCCGAGCGAAGCGGCGGCGGTCGGCGCGCTGGGCGCCATCCTGCTGGCTGCGGGTTACCGGGCGCTGAGCTGGCAAAAACTGCGCGAAGCGGTCTACCTCACGGCGCGCACATCGGCCATGGTCTGCTTCCTGTTCATCGGCTCCTGGACTTTCTCCTCGATCTTTTCGTATCTGGGCGGCGAGGGCCTGATCAAGGAATTCGTGCTTGGCATGAACCTCAACACGGTCACGTTCCTGTTGCTGTCGCAGCTCATCATCTTCCTGCTGGGCTGGCCGCTGGAGTGGAGCGAGATCATCATCATCTTCGTGCCGATCTTCCTGCCGCTGCTGCCGCATTTCGGTGTGGACCCGCTGTTCTTCGGCATCCTGATCGCGCTGAACCTGCAGACTTCGTTTCTCACTCCACCGATGGCCATGTCGGCGTACTATCTGAAAGGGATCGCCCCGCCATTTGTCCAGCTGGTCACCATCTTCAAAGGCTGCCTGCCTTTCGTTTCCATGGTGTTCGTTGCGATGCTGTTGATCTATGTCTTCCCGGCCCTGGTGACCTGGCTTCCCGAACTGATGTACAGCCGATGAATGCACGTGCTTCCGATCTAGCGGCGTTGACGGCGGTCCAGGCCGTCGAGCAGATGAAGGCGGGCGCCTTCAGTGCCCGTGACTACGCCCTTGCCCTGCTCGACCGCGTGCGGCAAACCGAGCCGCAGGTACAGGCCTGGGCCCGGCTCGATCCCGATTTCCTGCTTTCACAGGCCGATGCCGCCGACGAGGCGCATGCGGCGGGCGCGGACTTCGGCGCGCTGCATGGTGTGCCGGTCGGCGTCAAGGACATCATCGACACCGCCGCCATGTTCACGGAAAACGGCACGGTCCTGCACGCCGGGCGTCATCCACGCCATGACGCAGCCGTGGTGGGGAGGCTTCGCGCAGCAGGCGGACTGTTGATGGGCAAGACAGTGACAACCGAACTCGCCACCTACGCGCCGGGCAAGACGCGTAACCCGCACAACCCCGACCACACGCCGGGCGGTTCGTCCAGCGGTTCGGCGGCAGCCGTGGCTGCGGGCATGGTGCCGCTTGCGATCGGCACGCAGACCAACGGTTCGGTCCTTCGGCCCGCGTCGTTTTGCGGTGTGGTCGGGTATAAGCCGACTTTCGGCTGGATTCCGCGCACGGGCGTCCTGCGCCAATCGCCGCCCTTGGACCAGATTGGCGTCATGGCGCGCAGCGTCGAGGACGTTGCGCTGCTCGCCCAGTGCCTCGTCGGATTCGACGCGGGCGATGCCTCGACGCAGCCACGCGCCAGGCCCCCGCTGCTAGACATCGCACGTTGCGAGCCGCCGATGTCGCCGGTGATCGGATTTGTTCGCACGCAGATGTGGGATCGCGTCGCGCCCGATGCGCAGGAGGCGTTTGCCGAGCTGGCGGAGGTGCTGGCCGGCCGCATTGCAGATTTCGAATTGCCTGAAGGGTCGGTCGGCGTGCTCGACCTGCACCGGCAGGTCATGGAGGCGGATATCGCCGCTTCGTTCGATGACGAATACGAACGGGGGCGCGAGCAGCTGTCTGCTTCGCTAAGAGGACAGATTGAACGCGGTCGGGTCGTGACAGCCGTTGAGTACCGCCGCGCTCTGGAGCGGAAGGAGGTGATCGCCGCCGCGTTCGACGATCTTTATGATCATTTCGATGCGATTCTCACGCCTGCAGCACTCGGAACGGCGCCGCGGGGGCTGGAGACGACCGGTGACGCCATGATGTGCACCCTGTGGACTTTTACGGGGCAGCCGGCCATCACGCTGCCCTTGCTGCACGGCGAGAACGGCCTCCCGATCGGCGTGCAGCTGGTCGGCCGCCGCGGCGACGATGCGCGCTTGCTGCGCACGGCTCGCTGGCTCACCCGTGCGGTCAAACAGGCTCATTGAAAAGGGAAGAGACGCCATGAAACTGGTCTTTGGCTTGCTCGGCGCCGCCTTGGTGATCGCCTTCCTGGGCAGCATCGTTTTCAAGGTCAGGGAAATCTCGCTGATCGTCGTCATCCTGATCGGCATCTTGCTGATGTTCGTGGACCTCTGGCACGCGCGTAACGAGCCCGATGTATGACCAAATCACCCAGCTGCGCGGATCTGCCTGGGTGCGACTAACATGGCCGCATGCAACCGATCCACCTTTTCGATTCCGCGTCCAGCACCTACACGTACGTACTGGTCGACCAAGCCACCCGCGAAGCCGTCATCATTGATCCTGTAGACGACCAGCTTGAGCGTGACCTAGTGGTGCTGCAAGAACATGGCCTGAAGCTGTTGTGGGCGATCGAGACCCATGCGCACGCCGACCACATCACCAGCGCCGCGGTCATCGCCGAACACGCAGGAGCGCGCACGGCCGCGCCGGAAGGTTGCAACATCGGGACCGCCGCGATACAACTGAAGCACGGTGACCTGCTGCGCTTTGGCGGCGAGCAACTCGAGGCTCTGCATACGCCCGGTCACACCGAGGGCGGCATGTCCTACCTTTGGCGAGACAATGTTTTTACCGGCGACACCTTGCTGATCAACGGATGTGGACGCACCGATTTCCAGTCAGGCAGTGCCGAGGCGCTGTACCGCAGCATCACGGAGGTGCTGTTTGCCCTCCCGGACGCGACGGTCGTCTGGCCTGGGCATGACTACGCAGGCCGGACACACTCGACCATTGGCGCAGAAAAAGCGGGCAACGCAAGGGTCGCCGGCAGGACGCTGGCAGAATTCAAGGCAATCATGAGTGGATTGGACCTGCCGAGGCCCGTCCGGATCGACGAGGCTTTGCCCGCCAACCTGAGTTCCGGACTGCGCCACGACGCGGGCGCACCGCCGCTCGATGCGCCGGCTTCCCAGCCCCGGCCCGCTTTGGGTTATGCGGGCGACATCTCACCTCAATTGGCCTATGAGTGGTGGCAAAGTGGCGACGCCATTCTGGTGGACGTGCGCACCGACGCCGAGCGCGAATGGGTGGGCTTCGTGCCCGATGCGGTCGCGCTGGCCTGGAAGCAGTGGCCGGGCATGCGAATCAATCCTTCGTTCGACGAGGGCATCAAGGCGGCGGTTCCCCCCGGCAAGAAGGTGGCGATCTTCTGTCGCAGCGGGCATCGCTCGATCGCCGCAGCCCGTCGCGCAGCTGAACTCGGGATCGAGTCTTACAACGTGCTCGAAGGCTTCGAAGGTGATCCGGATGCACACGCCCATCGCGGCCAGCAGGGCGGCTGGCGCTTCCGCGGCCTGCCCTGGCGGCAGCGCTGAGGGAGCGCACGATGGCCGTCAATCTTTCCGCGCCGCGCGCTTCAGAGCTCTTGTCCGTGCCGGGCGTGCGCATCGGTGTCGCCGAGACCGGCATCCGCAAGGCCAACCGCAAGGACCTGACCGTCGTGCTGATCGACGAAGGCGCATCCGTGGCGGGGGTGTTCACCCTGAACCGGTTCTGCGCGGCGCCGGTCCAGGTGTGCCGGGACCATCTGGCGCATTCCGCGAAGGCCGGCGGTATCCGCGCCATGGTGATCAACACCGGCAACGCCAACGCGGGCACCGGCGAGGACGGCCTGATGCGCACCCACAGGACCTGTGTGGCTCTCGCGCGCCATCTCGACATCGCCCCCGAACAGGTGCTGCCGTTCTCCACCGGCGTCATCATGGAGCCGTTGCCTGTCGAGCGCATCGAGGCGGGCCTGCCCGCGGCGCTGGCGGATGCCCGGGCCGACAACTGGCTGCGCGCCGCCGAAGGCATCATGACCACCGACACAGTACCGAAGGCCTTCAGCCGACGCGTGACGATCAATGGCGCGCCGGTCACCATCACCGGCATCTGCAAGGGCGCCGGCATGATCCGGCCGAACATGGCCACCATGCTCGGTTTCATGGCGTGCGATGCGAAGGTCGATGCGTCCGTCATGGCGGAAATGGCTCTGGCATTGGCCGAGGGTTCGTTCAACCGCGTGACCGTGGATGGCGACACCTCGACCAACGACTCCTTCGTCGTGATCGCGACCCATCGCGCGGCGCATTCGACCATCACGTCCCTGCAGAGCCCTTCGGGCCAGGCCCTGATGGCCGGCATGCTGGAAGTGGCGCGGCTGCTGGCCCAAAGCATCGTGCGTGACGGCGAGGGCGCGACCAAGTTCATCACCGTGCGGGTCGAAGGCGGCAACACCTCCGAAGAATGCCGCAAGGTGGCTTATGCCATTGCGCATTCACCGCTGGTGAAAACGGCGTTCTTCGCCAGCGATCCCAACCTCGGCCGCATCCTCGCTGCTGTCGGCTACGCGGGCATCGCCGACCTGGACCCGGCCGGCATCGACTTGTACCTGGACGAGGTGCACGTGGCCGTCAAGGGCGGGCGCAACCCCTCGTATCGCGAGGAGGACGGCCAGCGGGTGATGAAGCAGAGCGAGATCACCGTGCGGGTCTCGCTGGGCCGCGGAAGCGCCGCCGACACCGTCTGGACCTGCGACTTGAGCCACGACTACGTGAGCATCAACGCGGACTACAGGTCATGAACGAAAAGTTCGAGCAGTTGATCGAGCGCGCTGGGCACCTGCTCGCGCGCATCGAAGCTATCCTGCCGCAGCCGCTGTCGGCACCCGACTGGGCTCAGTCGACGGCCTGGCGCTATCGCAAGCGCTCGTCGGGCCACGGCGTGCTGGAGCCGGTGCGTCACGTCGCGGCCATCACACTGGGCGACCTGAAGGAGATCGACGTCCAGAAGGAGAAGATCCAGCGAAACACACTGCAGTTCGTACAGGGCTTGCCTGCCAACAATGTCCTGCTCACCGGCGCCCGTGGCACCGGCAAGTCGTCGCTCATCAAGGCCTGCCTGAATGAGTTCGCGCCGCAGGGACTGCGGCTGATCGAGGTCGACAAGGCCGACCTGGTTGACCTCCCGGACATCGTCGATGTCGTCGCGCCGATGGCGGAGAAATTCATCGTGTTCTGCGACGACTTGAGCTTCGAGGAGGGTGAGCCCGGCTACAAGGCGCTGAAGTCGATCCTCGACGGTTCGGTGGCGGTGGCAACCCCCAACGTGCTGATCTATGCGACCAGCAACCGGCGCCACCTCTTGCCCGAATACATGAAGGAAAATCTGAGCTACACCCACACCGAAGATGTCGAAGTGCATCCGGGCGAAGTGATCGAGGAAAAGATCTCGCTGTCCGAGCGTTTCGGCCTGTGGGTCAGCTTTTACCCGTTCACGCAACACGAATACCTGGCGATCACCGCGCAGTGGCAGTCCTGGTTCGGCGCCGATGCGCAAGCCATCGAGGCGGCGCGGCCCGACGCGCTGGTGTGGGCGCTGGAGCGCGGATCGCGCAGCGGGCGGGTCGCTTACCAGTTCGCGCGCGACTACGCGGGCCGGCGCCCGGCATGACGCTGGTTGCCGATGGCCACCTGGATCGCGAAGGTGGCCCGGATCGCAAAGAAGTTGAAGTCGCGGTGGGGGTGCTGGTTCGCGCGGACGGGGCTTTCCTGCTGACGTCCCGTCCGCCCGGCAAGGTCTACGAAGGCTACTGGGAATTCCCCGGTGGCAAGGTCGAGGCCGGGGAGACGGTGGAAAAGGCGTTGCGGCGCGAGCTCAACGAGGAAATCGGCGTGACCATCGGTGCCGTCCATCCGTGGCGCACCGAGCGCGTGGACTACCCGCACGCGCTGGTTTGCCTGAACTTTTGCAAGGTCTTCGAATGGTCCGGCGAGTTGCATATGCACGAGGGCCAGGCTTGTGCCTGGGAAACGCTGCCGGTCCAGGTGAATCCGGTGTTACCGGGGACGGTTCCGGTGCTGGAATGGCTGGCGAAGGAACGCGGCTTCACATCCGCTACCTACTCTGCCGCGCGGGCCTGACTGGCTACTGCAGCTTCCGGTCACCGAAAGCCCGGTCGTCCGGTGGCGTTTCATCCGGCACGCGGAAGCTCTCGTTGGCCCAGGCGCCCAGGTCCCCGATCTTGCAGCGCTCCGAACAGAAGGGTCGGAAGGGATTCCCGGGCGCATAGACGCTGTCGCCGCCGCAGGCTGGGCAGCGCACTATTCGCAGTTTCGTGCTGGCGGGGCCGTCCGGTTCACGCATCGCCGGCTTTCTCAGGAACAGAGGGTGAGTTCGAACTGGGCGCTGTCGGTGCTGGCCTGCAGCTTGTCCGCTACCTCCTGGCGCATCAGGCGCACGGAAACCATCAGGCGATTGCCGCTGATTTCAGGCACCAGGCCCAGCGCCGGGTCCAGCCGCAGTCGCAGCAGCTGGAAGGTGCGGCCCTGGGGCAGAGTCTGCTGCAGCTGGCCGTGCGCGGCCATCACTTTCTGCGGCGTGCCGGAGTCGCGCAGTAGCTTCAACAGCAGGTGGATGGACTCGGCCAGTGGGGCGAGCGTGGACGCCCAGCGCTCCAGGTCGGCCTGGCGGCTTTCGGCCGGGCGATGCTGCCAGGCGTAATAGGCGGGCAAGTCGAATTCGCAGGTGCCGCCGGGAATGCCGACGCGGCTGCGGATGCTCATCAGCCAGTCGTTCTCAGTGAGCGACTGGCCGGCTTTGCCGGGCAGCAGGTTCAGAGTCGAAAAGCAGCGCTCGAGCTTGGCGACGACCTCTTCCAGAACGCTCTCGGCGATCGCCGGGTTGCCGCGGTAACCGTTGAGGGCCTGCTTCTGCTTTTCCAGGTCCTTCATCACGTCGGATTTCAGGTCCGCGCGCGCTGCGACGTCCATCACTTCAAAGATGGTGGCCAGCGCATAGTGATGGTCGACAGGATGGGATCGCGGCACCAATTCGCCGAGGCGGCGGAACAGGTGCTCCAGGCGCAAGTACGTGCGGATGCGTTCGTTGAAGGGATATTCGTAGAGGATCACGCTAGGGACTGTCCTGGGACTCTCCGGCAAAGCGGCCAATCATAGCCCGAAGCGCCGGGCCGCCTGTAGCACGTTGTCACGCAGCCGTGCGAGCGTGAGCGACTCGTTGCAGATGACGACGTCCGCCGCGGCCAGCCGCTGGCTGCGCGTGGCCTGCGCGTCCATGATGGCGCGCACGGCTTCGGGCGCCAGCCCGCTCCGGGCGACTACCCGGTCCACCTGCGTCTGTGGCGAACAGTCGATCACCAACACGCGGTCCACCTGCGTGCGCCAGCGACCCGACTCCACCAGCAGCGGGATGTCGAACACGATGCCGCGGGCCTGCGCATCGAGGGCCGCCCGTACCTGGCGCGCGCTCTCCTCGCCGACCAGCGGATGGATGATGCCCTCCAGCTGCTTGCGGGCCAATGGGTCGGCGTAGGCGTGCTGGCGCATCCGTTCGCGGTCCAGCGCGCCTTGGGGGGTGATGAAGCCGGCGCCGAAGCGCTCGGCGATGGCGGCTATCGCTGCGCCGCCGGTGGCAGTGGTGCTTCGGGAGATCGCGTCGGCGTCGATGACGGCCGCGCCGAGTTCGGCGAGCATCTGCAGCACCGTGCTCTTGCCGCTGCCGACGCCTCCGGTCAGGCCGACACGCAGGGGCGCCATGCTAAAGACCGATAGCCGAGAGGATCGAAGCCGGGCCGAAGACCATGGCCGTCAGGCCCGCACCGGCCAGGAACGGCCCGAAGGGGACATAGCCGCCTTCGCGCAGGCCGCCTGAGAATTTCAGCGCGATGCCGACAATGGCGCCGATGACGGATGCCATCAGGATGATGGGGACCAGGGACGACCAGCCGAACCACGCGCCAAAAGCAGCGAACAACTTGAAGTCGCCGTAGACCATGCCTTCCTTGCCGGTCAAAAGCTTGAAGGCCTGGTAGATCAGCCAGAGCGAGAGGTAGCCTGCGACGGCGCCCCAAAGCGCCTGCGGCAGCGTGACCGGGGTCCAGCGCATGGCCGCGACGATCAGGCCCGCCCAGGTCAATGGCATCGTGATGTCGTCGGGCAGCAAGGTCGTGTCCCAGTCGATCATCGCCAGCGCCACCACCGCGGCCGAAAAGCCGCACCAGGCAGCCCCGGCCGGGATCGCCCCCCAGTGCCAGACGGAAAAGCAGAAGAGGGCGCCGGTGGCCAGCTCGACCACCGGGTAGCGCATGCCGATCGGGGTGCCGCAGGACGAACATTTTCCGCGCAGCGCAAGGTAACTCAGGACCGGGACGTTCTCATACCAGCGGATCATGTGACCGCACTTGCGGCAGCGCGAGCGCGGCGTGACCAGGTTGAAGGGCTCCGCATCCGACACGGCGGCGCCGCCCAGCTCGGCGCATTCGGCAGCCCATTGCCGCTCCAGCATCTTGGGCAACCGGTAAATCACCACGTTCAGGAAACTCCCCACAAGCAGGCCGAAGACGCCGGCCAGCGCGGCATCGATCTCCGGGGACACCAGCATCAAACGACCTGGCCGAGCTTGAAGATGGGCAGGTACATCGACACCACGATGCCGCCGATCAGGCCGCCCAGGAACACGATGATGATCGGCTCCATCAGG
>JBDSWB010000152.1:0-9081 GCA_039926915.1 Ramlibacter sp.
GTCGAAACCCGAGGGGGCATCGGCCGCAGGCCACTTCGGGGGGGAGCCTACCGCCGGCGCTTGATGCCCAGCGCTTCGCGGCTCTTGTCAATGCGCGCCTGCTTTCGGGCATTTTCCCTTTCCACGGCCTTCTTCTTGGTGTAGCCCGAGTAGTCGGCCCACCACCACCAGACCGTGGCCAGGCCGAAGGGCGCAAGGACCACCCACCAATCCCACAGGGCGACCGGACCGATCTCCAGGTATTTCAGGGCCAGAAGGATGATTCCGAGTCCCAGCAGGTACATGGCAAATGTCTCCAGTGATGAGCCGCCCGGCGGGCGGCAAGGACAGGCGCGGTGACATGGGTCAACCGCGCTCACTACAATGGCGTTGAACAACTGTAACCCAACTGAAGAGGACGACTGATGAAACGTGCCCTGTTTGCCTTGGCAGCCGCCGCCGCCGTCGCAACCCCTGCCATGGCCGACCTGGCACTGGCCACCGCGAAGAACTGCATGGCCTGCCATGCCGTCGACAAAAAGCTGGTCGGCCCGGCCTACAAGGAAGTCGCCGCGAAGTACGCGGGGCAGAAGGATGCCGTCGAGAAGCTGTCTGTCAAGATCATCAAGGGCGGCGCCGGCGTCTGGGGTCCGGTGCCGATGCCGGCGAACCCGCAGGTGAATGAAGCCGAAGCCAAGAAGCTGGCGGCCTGGGTGATGACGCAAAAATAGGTTTCCCCCCGATGCGGCCTCCGGCCGCTTCCCCCCCGAGGGGGCGCCACCAGTGGCCCGGCGAAGCCGGATCCACGGTGGCCCACGAACAAGAAGGCCCGCAGATGCGGGCTTTCTTAATGGCCCGGACTAAAGCTTTTCGGCGAGCTGCTCCAGGATGGCCGGGTTTTCCAGCGTGGAGATGTCCTGCGTGATCGCTTCGCCCTTGGCGATGGAGCGCAGCAGGCGGCGCATGATCTTGCCGCTGCGCGTCTTGGGCAGGTTGTCGCCGAAACGGATGTCCTTGGGCTTGGCGATGGGTCCGATCTCCTTGGCCACCCAGTTGCGCAGGACGGTCGCAATCTGTTTGGCCTCTTCGCCCGTCGGCCGCGAACGCTTGAGAACGACGAAGGCGCAGACAGCTTCGCCGGTCAGCTCATCGGGACGGCCCACCACGGCCGCTTCAGCCACCAGCTCGGTCATCGACACCAGCGCCGACTCGATTTCCATCGTGCCCAGGCGATGGCCCGACACGTTCAGCACGTCGTCGATGCGGCCGGTGATGCGGAAGTAGGCGGTCTTCACATCGCGCACCGCGCCGTCGCCAGCCAGATACAGATTGCCGCCCATCTCCTCGGGGAAATAGCTCTTCTTGAATCGCTCTGGATCGCCCCAGATCGTCCGGATCATCGACGGCCACGGGCGTTTGATGACCAGCATGCCGCCCGAACCGTTGGGCACGTCCTTGCCCGCTTCGTCCACGATGGCGGCCATGATGCCCGGCAGCGGCAGCGTGCACGAGCCGGGCACTGTCGGCGTTGCGCCCGGCAGCGGCGTGATCACATGGCCGCCGGTCTCGGTTTGCCAGAAGGTGTCGACGATGGGGCAGCGCTCGCCGCCGACGTGCTTGTGGTACCACATCCAGGCTTCGGGGTTGATCGGCTCTCCCACCGTGCCCAGGATGCGCAGGCTGGTCAGGTCATAGCGCGCGGGATGGATCTTCTCGTCGCCTTCGGCGGCCTTGATCAGCGAGCGGATCGCGGTGGGCGCTGTGTAGAAAACGGTGACCTTCTGTTTCTCGATCAGCTGCCAGAAGCGGCCGGCGTTCGGGAAGGTGGGGATGCCCTCGAAGATGACCTGCGTGGCGCCGGCCGCCAGCGGGCCATAGGCGACGTAAGTATGGCCGGTGATCCAGCCGATGTCCGCGGTGCACCAGAACACGTCGCTGGGCCGGATATCGAAGGTCCAGTCCATCGTGAGCTTGGCCCACAGCAGGTAGCCACCGGTGGAGTGCTGCACGCCCTTGGGTTTGCCGGTGGAGCCGGAGGTGTACAGGATGAACAGCGGATGCTCGGCGCCGACCGGCTCGGGCCGGCACGCGTCGCTCTGGCCCTGAAGCACTTCAGTGAAGGTCTTGTCGCGGCCCGCCACCATGTTGCACGGCGTCGCGGTGCGCATGAACACCAGCACGGTCTTCATGGTGTCGCAGCCGCCCATCGCGATGCCTTCGTCCACGATGGATTTCAGCGGCAGTTCCTTGCCGCCGCGCATCTGGTAGTTGGCGGTGATCACGGCGACCGCGCCGGCATCGATGATCCGCTCGTTGAGCGCCTTGGCAGAGAAGCCACCGAACACCACGCTGTGTGTCGCGCCGATGCGCGCGCAGGCCTGCATGGCGATCACGCCTTCGATGGTCATCGGCATGTAGACGATGACGCGATCGCCCTTCCTGATGCCCTGGGCCTTCAGTGCATTGGCGAACTGGCTGACCCGCGCGAGCAGTTCCTTGTACGTGACACGGGTCACGGCGCCATCGTCGGCCTCGAAGACGATCGCGGTCTTGCTCTGGACCGGTGTGCCCATGTGCTTGTCCAGGCAGTTGGCCGAGGCGTTGAGCTCGCCGTCGTCGAACCATTTGTAGAACGGCGCATTGGATTCATCCAGCGTCCGCGTGAACGGCTTGGTCCACACCACGTTCTCGCGCGCCACGCGCGCCCAGAAGCCCTCGAAGTCCGTGGCGGCCTCGTGGCACAGGGCGTTGTAGGCCTCCATGCCTGAAATCCGCGCCGCCTTCACCGTGGCGTCGCTGGGGGGAAACACACGGTTTTCGACCAGAACCGACTCGATAGCACTCATGTATGTCTCCGCAATGTGATGAAATCAGCTCATACCAATGGCTGCGTAATGTCAGCGCAGGCACTTACAAGCCACTGACTGGCGTCAAGCTTACAAATCTACTCCCAACCAGCCCGTCCTCGCAGGAAATCTACAATCCCCCAACCCCGTGAAAACCCGTTGACCCCATGCAAGAAAAAGATCCCCTCCTCGGCCCCCGCTCTCCCATGCGCCCCTTGCCGCGGCTCATATTCGCCAGCCGCTGGCTGCAGCTGCCGTTGTACCTGGGCCTGATCGCGGCCCAGGCGGTCTATGTCGTGCACTTCGTCTACGAGTTGTGGCACCTGATCGAAGCGGCCGCCGGCAGCCAGGCGGCTCTGCAGGCCCTCATCACCAGCATCGGCTACAAGGTGACGATTCCGGCCGTGACTCTCAACGAAACCATCATCATGCTCGTGGTGTTGGCGCTGATCGACGTGGTCATGATCTCGAACCTTCTCATCATGGTGATCGTGGGCGGCTACGAGACCTTCGTGAGCCGCATGGACCTCGAAGGACATCCCGACCAGCCCGAGTGGCTGAGCCATGTGAACGCTTCGGTGCTGAAGGTGAAACTCGCGACGGCCATCATCGGCATCTCGTCGATCCACCTGCTCAAGACCTTCATCAACGCCGACAACTACACGGATCGGGTGTTGATCGCCCAGACCGGCATCCACATCGCGTTTCTGCTGTCGGCCATGGCAATCGCCTATACCGACAAGATCATGGCGGAGGTTGCGGCGCCCAGGCACTGACGGGCGGGCTCCGGGCGCAACAAAAAGCCGACAGTTCCAACCGATTCAGACCATCTTGTCCGGGCGCACCCACTGATCGAACTGTTCAGCGGTGACATGGCCCGAAGCGACGGCAGCTTCGCGCAGGCTGGTGCCTTCCTTGTGCGCCTTCTTGGCGATCTGGGCGGCCTTGTCGTAGCCGATGTGCGGATTGAGCGAGGTCACCAGCATCAGCGAGCGGCCGACCAGCTCGGCGATGCGCTCGCGGTTCGGCTCGATGCCCACGGCGCAGTGGGCGTTGAAGCTGGCCATCCCGTCGGCCAGCAACCGCACGCTCTGCAGGAAGTTGTGGGCGATCATGGGCCGGAAGACATTCAGCTCGAAGTTTCCGGAGGCGCCGCCGAAGTTGATGGCGACGTCGTTGCCGAACACCTGGCAGCACAGCATGGTGAGCGCCTCGCTCTGTGTCGGGTTCACCTTGCCCGGCATGATCGACGAGCCCGGCTCGTTCTCGGGAATGCTGATCTCGCCGATGCCGCTGCGCGGCCCGCTCGCAAGCCAGCGCACGTCGTTCGCGATCTTCATCAGGCTGGCGGCCAGCGACTTGAGCGCGCCGTGCGCATGGACCAGGGCGTCCGCCGCGGCCATCACTTCGAACTTGTTGGGTGCTGTAACGAAGGGCAGCCCCGTCAGCCGCGCGATCTCTGCCGCCACCTTCTCCGCATAGCCGGGCGGCGCATTCAGGCCGGTGCCGACGGCGGTGCCGCCCAACGCCAGTTCGCACAGGTGCGGCAGGCTGCCGTGCAGGTGCCGGTCGGCCTGTTCCAGCTGCGCGGCATAGCCGGAGAATTCCTGCCCCAGCGTCAGCGGCGTGGCGTCCTGCAGGTGTGTACGCCCGATCTTGACGATGTCCCTGAAGGCTTCGGACTTGGCCGCGAGCGTGGCCTTGAGCTTCATCAGCGATGGCAGCAGGCGGTTGCGGATGGCGTCCACCGCCGCCACATGCATGGCCGTGGGGAACACGTCGTTGGACGACTGGCTCTTGTTGACATCGTCGTTGGGATGGATCAGCCGCGCCTCACCGCGCTCGCCGCCGAGCAATTCGCTGGCGCGGTTGGCCAGCACCTCGTTCACGTTCATGTTGGTCTGGGTGCCCGAGCCGGTCTGCCACACGACCAGCGGGAACTCCTCGTCGTGCTTGCCCGCGAGCACTTCGTCGGCCGCGGCGATGATGGCCGCCGCCTTTCGGTCGTCCATCAGTCCGAGCAGGTGGTTGACCACCGCCGACGAGCGCTTGACCTGCACCAGCGCGCGGATCAACTCGCGCGGCTGGCGCTCGCCGGAGATGTCGAAGTTCTGCAGCGACCGCTGGGTCTGGGCGCCCCACAGGCGTTGCGCCGGGACTTCGATCGGGCCGAAGGTGTCTTTTTCGGTACGCGTCTTCATGGCGCCACCGTAGCACTTTTCTGCCGCCCGTTACGGCGGCCCCCCGGCCTGGGGTCTCCTTCGCGCGGAAACGGGGGTCCAGGCCCAACCTCGACCAGTTCGGACTAGGATTCGTCCTACACACGCTAAGAAGTAGCCGTCACACAATGCTGAGATGACCAAGACCCAAATCGCCATCACGGAACTCAAGAACAGTGAAGAGGCTGGGCGCGAGCTCGGACGGACTATACGAATCGGCTTTGCAGGTGCCGCTGCGGATGCCGTATTCGTCTTTGCATCGGCTCAGCACGACTATACGGCGCTGCTGCGGGGGCTGTGCGACGAAGCAGGCACGGATGTCGTTGCCGGATCCTCGTCCGCGGGCGAGTTCACGAACGTCTCACGCGGGGAGGGGCAGGTTTCCGCCCTGGGCATACGATCGCAGGACATGAGGTTCGCTTTGGGACTCGGCCAGGATGTGAGCACCGATCCGCTGCGCGCGGCTTCGCAGGTGGCCGCGTCCTTCCAACAGGCAGTTGGCCCCGCGTTGCCTCATCGCAGTGCAATGGTCATGACCGACGCGCTCGCGGGCCATACCGACGCACTGGTCGAGGAGCTGACCGTACTGACCGGGGGAGAGTACAAATTTTTCGGTGGTGGCGCCGGCGATGATGGCGCTTTCCGAAAGACTCACGTCTTCGCAGGACGTGTCGCGCACACCAATGCGGTCGTCGCGCTCGAAATCCAGTCCATCAAACCCTTGGGTATCGGCGTGGCACATGGCTGGGAGCCCGTAGGTGCCGGCCTGCGGGTGACCGAGTCGCGGGAGGCGGTTCTCGTCAGCCTCAACGGCGTTCCTGCACTCGATGCGTTTGAACAGCACGCCGAAAAAACCGGCCAGAAGTTCGACCGGGCTGATGCGCTTCCCTTCTTTCTGCACAACGTGATCGGAATCCGTATGCAGGACGGGTTTCGGTTGCGCGTTCCGCTTGCCGTGCAGGAAGACGGTTCCATCCTTTGTGCCGCCGCCATCCCCGAAGGGTCGGTGGTTCACTTCATGCGCACGAGTGCCGAGTCTGCTGTTCAGGCCGCCAAGCAGGCGACGCGGGCGGCCATTTCGGCGCTGGGCGGCAATCGACCGGCGGGTGCCTTCGTATTTGATTGCGTGGCGACCCGCCTTCGCATGGGAGCCGCTTTTGAGGACGAGCTCCAGGCCTGTTCGAATCTGCTGGAACCCGCGGGATTTGTGGGGTGCAACACGTACGGCCAGATTGCCCGGGCAGAAGGGCAATTCAGTGGCTTTCACAACTGCACGGCGGTCGTGTGTGCGCTGCCCGAGTGACGGTGACCGCGGAGCGATACCCCTATTCATTGCTCGCAGGGCTCGCTGAACCGGCACACCGGCAGCAGGCAGCCGAAGAACTGGCCGCCAGAGTCGGGGCGAAGATGGTGATGCTCTATGTCCGGGACGCGGAGCTTCAGGTGATGGTGCCCGCTCCGGGAATGCCGAAAACAGTTTCGGCTGGCCCCTCGTGGACAGCGCTCCTGCGGCGCTGCCTCGTTGAGAAAGCATTCACAGCGCCGGTTTCGCTGGATCGCACGCGCGATAACGCTGCAAGGGTCGCCGTGGTCGGTGCGCTCGCATTGATTGTTGTGGGGGACGAGACGGCGCCCTGCGTTCCGGCCGAAATTCTCGATGCGCTGCCCCTGCTGGAATGCGCGGTCCGGGCACAGCACGCCAGCCAGATCGAACTCGCGAAGGCGGCAGAAGCACGCGATGCGGTGGCCAAAGCCCATCAACTCATGAAGGCCCTGGACGCCGCCCGATACTCCGCAGCCGAACTGAACGGCCAGCTGCAGGTTCAACATCGGGCCAAGGACGAGTTCATCGCCATGCTGGCGCATGAGCTTCGCAATCCGCTTTCGCCCATCGTCAGTACGGTTGAAATCCTGAGGCATGCCGGAGCAAAAGAACTTTCTCCGGAACGCCGATCCCACGCCCTGGACGTCATTGCCCGCCAGGCCAATCAACTCACCCGGCTGGTCGACGACCTGCTGGATGTGTCGCGCGTGAGTCGCGGCCACATTGAACTTCGGCGCGAGCCATTGCCGCTCGGGGAAGTGCTGGAGGCCGCAGTGGAGTCAGTACGACCGCTTATTGATGGTCGGGGCCAGCAGCTCACCCTGCTTGGAGCAAATCAGATCGTTCACGTGAACGGCGATCGAGTGAGGCTTGCCCAGGTGTTTGCCAACGTCATCAACAACGCTGCCAAGTACACCGGCCCGGGAGGAAGCATGCAGGTGTCAGTGGTCCACGACACATCCCGGGTGTCGGTGGTCATCCAGGATAACGGCGCCGGCATTCCGCGCGAAATGCTCACTAGCATCTTCGACATGTTCACGCAGGTTCCGGCGCCACTGGAACGGGCGGCTGGCGGCCTGGGCATCGGTCTGTCGCTCGTCAGAACATTGGTCAAGCTGCATGGCGGGGAGGTGAATGCGCACAGCGCGGGCCCCGGAAAGGGGAGTACCTTCACCATCACCCTGCCCACAATCAAGGCTCCGAAGAACCCTCTTCCAAGAGAATTTCCTCATGCCTCTGGCGGTCTAGTGGTTGCGACAGTGCTGGTGGTCGAGGACAACGTCGATGCGGCTGAATCGCTTGCGGAAATCTTGAGGATTTCGGGCGCGAATGTGGCGATTGCCCATGACGGAAACCTGGCATTGGACAAAGCAGCGGGCGGCTACACACCCGACCTGGTCCTGCTGGATATCGGACTACCCGGGATCAACGGGTATGAGACGGCGCGAGAATGGAGGCGGCGTTTCGGCAATCGCACCAAGCTCGTCGCGCTGACGGGCTACGGGTCTCCGGACGATAGACTTCGAACGGCACAGGCCGGCTTCGACGCACATTTGGTGAAGCCCGTCGACACCGAAGCGATAGGGTCGCTGCTGCGGGAACTGGCGCTTGGGCCGCCTCCGGCCGTTCTGCGGTGAGGACACCTGTGCCGGAAATGCGCGCTGCGCCGGACGGAACTGCGCGCATCGCGCTCACGGCACCCACGATTCCGCATGACGCCAATGCGGTGCTTCTTGTCTTCCATAGCGATCGCGAGGCGCACGAGACCTCGCGTGGGGACATCGGAGTCAACGCGCACCACCGACTGATCGCCAAGACGCATTGAGGCGAAGCATCGCCGGCGCCGCGCGCGGCGGGCGCTGGCGCGTCAGTGTTTGGGATAATGGGGCGAACCCTCCATTCCCGACCGACGACCATGCTCACCACCATCAAGCAAGCCGACCTGATCGAGTCCATCTCCGCTGCGCTGCAGTACATCAGCTACTACCACACCCCCGACTTCATCGCCCACATGGCTCGCGCCTACGAACGCGAGCAGAGCCCTGCAGCCAAGGACGCCATCGCGCAAATCCTGACCAACAGCAAGATGAGTGCGATGGGACATCGACCGATCTGCCAGGACACCGGTATCGTCAACGTGTTCCTGAAGGTCGGCATGGACGTGCGCTTCGAGGGCTTCGCCGGCGGCCTGGAGGACGCGATCAACGAAGGCGTGCGCCGCGCTTACAACCATCCGGACAACACCTTGCGCGCGAGCATCGTCGCCGACCCGCAGTTCGAACGCAGGAACACCAATGACAACACGCCGGCGGTGATCCACACCCAGATCATTCCCGGCAACAAGCTGGACATCACCGTGGCGGCCAAGGGCGGCGGCAGCGAGAACAAGAGCAAGCTGGCCATGCTCAACCCGAGCGACTCGATCGTCGACTGGGTGCTCAAGACGGTGCCGACCATGGGCGCCGGCTGGTGCCCGCCGGGCATGCTGGGCATCGGCATCGGCGGCACCGCCGAAAAGGCGGTGCTGATGGCCAAGGAGTCGCTGATGGACGACCTGGACATGCACGAGTTGCAGGCCAAGGCCGGCCGGGGCGAGAAGCTGTCGAAGGTCGAGGCACTGCGCCTGGAACTGTTCGACAAGGTCAACGCGCTGGGCATCGGCGCTCAGGGCCTGGGCGGCCTCACCACTGTGCTGGACATCAAGATCAGGATG
>JBDSWB010000153.1:0-7613 GCA_039926915.1 Ramlibacter sp.
CGTTTATGACGAGCTCGAACCGGTCCTGCGCGAACGGGTCGAGGACGTGGTGCTCAATCGCCGGCCCGATGCCGGCGAGCGACTGGTGGAGATCGCCGAGTCTGCCAGGAGCGGCGCCAAGGATGAAACGAAGAAGAACGAATGGCGGGCTGGCACTGTGGCGCAGCGCCTGTCGCACGCGCTGGTCTCAGGCATCACCGACTTCATCGTCCCAGACACCGAAGAGGCTTACCAGGCGATCCTCGCGAAAGGCGGCCGCCCCCTGCACGTGATCGAGGGCCCGCTGATGGATGGCATGAACATCGTGGGGGACCTGTTTGGCCAGGGCAAGATGTTCCTGCCGCAAGTTGTGAAGTCGGCGCGCGTGATGAAGCAGGCCGTGGCCCACCTCATCCCCTATATCGAGGAAGAAAAGAAGCTGCAGGCCGCTGCCGGCGAAGACGTCAAGGCCAAGGGCAAGATCATCATCGCCACCGTGAAGGGCGATGTGCACGACATCGGAAAGAATATCGTCACCGTCGTGCTCCAGTGCAACAACTTCGAAGTGGTGAACATGGGCGTGATGGTGCCCTGCCACGAAATCCTCGCCCGCGCCAAGGTGGAGGGCGCGGACATCGTCGGCCTGTCGGGTTTGATCACGCCCTCGCTGGAGGAGATGCAGTACGTCGCCAGCGAGATGCAGAAGGACGACCATTTCCGCGTCCGCAAGATTCCGTTGCTGATCGGCGGCGCCACCACCAGCCGGGTGCATACGGCCGTGAAGATTGCACCGCACTATGAAGGGCCGGTCGTCTACGTGCCCGATGCCTCGCGCAGCGTGAGCGTCGCGCAAGGGCTGCTGTCGGACCAGGCCGCCAAATACATCGCGGAAGTCAATGCCGACTACGACAAAGTGCGTTTCCAGCACGCCAACAAGAAGCAGGTGCCGCTGTGGCCGCTGGCCAAGGCGCGCGCCAACAAGACGCCGGTGGACTGGGCGCATTACACGCCGCCGGTGCCCAAGTTCATCGGGCGACGCGTGTTCAAGAATTTCGACCTGGCCGGGCTCGCGAAATTCATCGACTGGGGCCCGTTCTTCCAGACCTGGGACCTTGCCGGGCCCTTCCCCGCGATCCTCAAGGACGAAGTCGTGGGCACCGAGGCCGTGCGCGTCTACGCCGATGGCCAGCGCATGCTCAAGCGACTGATTGAGGGCCGCTGGCTGACGGCGAGCGGCGTGATGGGTTTTTGGCCGGCCAACACGGTCAATGACGACGACATCGCGCTCTACACCGACGAGTCGCGCCAGCAAGTGGCGATGACTTGGTACGGCCTGCGCCAGCAGACCGAGAAGCAGCAGATCGATGGCGTGATGCGGCCCAGCCGCTGCCTCGCCGACTTCATCGCCCCCAAGCGCGTGGCCGACGACTACATCGGCATGTTCGCCGTCACCGCGGGCATCGGCACCGAGAAGAAGGAAAAATATTTCCTGGACGACCACGACGACTACTCCGCGATCATGCTCAAGGCGCTGGCCGACCGGCTCGCCGAGGCTTTCGCCGAGGCGCTGCACCTGCGGGTGCGCCAGGATTTGTGGGGCTATGCGACGCAGGAGGCGTTGTCGGAGCAGGAGCTGATCGCCGAGAAGTACAGCGGCATACGTCCCGCGCCCGGGTACCCGGCGTGTCCCGATCACAGCGTCAAGCGCGACATGTTCGAATTGCTGCAGGCGCAGGACGTGGGCATGCAGCTCACCGAGAGCATGGCCATGATGCCGGCGGCCAGCGTGAGCGGCTTCTATCTAAGCCATCCGGACAGCGTTTACTTCAACGTGGGCAAGATTGGGGAAGACCAGCTCAAGGACCAGGCCGCGCGCCGAGGCGCCGATGTGGCACAGCTGCAAAGGCTGCTCGCACCCAATCTCTAGCCCACGAAGTGGGCAGCCTCCTACGGCCGAGGCTTACGGCGCCGGCCGCGCCCCAAGGCCGTCGAAGAGGCGCGAAAGATCAACCTGGCCGACGCGCAGCCAAGGCATGGCGACGAATCGAAATCCGCGCCCCGACCTCAGCGGACCGAGATCGCCCGGCGCTGGGCCAGGAACAAGGCCAGCACAGCGACGATGCTGACTGCCAGCAACATCCACAGGCCCCAGGCGTAGCCCGCCTCCGCGCTCCACAGCACGCCCAGGAGAAGCGGCGCCACAGCCCGGGCCAGCGCCGACGGCAGCCCCAACGCACCGTTAAGCGAAGCCACATGGTCGCGGCTGACGTACTGCGCGATCGCCGTGCCTTTGACGATGGTCATCATGCCGTTGCCAAGGCCATAGAGTACGACGAACAACAGCGCCGCCCAGGCATGGCCCGCCCCGGCGATGAGGGCCGCCAGGCCCAACGGGAGCAGCACCGGAATCAGCCGGTTGGCCAGGTGAATGTCGAAGTGGTGCTCAAAGAAGAACAGCAGCAGCCTGCCCAGCACCTGGACGAGGCCGATGCTGGCCGGAATCATGATCACCCAGACCTCGTCCAGGCCCGTTCCGCGCAGCAGGCTGATCATGTGCGGCGGCAGCGCCGCCGTCACGCCCATCATGCCGACCACGAAGATGCCGATCAACAGATAAGGCGCGCTACGCAGGAGGGCCGCGGGTGAAGGGGAAGAACCGCCAACGGCGGCGGGCGGCGGCGCCCCGCGCAGCGTCAGCCCATGCAGCGGCGCGCACACCAGCAGCTGCAGCGCGGCCAGCACCCATAACGCGTGGCGCCATCCCATCGACTGGATCAACCAGGCCGACAGGGGGATGAACACCGTGCTGGCCAGGCCGCCGAGGAACGTGAGCGTGATGATCGCGCGGCGAAAGTCTCGCGGGAAGCGCCGGGTGACCACGGCGAAGACCGGGTTGTAGAGCGTTGCCGCCAGCGCAGCGCCCAGGCCGACCCACGCAAGGTAGAAGCCCGCAATGCTGTCCACAAAGCTGTGCAGGACCAGGCACGCGGCGACCAGCAGCGAGCCGCCCGTCATCACCACGCGTTCATGGCCGGCATCGATCCAGCGGCCGACCGGGTAGGCGAGCGCGCCTTCGGCCAGCAGCGCGAGGCTGAAGGCAAGAGACGACTGCGCGCGGGTCAGGCCGAGCTCGCGCTCGACCGGTTCCATCAGCAGCGAGAAGGTGTAGAAGACGCTGCCCCATGTGATCAGCTGCGCCACCGACAACCAGCCCACCATGCGACGGTTGTAGTTGGGTAGTCCGGTGGCGACTGCGCTCATGCACAGATTGTCGCTGCCAGCGTCCGGCGGTAGTGGGCGGCCTCGGTCTGGACTTGACGCGCGCGCGTCGGTCGCAATAGCCCGGAATCTTCCTCAGCGTCGCGTCGTGCAGGGAGTCATGCTGAATCCAGAGCTGGGCGCCCTCTTGTTTCAGGTAGCCCTCCACCGCAGCGCGGGATGCGCGCGACCACTCCTGATTGAAATCGAATGCCGGCACCCGTTGCAGGCTGCGGGACTGCGGGAAGTGATAGAGATCGCCCGACAGCACCACGGGTCCGGTCTTGGCCAACTTCAGAGACAGGATCTGGTGGCCGGCCGTGTGACCCGGTGCGGCCTTGAGGACGACGGCGCCGTCACCGAACACATCGCGCTCGTCGGACTCGATCATGAGCGTCTTGCTTTCGCGTAGCGCGCCGTAGGTGGCTGGCAAGGCGGCAAAGGGCGGTTTTTCACTGAACATCGCGTCGCGGTCCGCCTTGCGCGTCAGCCGGTTCTCGACCACGCGGCTGAGGAGGGCAGTTTTTCGGCGGCCGCGCGGCACTTCGAGGTCAGCATTCCGGCGGTGTCCAAGTTGATCAGCGCACTGGAGAAGCAGCTTGGCGCGAGCCTCTTCAATCGCACGTCGCACGGCCTGAGGCTCACCGCGGAGGGCGAACGCTATCTCGAAAGCTGCCAGCCGCTGCTCGAACAGCTAAGCGATGCGGACAACGCGATCGGCGCCGCGGCGACTCGCACGCGCGGCGTCCTGGTGGTCGGCACGCCGGCGTTCGTGATGCAGAACTGTTTTGCCGCCGCGCTCCCGCAGTGCCACGCGCGTTACCCCGAGGTCCAGCTCGATTTCCGGATCGTCAATCGGTTCAGTGATCCGGAGGCGGAGGCGGTCGACGTGTTCGCCGAGGTGGCGTGCGCTACCTCCGTTCTGTCCTTGAGCCGGTTAATTCCGGTCACCGGCCACCCACCAGCGCACGGCGGTATTGCACCGCCTCCGCCACATGGGACGCGCGGGTGTGTTCGGCGCCGCACAGGTCGGCGATCGTGCGGGCCACCTTCAAGGCCCGGTGCGTCGCCCTCGAGCTCCAGCCCAGGCGTGCCGCGGCGACGCTCAGGAACCTGGCCGCCGCGTCGTCCAGCGTCGCGTGCAGGTCGATTTCTTTGCCCTGCAGCGCCTGGTTGGGTTTGCCCTGTCGGTGGACTGCGCGGTCCCGGGCGGCTGAGCAACGCTCACGGATGTCGCGGGTGGATTCCCCGGCCGGGGCGGCGAGAAGTTCTTCGGGCGGCAGCGTGCTCACTTCGACATGCAGGTCAATGCGGTCCAGCAACGGGCCGCTCAGTTTGCCTTGGTAGCGCGCCACCTGGTCGGGCGTGCAACGGCATGCCTTGTGGAGCGAGCCCAGGTAACCGCAGGGACAAGGGTTCATTGCACCGATGAACTGGAAGCTCGCCGGGAATTCGGCGCGCCGCGCCGCGCGTGAAATCGTGATGTGCCCGCTTTCCAGCGGCTCGCGCAAGGCTTCGAGCGCCGCCCGCGGAAATTCCGGCAATTCGTCCAGGAACAGCACGCCGTGGTGGGCCAGCGAAATTTCCCCTGGACGAGGCGGTGAGCCGCCACCGACCAGCGCCACCGCACTGGCGGTGTGGTGCGGGCTGCAGGTCGGGCGCATGCCCCAGCGGTCCAGCGAAAACGGGCCGGCCAGGCTGGTAACCGCGGCGCTCTGCAGCGCTTCGTCCATGGACATCGGGGGCAGCAGCCCTGCAAAACGCTGGGCCAGCATGGACTTGCCCGAGCCGGGCGGACCGAGTAACAGGAGACTGTGGCCCCCCGCCGCGGCAATTTCGAGCGCACGCTTCGCGGCGGCTTGTCCCTTCACGTCCGAAAGGTCGGCATAGCACGCTCTCGCCATGGCCGGCTGCGCCTCCACCCTTGCCCAGCCTTCGCCCGGCACCGGGTCCTGGCCGGGCAGAAACTGGCGAACGACGTCGAGCAAGTGCACCGCCCGGTAGACCTCAGCCGTCGGCGCCAACGCGGCTTCCTCCGCGCTCGCCGGCGGCAGCACCAACCGGGTCGAGGTGCGCGCGGACTGAAGCGCCAGGCTCATGGCCAGCGCGCCGCGAACCGGGCGCAACTCGCCGGACAGCGACAGTTCACCGGCGAATTCGTGGCCGGCAAGGCGCGCCGCGTCCACCTGCCCGCTCGCGGCCAGAATGCCCAGCGCGATGGGCAGGTCAAAGCGTCCGGAATCCTTTGGCAGGTCCGCCGGGGCCAGGTTGACGGTGATCCGTTTGTTGTGCGGAAACTCCAGCCCGCAGTTCTGCAACGCCGAACGCACCCGTTCGCGGGCTTCCTTGACTTCCACGTCGGCCAGCCCGACCAGCGTGAAACTGGGCAGGCCGTTGGCCAGGTGCACCTCAACAGTGACTGCCAGCGCTTGCAAGCCAACCAGTGCGCGGCTCTGCACCAAACATAGGCTCATCGAAAAATACCTCCCCATTCGAGTGCATGTACTCCGCTGGTGCCGGACGAAAAACAAGACAGCACCAGCGAGGTGCGTTTTTGTCGGTTCATGGACCGCTCTGGACTCATAACGGGTGCTGCCGAGGTGCCGTGGACTTGCGGGCAGGAGTTGTGACTTTTGGCACGCTCCCTGCTAGGGATGAGTTCATCGCCTTTTTATCAGGAGAACTCAGTGGAACTCAAGTTGACCCAAAAGTTGGTTGTGGCCGCCTTGGCCCTTTCAGGCGCGGCCTTCGCGCAAACCAAAGCGCCGGAGCCGGACTACACCCTGTCCTTCAACGTGGGCGCAGTGACTGACTACCGCTACCGCGGCATTTCGCAGTCGCGCCTGAAGCCGGCCTTGCAAGGCGGCGCCGATTTCGTGCACAAGAGCGGCTTCTACGTTGGAACCTGGGCGTCCACCATCAAGTGGATCAAGGACATTCCGGGCGGCGACGCCAGCGTCGAGATCGACATCTACGGCGGCTACAAGTTCGAGGCCGGTCCCGTGGCCTGGGACGTGGGCGTTCTGACTTACGTCTACCCCAGCAACCACCTCAATCCCAGCGCCAACACCACCGAGCTGTACGGCGCCGGCACGATAGGCCCCGCCACGCTGAAGTACTCGCACTCGGTCTCCAACCTGTTCGGCTTCCCCGACAGCAAGGGCAGCGGCTACCTCGACGCGAGCGCCACCTTCGACATGGGCGACGGCTGGTCCTTCGTCCCCCACATCGGCCATCAGAAGGTCAAGCACAACTCCGCCGCCTCGTACACCGACTACTCGTTGACCGTGGGCAAGGATTTCGGCAATGGCCTGTCCGCCAGCCTCGCCATCGTCGGCACCGATGCCGACAAGGCCGTCTACCTGACGCCGGCCGGCAAGTTCACCGGCAAGTCCGGCCTGGTCGCGGGCGTCAAATACAGCTTCTGACCTGCACCTGCACCTGCATTTCCAAGGAGAAGACATGAAACTCGTAACGGCCATCATCAAGCCATTCAAGCTGGACGAGGTGCGCGAAGCCCTCTCCGGTATCGGCGTCCAGGGCATCACGGTGACCGAAGTCAAGGGCTTCGGCCGCCAGAAGGGCCACACTGAGCTGTACCGCGGCGCGGAATACGTGGTGGACTTCCTGCCGAAAGTGAAGATCGAAGCCGCCGTCGCGGATGAGTTGGTCGAGCGCGTGATCGAGGCCGTCGAGGCGGCGGCCCGCACCGGCAAGATCGGTGACGGCAAGATCTTTGTCTATAACCTCGAACAGGTCGTTCGCATCCGCACCGGCGAAACCGGCAAGGAAGCCCTCTAGGCTTCTCCATTCCAAGAAAGAGACGAACATGAGAAAGCTTCTTGCTTCCCTGGGCCTGGGCCTGGGACTTCTGATCGGCAGCGTCGCGCTGGCCCAGGCGCCCGCGCCTGCTGCCAGTGCACCCGCCTCCGCAACCGATGCGGCTCCGGCCGCAACCGCTGCGGCTCCGGCCGCTGCCGCATCGGGCACCGCCGCCGCCACCACGGCAGCGGCGCCTGCACCCGCGGCAGCTGCTTCGGCAGCGCCCGCGCCCGTTCCCAACAAGGGCGACGTGTCCTGGATGATCGTGGCGACCCTCCTGGTCATCATGATGTCCATTCCCGGCCTCGCGCTGTTCTACGGCGGCCTGGTGCGCAGCAAGAACATGCTGTCGGTGCTGATGCAGGTGTTCGTCACCTTCTCGATGATCGTCATCCTGTGGTGCCTGTACGGCTACAGCCTGGCCTTCACCGAGGGCAACAGCTTCGTCGGCGGTTTCGACCGGGTGTTCATGAAGGGCCTGTTCGATCCGGCCAAGGGAGAGTTCGCCATGAGCGCGACCTTCAGCAAGGGCGTCGTGATTCCGGAACTTCTGT
>JBDSWB010000154.1:0-8320 GCA_039926915.1 Ramlibacter sp.
GAGGAGCAACGCGACAGCAACGACAAGCGCGTCGCCGAACTGCTGTCGGCTCCGCTGACGGCGGACGCGGCGGTGCAGGTCGCGCTGCTCAACAACCGCGGCCTGCAGGCATCGTTTGCCGAACTCGGCATTGGCGAAGCAGACCTGGTGCAGGCGGGACGGCTGTCGAATCCCAGATTGTCGATCCTGCGCGCATCGCGTGACGAGCCTGGCGGCCGGGAGTACAAGATCGAGCAGGCATTGACGATGAACATCTTCGCGTTGATCACCATGCCGCTCGCGACCGAGATCGAGTCGCGCAATTTCGCGCGGGTGCAGCGCGGCGTGACCCTCGAAGTGCTGCGGTTGGCCTCCGAGACCCGCAAGGCGTACTACGGCGCGGTCGGGGCTGACGAAGCTGTTCGCTACACGCGCCAGGTCAAGGACGTGGCCGACGCCAGCGCCGAACTCGCGCAACGCATGGCGCGCACCGGCAACTGGAGCCGCCTCGCGCAGGCGCGCGAACAGGGCTTCTTTGCCGAGGCCGCCCTGAACCTCGCGCGCGCCGAGCAGATGCGGACCATGGCGCGCGAGCGGCTGGTGCGCATGCTGGGACTGTGGGGCGAGCAGGCTTCGCTCAAGCTGCCCGAGCGCCTGCCGGACCTGCCCAAGGCGGCGCAGGACCTGCCGGATATCGAGCGCCGCGCGATGCAGGAGCGGCTGGACCTGCAGGCGGTCAGGCTGGAGACCGAGGCGCTGGCGAAAAACCTTGGCCTGACGAAGGCCACGCGGTTCATCAACGTGCTCGAATTCGGCCCGGCGCGGGTGGTCGAGGGCACCAATCGAAGCCTGTGGAAAAAAGGCTACGAAATCGGCTTCGAGCTGCCGATCTTCGACTGGGGCACCGCGCGCGTCGCCAAGGCCGAGGCGATCTACATGCAGGCCATCGACCGGGCCGCGCAAACCGCGGTCGACGCGCGCTCCGAAGTGCGCGAGAGCTACCAGGCCTACCGCTCCAACTGGGACATCGCGCGCCACTACCGCGAGCAGATGGTGCCCCTGCGGCAGAAGATCGCCGACGAGAATCTGGTGCGCTACAACGGCATGCTGATTGGCGTGTTCGAGCTGCTGGCCGATGCGCGTGCGCAGATCACAAGCGTGCGCAGCGCGATCGAAGCCCTGCGCGACTTCTGGATCGCCGATGCGGACCTGCAGATGGCGCTGATAGGGCGCCCGATGTCTCGCGCCGCCCCGAAACTTTCCTCGACCAGCGCCGAAGCCGGCGCGGGTCACTGAGCAAGGACGCACCAAGATGAATTCGAGACGCAACTTCCTCAACCGGGCCGCGTTCGGCGGCGCCGCGGCATTGGCCGCTGCCACCGTCAGTCGTGCTTCGCTTGCCGCGCTGCCCGAGATCGTCAGCACCGACAAGGCTTCGACCCAGCCCCCGCTGGTGCCGAATTCCGGCCGCCCCTACAACCCCGTCGTGACCCTGAACGGCTGGACCTGCCCCTGGCGCATGAACGCCGGGGTGAAGGAATTCCACCTGGTGGCCGAGCCGGTGGTGCGCGAAATCTCCCCCGGCATGCAGGCCACGCTGTGGGGCTACAACGGCCAGTCGCCGGGGCCGACCATCGAGGTGGTGGAGGGGGACAGGGTACGCATCTTCGTCACCAACAAGCTGCCCGAGCACACCAGCATCCACTGGCACGGCCAGCGGCTGCCCAATGGCATGGATGGCGTGACCGGCCTGAATCAGAAGGGGATCGAACCGGGCAAGACCTTCGTCTACGAGTTCGTCGCGCGGCGGCCTGGCACTTTCATGTACCACCCGCATGCCGACGAAATGGTGCAGATGGCGATGGGGATGATGGGGTTCTGGATCACCCATCCGAAGGCCAAGCATCCTCTGATCGACGAAGTGGACCGCGACTTCGTCTTCCTGCTCAACGCCTACGACATCGATCCGGGGGCGTACACGCCCAAGATCATGACGATGCTGGAGTTCAACCTGTGGAGCTGGAACAGCAGGGTGTTCCCGGGTATCGATCCGCTGGTGGTGCGCAAGAACGACAAGGTGCGCATTCGGATGGGCAACCTGACGATGACCAACCACCCGATCCACCTGCACGGACATGAGTTCCTGGTGACCGGCACCGATGGCGGGCCGACACCGAAGTCGACGCGGATGTACGAGGTGACGACCGACGTTGCCGTGGGCCAGATGCGGCAGATCGAATTCCTCGCGGACGAGGAGGGCGACTGGGCCTTCCACTGCCACAAGAGCCACCACGCCATGAACGCGATGGGCCACGACGTGCCGACCATGATCGGCGTCGATCACCGCAAGGTGGTCAGGGACATCACCAACCTGATCCCCGACTACATGGTGATGGCCGAGCGCGGCATGGCCGACATGGGCGAGATGGAAATGCCCTTGCCGGACAACACGGCGCGAATGATGTCGGGCGAAGGCCCGTTCGGCTCGGTGGAGATGGGCGGGATGTTCTCGGTGGTCAAGGTGCGCAAGAACCAGAAGCCAGGCGACTTCAAGGATCCCGGCTGGTACAAGCACCCGGCCGGCGAAGTCGCGTACGAGTGGGCCGGCTCGCTCCCCAACCCCGCACGCGTTGCCGCCGAGGGCGGGAAATCAATGCCGGTGCAGAACATGCCGGCCAAGGAAGTCGAGGTCCAGGTGCGAAAGCCGGTCGGCCCGATGAAACACTGAACGTTTTTTATAAACAATCCAACCATGAAAGCAAGCACCATGAAATCACGCAACCTTCTGCTGGCCCTGTCCGGCGCGCTGCTGGCCATCAACGCCTGGTCGGCGGGATCTCACGCCGGCGGCCACGACGACGATGCGATCGGCAAGCCCGGTGTCGCGTCCAACGTGACGCGCACCATCAAGGTCGACATGACCGACGCGATGCGCTTCAAGGCATCGAAGATCGCGGTGAAGCAGGGCGAAACCATCCGATTCGTGGTGCGCAACTCCGGCAAGCTCAAGCACGAGATGGTTCTCGGAACGCAAAAGGAGCTCAAGGAGCACGCCGAAGCGATGAAGAAGAACCCGGAAATGGAGCATGCAGACGCCAACATGGTGACGCTGGCTCCAGGAAAGTCCGGAGAGATCGTCTGGGAGTTCACCACGGCCGGCAAGGTCGACTTCGCCTGCCTGCAGCCCGGCCACTACGACGCCGGCATGAAGGGCATGGTCACCGTCGCGGCCGGCAAGACCGTCGCGGTGCGGCAGGAAGCGGCGATGAAGGCGGGCGAGGCGCCGGTTGCTGCAGCCGCCGCCGCACCGGCGGCGCCGGCGATTGCCAAGGCGCAGCCAGCGGCCGCGACCGGAGAAATGACCGACGCCGAAGTGCGCAAGGTCGACAAGGAGAACCGCAAGATCACGCTCAAGCATGGCGAGATCAAGAACCTCGACATGCCGCCCATGACCATGGTGTTTCAGGTCAACGACGCCGCACTGCTCGACAAGTTCAAGGCGGGCGACAAGGTCCGCTTCAGGGCCGCCAAGGAAGGCGGCAGCATCGTCGCCACCGAGATCCAGCCCGCCCGATAGTCGTTGCAGTCAACCCCGTTTCCACAAGAGACCATGGCCGAAAGGAATTGAGAAATGACGTTTGTCAACACACTGCTCGCCGTCTCCCTCGCCGGCCTCTCGACGGGCACGCTGGCCCACGAAGGTTCGGACCCAGCCCATGTTGGATTCACGGATTGAAGGTCGTTTCCGATGATCCGACGCCGTTTGTCGTGAGCGGCCGTAGTCCGGAGCAAGCGCCGGGTCTTCCACCGGATCGAACCGAAGCGCCGTGGGGCTGACAATTGAAGACATCAGTGCCAAGACTCTGCTGTTCCACTTTCCTCGCTCAAGTAAATTCGCGCCAGAAAGATTCTCGCTGCCAGCTCGCCCCTTACTTCGATCCCAGGCGCGCGCCGCCGTGGCCAATTCGTGTTGTGTCATGTTCTCGCGTGCTGACTACGCAAGGTCGAGAATTTCTCCTACGGCGACACACATTGGATCGACCTATTTTCGAAAAAATGAACGAGCAATCCGACCGTTTACGCCACTGCACGGCGCACGAGCAAATAAATGATCGATGCTGATGCGTGGAAGGAAGCTGTCGGTAGAGCTTCGCGGGCCGAGATGCTTCTTCGGGTAGCCTTTGATGATTATGCAAAGGGCTTGGGCCCGCCGCCCACGGACATCCAAATCGGAGAGGCGAAGCTGCTAAGGCGCCTGGCGAATGAAGCGCTCAAGGCCGCGATGGTCAGTATCAACCGACAGGCGCCACAGAAGCACTAGCGGCTACAGAATGTCAATGGGTTCGGGGACGTACCTACAACTACCAACTCGCGCGGCTCTCTCCTACTTGAGAAGTTGCTGTACGCGCACACACAGCAGCATCCGCAACGATCCCAATCAAGTCACCGGCGCAAGCTTGACAATCCTCACTGAGGGTGGGCGACGCCACGGAGACTAACCATGTATATCGGTATCGGCACAGTTGTCCTCGTCCTCATCCTCTTCCTTATTTTCAGATAGAGCATCCTGTGGCGTTCAGCCACTGAGTTTGTGCGAAGTCACGGTCGGCCCCAGCGCGGTATCAACGTGCTGGCGCCTTTGCCGTGACCGCCCAGCATGCGATGAAGTAGCGCACAAGCCCATAGCCTGTGAGAAGATCGAATCGCACCGCGCCGGGTCTGGGTCTGTACGCGATCACCGCACCGGCCCCGATCGCGCGTGATCTCGAGGAGAAAACGGATGACCGCAAAGAATCGACCTCATCGAACCCCGCCGCCCGCGCGCGCGGTTCCCATTCTCTCGGACGACGGTATCGACAACGAAGCCGGAAGCGACGAGGCGCCTGCGGACGGTGAGACCTTGCTGGAAGCGGAACGAGATATCGGCATCAACGAGTGGATCGACCCGGAAACCGGGGAGCCGGCGGAGGGACAGTCGCCTCCGCACCTCGAGCAGGAGTAGGACGCCGCCTGACGGGAACTCGCGCTCCTGGCCGAAGGCGCGGCGTGCCCTGTGACACCACAATGCAGGCATGTCCCCTTCCGACCGCACGCCGCATGGCGACGAAATCTTGCACGAGGCGCCCGAACGCGTGTTCTCGAATCCGAAGCCGGATCGCGCGCGCACGAGCGAAGAGCCTGTGTCTCCGCAGGAACCAGACATTGCCCATCGCCCCGCTCTACCCGACCACCCGCAACAGATGGCCGTGGACATCGAGGACGAAGAGGCCGACCCGGTGATCGACACCGGTCCCGGCATCGACGAAGGTGTGAAGAGCCTGAAGAAGCAGCGAGGCTGATCGATGAACTCCGATGTTCCCGTGCCCGATGCGGTCCCACCGCTCAGCAATCCAGATCCTCAGCCGGGTGACCCGAAGCCCAAGGCGCCGAATTCGGACGAAGACGACAACGGACGCCGCGTAGTGCCGGTCGAGTTGCCTGGCGTGCCGCATGCACCCGAGCGCGTCTAGCGCGAACAGGCCGCGCTCTCGCAGCGAGCGGGCACCAAGCTACTGACAGCCGGTGGTGGCCGCGGAATTACAGTGACATCCTTCATCGAAGGGTTCACGCATGGATTCTCAGGCCCACCTGTGGCTGTTCTTTCTGATGGTATTCGGCATCATCGTGCTGCCTGGCATGGACATGGCGTTCGTGCTGGCCAGTTCACTCAAAGGCGGACCGCGCAGCGGCATGATGGCGGTTGCTGGCATCGTCACCGGCGGCGTTGTCCATGTCGCTGCCTCCGGGCTGGGCATCGGACTGCTGCTGCAACTGGTGCCCGGCCTCTTCAACGCGATCCTCCTGGCCGGCGCGGTTTACATTGCGTGGATCGGAGTTTCCCTGCTGCGCAGCGCCTCACTGGCCCGCGCGCAGCCGCAGCCGCGCAGCGCGGGCACGCCCTGGGCCACTTTCCGCCAAGCCGTGCTGACCTGCCTGCTCAACCCCAAGGCCTACCTGTTCATGTTCGCCGTGTTTCCGCAATTCCTGCGACCGCAGCAGGGCGCGTTGTGGGCCCAGGTGCTGGTCATGGGCATCATCATCGCAGTGACGCAGGCAACGGTTTACGGGGCCGTCGCGCTGGCGGCGGGCAGCGCCGGTGCCGGCCTGGAGGCAAGGCCACGGCTCCAGGTGGCCCTTTTGAGGGCCGCGGGTGCCACGCTGATGGCGGGCGCCGCGTTGACCGCGATGGAAGGATGGCGCCTTTGAGACGCCCCGCAGGTCAAAGCTCCGAGTAGCGCCGGTAGTCCCAAGCGGCCGTGGTGTAGTCCTTCGCATGGCGCTGCGATTGCCATTTGAGTTAGCGCAACCAGCAGTTTCGGCTCGCATCGAGTTGCATCGCGATTTGCACGAACTCATTTACTGGCGCCCGCCTGAGCCGCTATTCGCGCGTGACGCGCACCAGTTCTTCGCGTGAAGTGACACCCTCGCGCACCAGTCTTTCACCGTCGTCGCGCATCAGCGTCATGCCGGCCTTCAGCGCCGCCTCGCGGATGTCGGCTTCGGACGTGCGGTTGTGGATCTGCGCGCGGATGGCGTCGTTGGCCCCCATGAGCTCGAAGATGCCGGTGCGTCCCTGGTAACCGGTCTGGCTGCACTGGGCGCAGCCCGGCGCCGTCCAGGCGCTTCCCCTGCCTACCCGGCAATGCGGGCACAGCTTGCGCACCAGCCGCTGGGCCAGCACGCCGAGCAATGACGAGCTGAGCAGGAAGGGCTCGACACCCATGTCGGTGAGGCGGGTCACCGCACTGGCGGCATCGTTGGTGTGCAGCGTGGCCAGCACCAGGTGACCGGTCAACGAAGCCTGGATGGCGATCTGTGCGGTTTCGTAGTCGCGGATCTCGCCGATCATGATCACGTCCGGGTCCTGCCGCAGGATGGCGCGCAGGGCCTTCGCGAAGTCCAGGTCGATCTTCGCGTTGACCTGGGTCTGGCCGATGCCGGGCAGCTCGTACTCGATCGGGTCTTCCACCGTCATGATGTTGCTGCTGCCCGCGTCCAGCCTCTGCAGCGCGGCGTAGAGCGTGGTGGTCTTGCCCGAACCGGTGGGCCCGGTGACCAGGATGATGCCGTGCGGCTGGGCGATCAGTTCGAGGAAGCGTCTGAGCGCATCGCCCGTCATGCCGACCGATTCCAGGCTCAGCTTGCTCTCGCTCTTGTCCAGCAATCGAAGCACCGCGCGTTCGCCATGCGCGCTCGGCAACGTGGAGACGCGCACGTCCACCGCGCGCGTGCCGATGCGCAAGCTGATGCGGCCGTCCTGCGGCAGGCGCTTTTCCGCGATGTCGAGTTCCGCCATGATCTTCAGGCGCGAGATCAGTGCCGCGTGCAGCGCGCGATTGGGCTGCACCACCTCGCGCAGCGTGCCGTCCACGCGAAAGCGCACGCTCGAATGGCGCTCGTAGGGCTCGATGTGGATGTCGCTGGCGCCGTCGCGGGCCGCCTGCGTCAGCAGGGCGTTGAGCATTCGGATGATGGGCGCGTCGTCGCTGGTTTCCAGCAGGTCTTCCACCGCCGGCAGCTCCTGCATCATGCGAGAGAGGTCGGCGTCGTTCTGCACTTCGCTCACGACCGTGGCCGCGCTTGATTCGCCCTGGGCGTAGGCGGCGCTGATGCGTTGCGCGAGCGCGCCCGCATCGAGCAGTTGCAGCGAGCGCACACCGTGCTTGCGGACGACTTCGGTCAGCGCGCTGGTGGCGGGGGCGGCGCCGTGCCACAAAGTCAGATCCTGGCCATCGTCCTCCAGCAGCAACTGGTTGCCGCGCGCGAACGCATAGGGCAGCGGGTAGCGCATCGCCTACTGGCCGAGCGGGGCCGGGACGGGCCTGCCCGGCGCAGGGGGCTCGCGCCTCCGCAATTCGGGCAGCACCGGACCGGCGTTCACCGGCACCGTCACGCTGGCGGGCGGTTGCGCGGCCTCCTGCTTGCCGCGCATGAGGTCATAGCGGTCGAGCGAAAGCGCATCGCTTTGCGCCGCGTCGCGAATCACCACCGGGCGCAGGAACACCATCAGGTTGGTCTTCTTGCGGCTGCGGGTCTCGCTCTTGAACAGGTTGCCGAACAGCGGCACGTCGCCCAGCACCGGCACCTTTTCCTGATTGCGGGCGTACTCGTCCTGCAGCAATCCGCCCAGCACGACGATGCCGCCGTCGTCGACCAGGATGTTCGATTCGATGGAGCGCTTGTTGGTGATGATGCCGGAGGGCGCGTTGATCGAGGACGGCTCCACGTTCGACACTTCCTGGAATATCTGCAGCCTGACGGTGCCGTTCTCGCTGATCTGCGGCTTCACCCGCAGCGTCAG
>JBDSWB010000155.1:0-11958 GCA_039926915.1 Ramlibacter sp.
AGCGCTTGCACTGGCGTCATTGCGCTGTCGCCGGGCGCGCCTACCATGACCTTCAACATGCGCAAGCAGCGAGGTATCCATGACGTCCGCCGACTACCGCGTCGAAAGCAGCCACCCGATTTCGGCCCGGCTTGTACCCGTGTCGGGTTCGTTGCAATACCTGTTCAGCGACCGCTCCCTGGCAGTGGCGATGGCCGCCAAGAGCGTGACCCGGCCTTCGGGCCAGGAGATCCGGGTTGTGCACGTGCCCACGGGCGAAGTGGTGTTTCGAAAACCCGCATCCGCCCGGCCGCCGGGCGAGGACCTGTAGCCCGAAGGCGAGCAGCTCAGCGCCGCAACGCCTCGTCGATTTTTGAGACCAGTTCCGAGAGCGGCGCGCGCTTGGAAACGCCAGGCCGGCCCCCGACCTGACCGCCCAGTTCCCTCGCCTCTTCGGGGGACACCAGCGCCGTGAGGTAAATCAGCGGGATACGCACCGTTGCGCTGTCGTCCGAGAGCGCCGCTGCCACATCGCCGCCGCTCATCCCGGGCATGTCGATGTCGCACAGGATGACGTCTGGCAGTTCCGTGCGCGCCATTGCCACCGCTTCGCCCGGATTCGTCGTGGACACAACTTCGTAGAACTTCGACAGCTTGGTCACGAGGTAGCTGATGACGGCGGCATCGTCATCGATCAGCAGCAGCTTGGTTTTGTTGTCCATGGTTCTTTCCGGTTGACATATGGGTCGAGTACCAGCACAGCCCCTACAGTACCTCGAAACGAATCTCGACACTATCCAGGTGCGCACTCAGTTCGCCCGCCATGCGGGCGAGGTCGCGGCGGTCGATCTGGCTGAAGTCCTTTTCGATGGCGCGACTCTGGCTGCTGGCCCAGTGAAATCCGTACAACCCGAAGCTGCCGGCCAGCTGATGGGCGATCCGCCGTACTTCGCTGCGGTCACCTTGCTGCATCGCCTGCTGCATCGCGTCGATCAGGTCACGGCGCGATTCCATGAATTCGCCCAGGACCGGTTCGATGTCCGGGTCGAGCAAGACCGCATCGGCCGTGCCGGGCGCAGCCGGTTCGGCCCGCGGGGGAGACTGGGCCACCGGCGCGGCGGCTCCCTGGTCGGCGATGAGCATGTTCAGCTCCAGCAGCGTCTCGTGGATGACATCGCGCGTCACTGGCTTGGTGAGGTAACGGTCGAAACCGGCGGCCAGGCTAAGCTGCCGGGTCTCGTCGTCTTCGTGCGACGACAGCGCAACGATGGTGCAACGCTTGGCCAGTGTGGCCCTTTCCATCGCGCGCAGTTCCTGCACGGCCTGCAGGCCACCCATCACCGGCATGTCCAGGTCCATGAAGATGATGTCGGGCCACTGAAGCTCGGCGGCGCCCAGCGCCACCCGGCCGTTGATGGCCGTGTCGACCGTGAAGGGCGGGCTGGGCAGGAAGCGCCGCACGATCAGCAGGTTGTATTCGTCGTCGTCCACCAGCAGCACACGCATCGGCGGCATCGCGGCAACCAGCAGGGGATCCGAACCGTGCCGCTCCGCCGCGTGCCGCACCGTCGCCGGCACGGTGCCGGCCGCTGCCGCCCGCAGGCGGATGGTGATGGTGGTGCCCGCGGTGTCTGAGGTTTCCATCGCGATGTCGCCGTCCTGCATCCGCGCCATCAGACGCGCCGAGTAAGTGCCCAGGCCGGTGCCGCTGGCCTTGCCGAGCGTCGCGTACTTCTCGAAGAAATGACCTCGGATCGATTCCGGCACCACGCCCATGTTGTGGATCCGCAGCAGCACGGTCTCACCCGGACCGCTGCCCGCCGAAATGGATACCACGCCACCTTCCGGTGACGCCTCGACAGCGTTCTTCAGCAGGTTGGCCAGCAGCGAATAGCACAGCAGTTCTTCTGCCCACAGATACGGTGCGAGGGCGACATCGAGCTTGAGCAGCACCTGCTTGGAAGCTGCGTGCATGCGCACATCCACCGCCACCTTGTTGACCAGGTCGGCCAGGTCGACCGCATCGGGGCGGAAAACATAGCTGCCCTGCTCCATCTTGTACAAGTCCAGCGACAGGTTGACCATGGACAGGATGCGGTAGCCAGCGCGCTCGACGATGCCCAGCAGCTCGTCGGCCTCGGGGCCCAGCCGCCGCTCCTCGCGCAGCAGGCGCGGTACGGCGACGATGCTGTTGAGCGGGGTCTTGATGTCGTGCCGGCCGATGCGCTCCACTTCCTCGCGCAGCCGCGCGTTTTCCTTGAGCGCTTCGTTCTGCAGTTCAAGCTGGGCGGCCTGCGCGGCGATCTGGTCATGCGACGCGCTCAGCGCCTGCTCGTGGGCGCGACGCTCGGTGATGTCGATGACGGCCGCGATCCAGCGTATGACGAAGCCGCGCTCGTCGCGCACCGCCATTCCACTCACCTGCACCCCGGCGTAGCTCCCGTCGGCGCGCAGCAGGCGGTATTCTTCCGGCGAATAGTATTCTCCATGCGGCCCCTCCGGGCCCTTGCCGCGGATGAACGGAACCCAGCGCCGGATCACCCGCTCGCGGTCGTCGGGGTGGATCATCACGCGGAAGTAGTCGGGCCAGGCGCTGGTGTCGGCGTCCGGCGCGTAGCCGCGGATCTCGCGAAAGCGAGGCGAGTAGTAGGTCTCGTGGCTGTGGCCGTCCCAGTCGACGATGCCCACGCGTGCGCCGCGCACCACCAGGTCCAGCCGTTTCTGTTCTGTGGCGATCTGGTCGCGCGAACGGCGCAGCGCTTCCTCCTGTTCGTGGAATGCATTCACGTCCAGGTAGGAGGTGATGAACCGACGGGTGCGGCCTTCGCCGTCGACTTGTGAGATGCCTTCAGCGTGGATCCACACATGACTGCCATCGCGGCGGCGAAGCCGGTACGACATCGGCAGCCCGGGCTCCTGCTCGCCGGGTTCGCGCTTGCGCCGGATCATTTCACGAAACTGCTCGCGGGCGCGATCGCGGTCGTCGCCGTGCATCATTTCGAAGATGCTGGGCCAGGCCGACGTGTCGGTGTCGGCCGGGTACCCGAGCATTTCCTTGAACCGGTCCGTGTAGCTCACGGTATCGCGAACCGCGTCCCAGTCGCCGAACCCCGCCTTGGTGGAGCGCACCAGCAGCCGCAACCGCTCCCGCTCCAAGTCCAAGGCGTGCTCCGTCGCGTACTTCTCGGTGATGTCCAGGCTGGCCGCGAGCACCCCGATGTGGCGCCCCTCGGCATCGACCATCACGGTGCGCGTCTGCAGGTAGCGTCGGCCGTTGTAGTCGTGCTCGTGCGGCGCAATCGGCGCATCCGGGCCGAGCGCCAGGGCCTCACGGTCCAGCGCCAGGGCCGATTCGGCGGCGGCGTCCTTTACGCCTTGCAGCGAGCTTCCGATGACGCTCTCGCGCGGCAGGCCAATGTAGCGCTCCCAGGTGCGGTTGACGAACAGGTAGCGGCCATCCGGGTCCCGCAATGTCAGGCCGAGCGGGATCGAGTCGAACAGGTCGTTGGTGAACTTGACCCGGTTGAACATCTCGATCTCGTGGTGCTTGCTATCCGAGATGTCGATGAAGGAGCAGATGAAGCGCAGTGTTCGCCCGGCGGAATCGCAAACCGACACGGCTTCTGCGTGGATCCATACATACTCGCCATCCGCCCGCCGCAACCGGTATTCCATCGGCTCGTTCACCCGCACGCCGCTTCGCGTGGCGCGGTCGCGCAGTTGCCGCAGGAAGCTGCCGTGCACGCGCTCCTCGTCTTCCGGGTGCAGCAATTCGCGAAACGGCGGCGGCTCCGGTGCGTCCGGGCCCACCCGGTAGCCGAGTATTTCGCGGTAGCGGTCCGAATAGCTGACGCGTCCGCCGATTGCGTCCCAGTCGAGCACGCCAGCCTTGGTCGAGCGCACCAGCAGGTCGGCCCGCTCGCGCTGCTCGATCGCCAGCCGCTCCTCCATCGCCAGCGCCCTGGCGAACCGCCGGGCGAGCAGGATCGCGGGGGCCAGGACGAAGCCGATGACGCCATAGGGCGCAAGGCTGATCGAAAGCACATGCTGGAAGAACACGATGTCGTGGGCGCTGGTGGCCACCAGGATGGCCAGCCCGACAAGCAGCGTGCCGGCGCCGCGCTGGCGGTCACGCAGCGCGCGCAGCAGCGCGTACGTCAGGTAGAGGGCCACCGCAGCGGCCCCGGCCTGCAGCAGCGGGGTGGTCATGCCGAACACCTGCACCGGCGTGACGATGGTCAGCACCACGCCCGCAGCACTGAACGCGCCAATGGCACGCACTGGGACGCGTCCGACGTACCTCGGATACAAAGTGCGCAGGAAGAGCGGGAACATGCTCAGGCCGAAATACCAGTTCACGAACAGGAGGCTGAGCTGGGTGTCGAAGCTGAAGTTCTGCATGTAAAGCTGCAGTGGCCGCTCTCCCGACAAGCCAAGGCTCACCGCGAAGGCAATTGCATAGAGGCCGAAGTAAAGCGGTGTGCGGTCCTGGCGGCGCCAGAAATAAAAGATGAGCGATAGCAATCCCACGATGAGCACGCTGCCCAGGGCCAGCAGGCTGCGTGTCAATGCGCCTTCGCGCTGGGCCAGCAATTGCCGATGCGTGCCCAGCTGGACGCTGCGCACCAGCCCGCCCCGGAAGACCTCGTGATTGGCGACCTGCGCCACCAGCTCGAGCGGGCAGTGAACCGAACCCAGCGCCACGATCTGGCTGGCCAGCGCGGGTTGGTGCTGAGGCAGCGCCGCCCCGGGCTGCCCTTGCCTGGCGAGGACCTTGCCGTTCACGTACAGCGTCAACGCGCTGTGCTCGAATGGCAGCGAAAGGGCGAGGTCGGTCGCGCCGGGGGCCGGGCAGATCACCCGCAGCCGATAGGTCGCGAATCCCTTCCCGCTTCCCAGGGCGTCATTCCAGGGCTCGGGCACTTTCTGGAGGCGGCCGGCCGCGGTTGCGTCCTGACCCGGTGCGACGAACGCGCCCGGAAAGAACTCCCAGTCGCCGTCCAGGGCCGCGATCCCGTCGCGCCCGAAGTCCCAACCCGACAAGTCCAGCGTCCCGCCCTTCGCGCGGGGAATGTCTGCCGCCCCTGCGGCGGCGACTGTTCCCAGCAGCCCCGCGAGCAGGCAGCGATGGAGCAGCTGGAATAGGCGAGGAAAGCTCATCGGCAGAGGATAAGGGAAGGTCGCCGGGCGATCCATCCCTCGCGCGGTTGATCTAGCGGCTCGAGGACCGCAAGGTGCGGCTGAGCAACATCACGGGAATCAGTCCCACGAGGACCAGGGCCAGGGATGGCAACGCGGCCTCGCCCAGGCGCTCGTCCCGCGCCAGCTGGTAGGCGACCACAGCCAGCGTGTCGGTATTGAAAGGCCGCAGCACCAGCGTGGCGGGAAGCTCCTTCATCACGTCCACGAACACCAACAGCGCCGCCGCCGTCGTCGACCGCCTGAGCAAGGGAAAGTGCACGCGGGCCAGCAGGGCGAAGCCGGCCGTGCCCAGCATGCGCGCGCTGTCGTCGAAGCTGCCGGGAATGCGGGAGTAGCCGGTCTGGACCGACTGCAACGCCACCGAAACGAAGCGCGCGAGGTAGGCCCAAACGACACCGAGCACGCTGGCGGTGATCCAGCCGCCGATGCCCGATTGCGGCGCCGCCTGCTGCAGCCATCCCACCGGCAACAGCAATCCCACCACGATCACGGCGCCCGGCACGGCATAACCGAGCGCGGCCAGCTGGACCACACTACGGGTGACCAGGTCCGGCGAGCGGCGCAAGGTGAACGCCATCAGCAGGGCGATGCCAACGGCCAGCACGGCGCTGAGGGCGCCCAGCCGCACACTGTTGTACGACCATTCGACGAAGCGGTCCCAAGGCAGCACGGACCAGTCGGCAGCGAGGGGCCGCAGCATGAACAGCACCGGCAACACGAAGCCCGCCAACACCGGCAGCGCGCACAGCGACCACGCAAGGACGAGGGGAGTGCCGCGCAGTGCAACGGGCTGCGCCTCCGCCGAACCCGCGCGCAATCCGCGCGGCGCGGCGAAGCGCATCCGGCGCTGGGCGCGGCGTTCCAGTGCCAGCAAGGCAGCCACCACCATCAGCAGCAGCGTTGCGAGCTGCGCCGCCGCGATGCGGTTGTCCATGGCCAGCCAGGCTTTGTAGATGCCGGTGGTGAAGGTCTGGATGCCGAAGTAACTGGAGACACCAAAGTCGGCCAGCGTTTCCATCAATGCCAGCGCGACGCCTGCCGCGACAGCCGGGCGGGCCAGCGGAAGCGCTACCCTGCGGATGCGACGGCCCAACGGCGCTCCCAACAGGCGGGCCGCCTCCATCAGGTGCCCTGCGCGTTCACTGAGCGCCGTCCTCGCCAACAGGTAGACATAGGGGTAGAGCGAGAAGATGAAGACGAATGCCGCGCCACCCAGGCTTCGCACCTCGGGAAACACCCGACCTTGCAGGTCGAAGCTCGCTCGCAGCCAGGTTTGCAGCGGCCCCGCGAACTGCAGGTAGTCGGTATAGGCATAGCCCACGACATAGGCGGGCATGGCCAGCGGCAGCAACAGAGCCCATTCGAAGGTGCGACGGCCCGGAAAATCAAACAGGGTCACGGCGGCGGCAGTCGCGCCACCCACCAGCGCGACACCGGCGCCGACCACCACGCACAAGCCCAGGCTGGTCCAGGCGTAGCCCGGAAGCACCGTGGCGACCATCTCGCCCAGGACTTGGGCACTGCGGCTCTCCCACTGCAGCCACGAGCCCAGCACCGCCAGCACCGGCAGCACCAGCAGCGACGCCAGCAGCAATAACAACAGGTCTAGGAGCCAGCGGGCGGACATGAAATGGGCTGGGTCGAGCCAGTCTCGATGCAAATGAGAATTGTAAGCATCTACAATGAAGCCCATGTTCGTCGAGGTCTCGAAGCTGCGTGTCCAGTACCCCGGCCGTTCCCTGCCTGCCGTCGATGACGTGTCGTTCGGTCTGCGCGCCGGTGACATCGGCGTTCTCATCGGCCCCTCGGGCTGCGGCAAGACCACCCTGCTGCGTGCTGTCGCCGGCCTCGAACGCGCAATCGCGGGCGAAATCCGAATCTCCGATGAGGTGGTGGGCAGCGCCACCGTCCACGTGCCCGCCGAGGCCCGGCGGATCGGCATGGTGTTCCAGGACTATGCCCTGTTCCCGCACCTGGACGTCGGTCGCAACGTCGGCTTCGGAGTTGACCAGCTGCCCAGGGCCGAACGCGTCGCTCGCGTCGCGGAGGTTCTCGATCTGGTCGGGCTGGCCGGCATCGAGCGCCACCTTCCACACGAACTCTCGGGTGGCCAGCAGCAGCGGGTGGCCCTGGCGCGCGCATTGGCGCCCCGGCCCCGGCTGCTCCTGCTCGACGAACCTTTCTCCAATCTCGACGTGGACTTGCGCGAACGCCTCGCCCATGAGATCCGCGCCATCCTGAAAGCGGCGCACGCCACCGCGCTGTTCGTGACGCATGACCAGCTCGAGGCGTTCGCGATCGGTGACGTGATTGGTGTGATGCACGAAGGCAGCCTGCACCAATGGGACGATGCCTACACGCTCTACCACCGGCCCGCCACGCGATTCGTCGCGGACTTCATCGGGCACGGCGTCTTCGCGCCAGCGACCTTGCGCGAAGTGGACAACCAGGTGGTGGTGCAGACGCCGCTCGGCGAGCTCACAGACATCGCGGAATGCCCGCTGCCCTGCGCTTTCGCCTCCGGCGAGTGCGACGTGTTGCTGCGCGCCGACGACATCGTCCATGACGACGACGCGCCGGTGAAGGCCGAGATCATGCGCAAGGCGTTTCGCGGCTCCGAGTTTCTCTACACGCTGCGGCTGGCCAGCGGCCAGACCGTGCTGGCGCATGTGCCCAGCCACCACGACCACAAGATCGGCGAGTGGATCGGCATCCGCGCCGAGGTCAACCATGTGGTGACTTTCAACCGCGCCTGCCCTGTCAGTGGGAGCGGGCTGTGCCAGATGCCGTGCCGCGAGACGGCGGGGCCGGGCGCCGGCGTAATTCCCGTCCAGCAGGTTCCTTCATAGCAGCCGGTCGCCGCCTCACGGCCGCGCCGCATTTCAAGCGTCCCGCAATGCCTGCGCCGCCGCCCGCAAATCGGCGGCCCATTCGCGGCGGCTGCGTCCGTTCGCTTGCTGGGGCTCGCCGTACCGGAGCACGGCCGTGATCGGCGGCCCGCTCAACGTGCGCCAGATCGACCCGACCAGCGTGTCGTCACCGATGTAGCACGGGGTGAAGCTCGCTTCGCGCGTGGCGGTGTCGATGAAGGCCAGCGCCACCGGCTGAACCGGTGCGCGGGCGGAGATCGCGGCCTGGATCAGGTTGCCATGAAAAGGCAGGAGCACCCGGCCATCGCTGGTCGTGCCTTCTGGAAACACCGCCAGGATGTCTCCGGCCTTCAGGCTTTCGGCCATGTGATGGACGACGCGCATGGCGTCGCGCCGGGATTCGCGTTCGATGTAAAGCGTGCCGGCGCCGGTCGCGAGCGTGCCGATCAGCGGCCAGTGCCTGACGTCCGCCTTGGCCACGAATCGGCAGTGCCGCGCCGCGTGAATCACCAGGATGTCCAGCCAGGAGATGTGGTTGGCCACCAGCAGCAGCGGTCCCCGGTCGGGTGGTTGGCCATGGAGCTCGACCTTGATGTCGACTCGGGCCAGCATTTCCAGCGCCCACGCCTGCACGCGCGCGTTGCGCGCCGGACCGCTGATGCGGGGAAACACGAACAGGATGGTGAACAGGCCCGCGATCGCTTGCGGCACCGCGCGCCCGAGTTTCCACAAGGCGCGTAACGCGTTCAGGCGAAGTCCCAGCCTTCGTAGGCGATCTGCCCGGCGGCGATGGTGCAGCGCACGCGCCCCGGCAATTCATGGCCGGAGAAAGGTGTGTGCTTGCCCTGGCTGCGCAGCGCTTGCGGCTCAATCATCCACTCCGCCAGCGGATCGAACACGCAGATGTCTCCGATTCCTCCTTCGACGATCCGGCCGGAGCTCGCCTGCAAGGTGCCGAGCGCTGCGCCCAGCACCCGGGCCGGCTCGGATGTGAGGACCGCGAGCGCACGAGGCAGGCCGATGCCGCTTTCACGGGCCCACTTCAGCGACAGTCCCAGCAACAATTCCAGGCCCGTTGCACCCGGTTCGGCCTCGGCGAACGGCAGCGTCTTCGCGTCCTCATCCACCGGCGTGTGGTCGGACACCAGCGCATCGATGGTGCCGTCGGCTAGGCCCTCGCGCAACGCGTCGCGGTCGCGTTGCTGACGCAGCGGGGGATTGAGCCGCATGCGGCTGTCGAAATAGCCGATGTCGTTGTCGACAAGGTGCAGCGAATTGATGCTCACGTCGCAGGTGACCGCCAGGCCCTGCGCCTTGGCTTGCCGTACCAGGTCGACACCCGCCGCGCTGCTGATGCGGCAGAGGTGGACGCGCGCGCCGGTGATCTTCACCAGCTCGAAGATGGTGTACAGCGCGATGGTCTCGGCAGCGATCGGTACGCCCGACAGGCCCAGCCTGGTGGCCAGCGCTCCACTGGCGGCCACGCCCCCACCCAAGTGCAGCTCCTGCGGGCGCAGCCAAATGGTGTAGCCGTAGGTCGATGCGTACTGCATCGCGCGTTGCAACACCTGCGTGCTGGCCAGCGGCACTTCGGCCTGGCTGAAGCCGACGCAGCCGGCCTCGGTCAGTTCCACCATCTCGGTGAGGATCTCGCCTTGCAGGTTGCGCGTCAGCGCGCCCAGCGGAAATACCCGGGCCTGGTGCAACTTCTCGGCGCGGACCTTCAGCATTTCCACCAGCCCGGGCTCGTCGAGCACCGGTTCGGTGTCGGGCGGGCAGACCAGGCTGGTGACGCCTCCCGCCACCGCAGCAGCCAGCTCGCTCTCAAGCATGCCTTCGTGCTCGTGCCCCGGCTCGCGCAGCCGCGCCGCCAGGTCCACCAGGCCGGGGGCGACGATGCAGCCGCTGGCGTCGATCACCTTGCTGGCACTGAACCCGGGGGGAATGTGCTTGATCGACACAACGCGCCCAGCCGCGAGCGTGACGTCGCAGAGCTCATCGAAATTGGATGCCGGGTCGATGACGCGGCCGTTCCTGATCAGTATTTTCATGGCTTAGGCTTCGTTTCCGGAGACGATGCTCATGACGGCCATGCGCACCGCGATGCCGAAAGTGACCTGCGGCAGGATGACACTCTGCCTGCCGTCGACCACCGCCGAATCGATCTCGACGCCGCGGTTGATCGGCCCCGGGTGCATCACGATGGCGTCGGACTTGGCGAGCTTGAGTTTCTCGGGTGTGAGCCCATAACTCTTGAAGAATTCCTGCGACGAGGGCAGCAGCGCGCCGCTCATCCTCTCGTTCTGCAGCCGCAGCATGATCACCACGTCGCAGCCCTTGATGCCTTCTTCCAGCTTGTGGCACACCCGCACACCCATTTGCGCCATGTCGGCCGGCACCAGCGTCTTGGGTCCGACCACGCGCACTTCCGCGCAGCCCAGTGTGGTGAGCGCATGGATGTCCGAGCGCGCGACCCGCGAATGCAGCACATCGCCCACGATCGCCACCGTGAGGTTGGAGAAGTCCTTCTTGTAGTGCCGGATGGTGTACATGTCCAGCAGGCCTTGGGTGGGGTGCGCGTGGCGGCCGTCGCCGGCATTGATGACGTGCACATGAGGCGCCACGTGCTGGGCGATGAGGTAGGGCGCGCCGGACTCGCTGTGGCGCACCACGAACAGGTCGGCCGCCATCGCCGACAGATTCGCGATGGTGTCGAGCAGCGATTCGCCCTTGGACGCGGAGGACCTTGCGATATCGAGGTTGATCACGTCCGCCGACAGCCGCGTCGCCGCGATCTCGAACGTGGTGCGCGTGCGCGTCGAGTTTTCGAAAAACAGGTTGAACACGCTCTTGCCGCGCAGCAGCGGGACCTTCTTGACTTCGCGGTCGCTCACGCTTACGAAGCTGGCGGCCGTGTCAAGGATGTGCGTGACGATGTCGCGCGGCAGGCCCTCGATCGACAGCAGGTGAACGAGTTCACCATTCTTGTTGAGCTGGGGGTTTCGCTTGTAGAGCATCGGGCGCCTCTCCTACCGGCCTTCGACCTTGAATATGAACTTGCCGGCGTCGTTGCGCGCCAGCGCCAGCGACTGCTCGGCCGGCAGCGCGACACGGGTGGCGGCGTAGTCGGCCTGCACCGGCAATTCGCGCCCGCCGCGGTCTACCAGCACCGCAAGCTTGACGCTGGCCGGACGCCCGTAGTCGAACAGCTCGTTGAGCACCGCGCGGATGGTGCGCCCGGTGTAAAGCACGTCGTCCAGCAGGATGATGTGTGCCTTGTTAACGTCGAATCCCAGCAGGGTCTGGTGCCCGGCACCAGCGAGTCCGCGCTTGGCGAAGTCGTCCCGGTGCATCGCTGACGAAATCACGTTGGCCTCGCCAGGCAGCCCCAGCTCGCGATGAAGGCGCTCGGCCAGCCAGGCGCCGCCTGACGCGATTCCGACGATTTGCGCGCCGGACCCGCCAAGCTGCTGAATGCCTTGGGACAGCTCGCGGTACAGCGCCTCCGCGTCCAGGACCAGTGTGCTCATGGAAGGCTCCTCAGAAACTGTTCGAGAATGATGCAGGCCGCGCCGGCATCCGGGTCGCTCGCGCCGGCCGCCAGCGCCTCGGTGGTGCTGTAGCGCTCGTCCACCTCGAACACGGGCAGCTTGAACCTGCCGCGCAGCTGGCGCGCGAACTTTTTCGCCCTCATCGTATTCTCGTGGCTCGCGCCGTCAGGGTGGAACGGCACGCCGACCACCAGCGCGTCGGGTTGCCATTCGCGCACGCGCTCGGCCACGCCCAGCAAGCGGACTTCGCTCTCGTCGGCTTGCAGGGTGGCTTGCGGCGTGGCCGTGCGCAGCATCCGGTTGCCCACAGCGATGCCGGTGCGCCTGGCGCCGAAGTCGAAAGCAAGAAAGGTTTG
>JBDSWB010000156.1:0-12068 GCA_039926915.1 Ramlibacter sp.
GTTCTTCCGTGGCGACCGCCGCCACCATCACCGGCGTTGCGTTGCCGGAAATGAAGCGGCACGGTTATTCAGGCCGGCTGGCCACCGGCACGCTCGCGACGGCCGGCACGCTCGGCATCCTGATCCCGCCCTCGGTGCCGCTGGTCATCTACGCCATCCTCACCGAGCAGAACATCGCCAAGCTGTTTCTGGCTGCCACCATTCCGGGCATCCTGGCGATGATCGGGTACATGATCGTGATCGCGGTGTATGTGCGCGTGGCGCCGGGGCACGCACCTGAAGTCGATCCGAACCCGCCGCCCTTTGATCCACGCGTGATCTGGGGGCTATTGCCGGTCGCGCTGGTGTTTCTGCTGGTGTTCGGCGGCATCTACGGTGGTTTCTTCTCGCCGACCGAAGGCGCGGCGATGGGCGCCGCCTCGGCCTTGCTCGCGTCGCTGATCAAGCGGGAACTGACCTGGCAGGGTTTTCTGGATTGCTTCTACGCGACGGCCGAAAGCTCCGCGATGATCTTCATGATCTTCATCGGCGCGGACGTGCTCAATTCGGCGCTGGCCCTCACGCAGATCCAGGCGCAACTGGTCAATGTGGTTTCTGGCTGGCAGGTCTCGCCCATCTGGATCATGGTGGGCATCGTGATCCTCCACTTGCTGCTCGGCACCGTCACGGAAGAGCTGTCGATCATCCTGCTGACGATCCCGATCTTCTTTCCTCTCGTCATGAGCCTGGACTTCGGCATGGCCAAGGAGCCGCTGGCATTGTGGTTCGGCATCCTGATCCTGATGGTCGTGTCATTCGGCATGTTGGTACCGCCCATGGGATTGAATGTCTACGTCGTGAACGGCATGGCCCGCGGCGTGCCGCTCAGCGAGACATTCCGCGGCGTTCTTCCATTCCTGGTGAGCGATTTCGTGCGTATCGCCCTGATCCTGGCCTTCCCCGGCATCGCGCTCTGGCTGGTCAAGTTCATGTCTTGACAGCACCCAAGGGATGTCACGGTGGCGATCCATCTGATTTCCCGCTAACGTGCCCTTCTTTCAAGTACGGGACATTGAAATGATCCAACGCAGAACCCTTCTCAAATCCAGCGTTGCCGCTGCGCTTGGCGCACCGGCCCTCGGCGGCTGGGCGCAGCAGTCTGTAACACTCAAGTTCCACACCTTCATGGCGCCGACCTCCAACGTGTGGCTGAACATGCACAAGGCCTGGATGGACAAGGTCGAGAAAGACTCGGGCGGCCGGATCAAGTTTGAAGCGTATCCGGCCATGCAGCTCGGTGGCACCCCGGTGCAGCTTTACGACCAGGCTCGTGACGGCGTGGTCGACGTGGTGTGGACCTTGCCGGGCAATACCGCGGGCCGCTTTCCGCGCGTCGAGGTGTTCGAGCTGCCCTTCATCATGTCCAACGCCGAAGCCACGTCCAAGGCCTATTGGGAATACGTGCAGACCATGGCGCCGGACGAGTTCAAGGAAACCCAGGTCATCGCACTGCAGGTGCATGGCCCCGGTGTGATTCACACGGCCGAAAAGCCGGTCAGGTCGGTCGCGGATCTCAAGGGCGTGAAGGTCCGCGCCCCGACCCGCCAGGTCAACAAGATGCTGGCCAGCCTGGGCGCGACTCCGGTGGGCATGCCTTTGCCGCAGATTCCCGATGCGTTGTCCAAGGGCACCATCCAGGGCTGCGTGATTCCCTGGGAAGTCGTACCGTCGGTCAAGGTGCACGAGCTGACAAAATTCCATGCGGAATTCGACCCGGCGGGCGGCTCCCTCTACACGACGACCTTCGTGATGGCCATGAACAAGGCCAAGTACAACTCCCTGCCGCCGGACCTCAAGAAGGTCATCGACAACAACTCAGGCATGGCGACGTCGGGCTGGCTGGGCAAGGTCCAACAGGCCGGGGACGCCGCCGGACGCAAGGCAGCCACTGACCGCGGCAACACGATTTTCACCGTGAGCGCTGCGGAGGCACAGGAGTTCCGCCGCAAGTCGCGTGCGATCGAAGTCGAGTGGGTGGAAGACATGAACAAGCGCGGCCACGACGGACGCAAGCTCCTCGAAACCGCCCGGTCGCTGATCGAGAAGCACACCAAGACCACCAAGGCCTGATAACCGGCTGGCCTCTGACCGAAAGCTCCTCCGGGAGCTTTTTCTTTGCCCGTTACACTGGCGAAATGCTGTTTCGTAGCCCCATCAAACATTGCAGAAATTGCGGCGCGGCCGTGGTTTACCGGGTTCCCGACGACGGCGATGTTCGCGAGCGCGCAGTCTGCCCCACCTGCGACACCATTCACTACGAAAACCCGCTCAATGTGGTGGGCACAGTGCCCTACTGGGGCGAACAGGTGTTGCTCTGCAAGCGCAACATCGAGCCTCGCTGGGGCAAGTGGACCCTTCCAGCGGGATTCATGGAACTGGGCGAGACCACGTTGCAGGGCGCAGCCCGCGAGACCGACGAGGAATCCGGCGCGAAATTCACGATGGAAGACCTTCTGACGGTGATCAGCGTGCCCCGTGTCGGCCAGGTCCACTTGTTCTATCGCGCAAAACTGCTCAGCGACCGGTTCGATCCCGGCCATGAAACCATCGAGGCCCGGCTGTTCCCGGAAGCTGACATCCCCTGGGACGAGATCGCTTTCAGGACCGTGAAGGAAACGCTGGTCCACTTCTTCGAAGACCGGCGCCGCGGAAGCTTCGAAGTGCACACCATCGACATCGAATAGCGCCCCCGCGGCGGTGCTCGCGCTATTGCGATCCCTGGCGGATCTTGCTTTCCTCGCGCAACCGGATCTCGTCGCGGCGCTTGACGCACAAGGGATGGTTGCGGGTGCCTGGCTTATCGCACTGTTCAGCGAGGCAAAATTCGCGCGACAGGAACACCTTGTCGCGGCACACCTCCACCGGGCTGATTGAAGCCGCGGCGACCGGAGCCGGCGGTGATTTTGGTTCCTCACGACTGGGAGCCGAAGGGGTCGCGGTGACGACGCGCGAATTGTCTGGCGCCGCCGCCGGGGCCGCCCCGGCTTTCACGACCACGGGCCGCTTGGCTGACGCAGGTTTCGCAGCAGCGACAGCGACCTTGGCCGCAGGCGCGCTGGCCGGAGTGGCCGCAGGCATGATGGCGGCGGCAACGGGCTGAGCTGCGCTTGCGGGCACCGCGGCCACGACTGGAACACTGGTTGACGCGGGCTCCACTGGCGTGGACGCGACCGCCTCTGACACTGGCGCGGACGCGGCAACCGCAGGACTGGCCACCCTCTTGTCGCCGGGTTTGCCTCCAGACAGGGTGAAAGCAATGATGCCGGCCACGACCACTGCCGCAGCCACCGAAGCCATCACGGCCACAGGCAATTTCTTGCGCTCGGACGACACGGCCGGCACACCGCTCGGGCTGACCGGCGAGCGACGGATCTGCCCCGATTCCGGCACGGAGGCCTCCGGCACGCCCGGTCCCTTGGGACCAGAAGGAGGGGTCGCCGCTCCCGCAGGCGTGGACGAGACCGACACGCTCCGTCTTGGCTCGACGATGGTCTTCGTAAAGTCGGTGTCTTCTCCGGCCCGAACTGCCGGCGCAATCGCTGCGGGTTCGGCGGCCACAACCGGTGCTGAGATCACCAGCGGCGGTGCTACCGGAACAGGCGGCGGCGTTGCGGCCGGCATGGAAGGGGTGGACAGATCGCCTGCGGCAACCGATGGCGGCGGCGGGGGAACTTGCACCGGCCTCGGAATGGACAGAGAAGAGTCCGACCTCATGCGAGTCGCGTCGAGGTCGGGCTCGCCGCCGGGGGCGATAGCGCCGCTCAGGATGGTGGTGTCAGGTGATCCGGTGCCGGGTAACAGCTTGCGCAGCCGGCGGCGGGCGAGATCGGCATAGATGCCCGCGGGAAACTTCGAGAGGAAGCCTTCGAGCTCCTCCGGGTCGGTGGAATCCTTAATGTCCTTCCAGTAGACGAGCTCGACCTCCTGGGTGACCGTGGAACCGCCGGCGGACAAGGCCCCAGTGCTGGTCATCGACTGTCCGCCCTTGGAACCTGTCCCTGCGCCCTCGGCTTTTTTGAATGGGTCGGCCGGCGGGACCACGGTGGCGTCCTCGGCCCGGCGGATCGCCGACTGCAACGCGGATGCGAAGTCGCGCGCCGTTGCGAATCGCTGCTCGCGGTCCTTGGCCAGCGCCCGCGCGACCACGGCATCGATGGCTGCGGGAAGCCGTGCATTGAAGGAGCTCGGCGGCGCCGGCGTGTGGCCGATGATCTGGTGGATGATCGAAAAATCGTTGTCGCCGTCGAAGGGACGCTTGTCGGTCAGCAACTGGTAGAGCACCACGCCCACGGAAAACAGGTCGGCCCGCGAATCGATCTTCTGGCCCTGCACCTGCTCGGGCGACATGTATTTCAGAGTGCCAACCATGCTGCCCTGGGTGCGGGTTGCTTCCCCCGAGTCCTGCATCCGTGCGACGCCGAAGTCGGTGAGCTTGACGCGCCCTCCCGGCTCGATCAGCAGGTTCGCCGGCTTGATGTCGCGGTGGACGATGTTCTGCTTGTGCGCGTAGTCCAGCGCCGAAAGCAGGTCTCGGATCATCTTGAGCGACTGCTCCAGCGAATACCGCACCCCTTTGTCCAGGTGATGCTTCATGTCATCGCCCTGGATGTACTCCATCACCAGGAAAGCGATGTCGCCATCCCGGTCCGAGTCGTAGACGCTGACGATGTTGGGGTGCTGCAGACGCGCGGCGGAGCGCGCTTCGGTGCGGAAACGCGCCTCGTATTCGGCGGCGGCCTCTTCCGACAGATTCTCGACCTTGACGGTCTTGATCGCTACGCGCCGCTCCAGATTCGGGTCGCGGCCCTCGTAGACAATCCCCATCGCGCCCTTTCCGAGAACGCGAATCAGGTCATAGCGGCCAAGCTTTTTGAGACTCACAAGAACTGCGTCGGAGTAGCGGGGAGGAGCCGATTCTAGCCTGCGCACCCGCCAACGGCGTCATCGTTGCTGCGGGCCTGTCTCGCGCTTGATACGCAGTGCCTCCCGGACATAGGCTTCGGCGAAATACCGATCGAGCAGGCGACGGGTCCATGCCGGCATGTCGGTGCCCTGCTCCGCATAGTATTTTGAATACGCGGCCCAGGCCTTGTTCCCTTCGAGAAAACGGGTCCCCTCCCCCAGCAGCCTGGTCTTGAGCGCGGCCGGATCGAACTCCTTGAGGGTGCCGTACAACGCCGCCCGCACGGCGCTGCCGGTCGCGAGTTCGTGCGCGACCAGCTCGGCCAGCAATTCGCGCAGCGCCCGCTCCGGGTTCACGAAGCCGATGCCCGCCGCGCGCCCACCGAACAGATAGCGCAGCTTCGTTTCCTCGGGCCAGTCGTTCTTCAGGGGGTTGTTGTTCTGGATGCCGAGCATCGTCCTGTCGTCCGCGCGCAGGCCTTCCTTGACACCCACGGCGGCCGAATGAAGTTCCAGCAGCCCGCGCAGCATGACGCGCATCAGCCGCCCGATGGTCTCGAGCTCGCCGTGGCTGAGAGGTCCTAGCGCGGCCGGGTCGATCCCCAGCCCCCTGAACAGCGACGGCAGGTCTCCGACCTCCAGCGTGCCCGCTTCCAGCGGTCCCGCGCCCGGCGCGCCGGGGCCAAAAGTGGTTTCGAAGCCCCAGTCGCCAAACGGATCGTCTTCGGAAGATGGGCCGGACGGAGACGACGAGGCGGGAACGGGCGCGGGCGGCATCGGCCGCGCGGCAGGCGCCGCGCCTGAAGCATCGCGATCGAAGACGGACCACGGATCAACGCCCGGCGCCGCCGCGGGGGCGAAGCCAGGCATGGGGCTGGGCGGAGGAGCGGCATCCGCATTCACGTTGAGGCTGTAGTCTGCAAGTTTGAGCGTCTGCCCCGTGGGCAGGACGCCCTGGGCTCCGGGGGGGGCCTCGCCGAAAGGCATTTCGACGCCGTTGACCACAGACAGCACCCGAAAATGAAGTGTCCCATCCTGGAGCCACACTGCCAGGTGGCGGCGGGAGACATTGCGCTGAGGGTCGGGCAGGCAGACACCGCACTCCGCGTCGCGCCCCAGGACGAGTTCGGGACCGCCTTCCTCGAGCATCCGCACGACGTCGAGGCCGGGCCCTGCGATATGAAGTTCAAGCGCCATGGTCGCGCCCGCTTCCAGCTTTCAGGCTTTCACTGAAAAGACGATGAGCGGAGCGCTTTCGGCATCCCAGGCGCATCCGAGCGTGATCTGCCCCTGGCCTACCAGGTAGCATTCCGTGCGCCGCAGGACCAGCGCCTCGGTCTGGTTACCCATATAGACCCAGGTGCCAAAACTCGAGGCATCGCTCAGGACGTAGTGGCCGCCACGCCAATCGATGGTGGCGTGTACTCGCGATACCCGGGAATCGTTCATGGACAGCGACGCGGTGGTGGCGCGCCCAAGCGTGAGCTTTTCGCCGCGTGGCTCCAAGCGCAAGGTCTGCCCGGCTGCGGAGAGTTCCAGCTGGCTGTCCTTCCCGGCCTTGAACATCGAAGCGCCCATGACCGTGGCATCCGAGTCCCGGTCGATATTCCAGTCGACCCTGAACACTTCAGTCACTTCCGATTTGCCGCGCAGGTACATCGGACCCAGGCTGCGCAGCTGGGCCTGCTGCAGCGGCGCCAGCGCGTCGCGGACGCGCTGGGTCGTGAGAATCTGCTCGGCGCCGGCCAGGTCGGCGAGGCGCGCGGCGCTGTTGACGGCGTCGCCGTAACAATCGCCATCGATCTCCACCACTTCGCCGGCCTCGATTCCCATTTGCATCTGGACCGGATTCGGCATGTCGCCCGCAAAGACCGGCTTGTCCTGCAGCCGCTTCTGGATCGCGATGCATGCGACCAACGCGTCGACTTCGGCCGGGAAGACCACGAAGAGCCCGTCCCCCAACAGTTTGACCACCCGGCCGTTGTGCTGCTCGAAAGTCTTGCTCAGCGCGCCTGTCAGCTGGGTGACGAAGCGCCCGGCGGTCTCGTCGCCGAGCCGCTCAAAAATGCCGGTGCTCCCGACCAGGTCCGCGAAGACGGCGGTGGTCACGAATCAGCGTCCCTGATGAAAATGTGAATAAACCCCATTCGCAGGGATTTTATGCGCGACGGCTGTTAGCACAACAACTATCACGATCCGGGGGTGCGCCGGGTTTCTGACGGCACACGTGTGATCAGGTCCGGAAAGCAAGAAAGGGTTAGCAGGAGCTTCCTGCTAACCCTTTGGCTGGATTTTGGTCGGCGTGGCGGGATTCGAACTCGCGACCCCTTGCACCCCATGCAAGTGCGCTACCAGGCTGCGCTACACGCCGACAAGCCATCAAGTATAACGCACCCCCGAAGCGCGTTCGGCACCTTCCCTCCGAGCGGGCGCGATCAGCGGGCCGCCAAAGCCGGGACCGCGATGGCCCGCGAATCAATGCGTCGACGAAAGGAGATCGCGGATCTCGAACAGTTCGCGCCGCACCAGCAGCAGCTTCTGCGAAACGCGCTCTCGCTCCTCGGCCGGCACGCTGTCTTCGAAGTCGCCGAAGCTGGTGTCGTCCGCCTCGATGACTTCGAGGCCCTCGAGAAGGACCTCGCCGGCACGACGCTTGTCGCGTTCGCCCTGCACCAGTTCCTGGAGTTTGTTGCGGGCCCCGCTGATCGTGAATCCCTGGTCGTAGAGCAGGTCTCGGATCCGGCGGATCATCAGCACCTCGTGGTGCTGGTAGTAGCGGCGATTGCCGCGCCGCTTCATGGGCCGCAGCTGCGTGAACTCCTGCTCCCAATACCGTAGCACGTGAGGCTTGACGCCACACAGGTCGCTGACTTCGCCAATCGTGAAGTAGCGCTTGGCCGGTATCGAAGGGAGGGCTTTCTCCATTGAAATCAATGTTATACGAGAGAAAGCTCCTAGGTTACTCTAAGTCGGGCGCGGGCGCAAAGGCTGATCGCGGCGGTGCAGCGAATTGTTGTTTCAGCTCACTCGTCGTCGGCGCCGTTGCCCTGGATCTGTTCCTTGAGCTTGTGGCTCGCGTGGAAGGTCACCACGCGCCGGGCCTGGATGGGAATGGCCTCGCCGGTGCGGGGATTGCGTCCGGGCCGGGGCGCCTTGGTGCGGATCTGGAAATTACCGAAGCCGGAAATCTTGACGTCCTTGCCTTCGACGAGGCTGTCGGAGATCAGGTCGAAGAAGGCGTCGATCATGTCCTTGGACTCGCGCTTGTTCAGGCCGATCTGCTCGAACAGCAGTTCCGCCAGTTGCGCCTTGGTCAATGCCGGCGTCTCCAGGCTCTCGACTGCGAAGTCCATGGTGTCCTCTTGCTGGATTGTGGTTGCGAGACCGGCCATTGCCCTACCCCCTCAGGCGCCCGCCCAGCTGGGAGGCGACTCGGTCCACCACGGCCTTGACTGCCGCGTCGATCTGGTCGTCGGTCAGTGTGGCTTCGCCGCTGGCCAGCGTCAAGCGCACGGCCAGGCTTTTTTCATGGGTGCCGAGGCCGGGCGATGTCTGCTTCGGCTTGTACACGTCGAACAGCATCGCATCGCGCAGCAACCCGCCAGTTGCCGCAGACGTCACCGCCCGAATCACGGCGTCATGGGTCACCGCGTCGTCGACGATCACCGCGATGTCGCGCTGCGCCGGCTGGAACTTGGGCACAGGCTCGAACGCCGCGACCCGCCGCGCGACCACGGCATCCAGGTCCAGCTCGAACAGGATCGGGGCATGCGCAAATTCCCAGCCCTGGCGCCAACGCGGATGCAGTTCACCGAGGATGCCGATTTCCTGGCCGTCCAGCCACACAGCCGCGCACCGGCCCGGGTGCATGGCCGGGTGTTGCGCCGGCTTGAATTCCGCCTTCGCGGGCGACATCAGTGCCTCCACGTCACCCTTGACGTCGAAGAAATCAGTGGCTGCCGCCTTGCGCGCCCATTGCAGGCCGTCCGCATCGCCGAAGGCCAGTCCGGCAACGCGCATCGGCTGGTGGATGCCGCGCACTGTCGTATCGGTCGTTTCCACGGCAGCATCCCGACGGAAAACGCGGCCCAGCTCGAACACGCGCACTCGCTCGGCCTTGCGGTCGAGGTTGAACTTGAGCGCCTGCAACAACGACCCCAGTAGGGACGACCGCATCACACCCATCTGGCTGGCGATCGGGTTAAGCAGGCGAATCGGGTCGCGATTCCCGGCGAGGTCACGCTCCCAGCTTTCCTCGACGAAGCTGAAGTTGATCGTCTCCTGGTAACCCAGCGCGCCCAGCAGGCGGCGGACCGCGAACCGGCTGCGACTCGCCTCGGGCGGCAGCCTGGCAGTGATGGGACCCAGCGGCGCCGTGGTGGGCAGCGTGGCGTAGCCGATGATGCGAATCACCTCCTCGATCAGGTCTTCCTCGATGGTCAGATCGAATCGGTATGGCGGCGGCGTCACCGTCAACCTGCCTTCAGCGGCACTCACCGGCAGTCCCAGGCGGGACAAGGCGTCCTTGCACTGCGCCTCAGTCAACGGCATGCCGATCACCCGGGCCGCGCGGGCGACGCGAAGCGTCAGCGGCTTCTGTTCGGGCATCCTGACGACCTGGTCATCCATCGGGCCTGCCTCGCCGCCGCAAATGTCGATGATCAGCCGGGTGATGTGTTCGATGTGCCCGACCGTCTGGCTGGGATCGACGCCGCGCTCGAAGCGGTGGCCCGCGTCGGTGGAGAAGTTGTAGCGGCGCGAGCGCCCCTGGATGGCCTGCGGCCACCAGAACGCAGCCTCGACGTAGACGTTGCGCGTGTCGTCGGACACCGCCGTCGCGTCGCCGCCCATGATGCCGGCCAGTGACTCGACTTCGCGGTCGTCCGCAATGACGCCGACGCCCTCGTCCACGGTCACCGTGCTGCCGTTGAGCAGCTTGAGCTGTTCCCCCTGCTTGCCCCAGCGCACGTCCAGCGCACCGTGGATCTTGTCGAAGTCGAAGATGTGGGACGGACGACCGAACTCGAACATCACGTAATTCGAGATGTCGACCAGGGCCGTGACGCTGCGCTGGCCGCAACGCGCCAGCCGGTCGACCATCCATCGGGGAGTGGCCGCCTTGGTGTTCACGTTGCGCACGATGCGCCCCGAGAATCGGCCGCACAAGTCCGGCGCCGACACCTTCACCTTCAGTTTCGCGTCGTGGGCCGGTGCGACGGGCTCGAACTGGGGCTGCTTCAAGGGTGCGCCAGTCAGTGCGGACAACTCGCGCGCCACGCCGAACACGCTCAGAGCGTGCGCCAGGTTGGGCGTGAGCTTGAGCGTGAAAATGGCGTCGTCGAGCTTTAGAACCTCGCGCACGTCGGCGCCCACGGGCGCGTCTACCGACAGCTCCAGCAGTCCCGCGTGGTCCTCGCTGAGCTGAAGTTCGCGCGCCGAGCACAACATGCCCTGGCTTTCGACGCCGCGCAACTTGCCAAGCTTGATCAGGAACGGCTCGCCATCCTCGCCGGGCGGCAGCTCGGCCCCGATCAGGGCGCAGGGAACCTTGATGCCGGCGCGCGCGTTCGGCGCCCCGCAGACGATGTTGAGCAACGCGCCCTGCCCGGCGTCGACCTGGCAGACACGCAGGCGGTCCGCATCCGGGTGCTGGACGGCCTGCTTGATCTCACCGACGACGATCCGCGTGAAGGGCGGTGCGGCGGGCCGCAGTTCCTCCACCTCCAGGCCGCCCATGGTCAGGGTTTCGGCCAGTTGTTCGGTGGAAAGCGGCGGGTTGCAGAATTCACGCAGCCAGGACTCGGGGAATTGCATCTTGTTCTACGGCAGGTTTAGCGGAATTGGCGGAGGAACCGGATGTCGCCTTCGAAGTACAGGCGCAGGTCGGTCACCCCGTAGCGCAGCATGGTGAGGCGGTCCGGACCCATCCCGAAGGCGAAGCCGATGTACTTCTCGGGGTCCAGGCCCATGTGCCGCACGACGGTGGGATGCACCTGTCCGGAGCCGGCCACCTCGAGCCACTTGCCAGACAGCGGGCCTGCCTGGAACTGGATGTCAATCTCGGCGCTGGGTTCGGTGAACGGGAAGAAACTGGGCCTGAAGCGCAGCGCCAGGTCATCGCTTTCGAAGAAATTGCGGCAGAAATCGGTGAAGACGACCTTCAGGTCCTTGAAACTCACGTTCTCGCCCAGCCACAAGCCTTCACACTGGTGGAACATCGGCGAATGGGTCGCGTCGCTGTCGATGCGGTAAGTGCGACCGGGCGCGATCACCCGAATCTCGGGCATCGTGCCACCGGCCTTCAGTGCTTCGGCGTACTTCTTGATATGGGCGTGGGCATAGCGCACCTGCATCGGGCTGGTGTGCGGGCGCAGGTTGTAGGGGATGCCATCGTCGCCCTTGATGTCGACGTAGAAAGTGTCCTGCATCGAACGGGCCGGGTGGTTGGGCGGGTTGTTGAGCGACGTGAAGCTGTACCAGTCGCTCTCGATTTCGGGGCCGTCGGCCACGTCAAAGCCCATGCTCGCGAAGATCAGCTCGATCCGCTCCAGGGTCAGGCTGACCGGGTGCAGGCCGCCCGGTTCGCGTAGGCGGCCCGGCAGCGACACGTCGAGCGCTTCTGCCCTGAGCTGGACATCGAGTTCCGCATCGGCCAGAGCTTGCCGCCGCCCGTTCAGCGCCGCCTCGATCGCCTGCTTGGCCGCATTGATCGCAGCGCCGCGCGTCTTCTTCTCGTCGACGCTGAGCGCGGCCATGCCCTTCATCAGCTCGGTAACGCGCCCGGCCTTGCCAATGAAAAGCGCTTTCGCGTTTTCCAGTTCAGCCGGGGTGGGCGCGGCTGCAAAGGCCTGGCGCGCGCTGTCGACGATGGAAACCAGATCGTTGGGGGTCATGGACGCAAACAGCAATTTGGATGAATACAGGGACTCAGAGACAAAAACAGGACTAGCGCCTACAGCCCTAGCCCTGTCCTTGTGGGTTGCACCGGCGCCGCGCAAGCGACGCCCACCGTGAACTCAAGCAGCCAGCTTGGCCTTGACTTGCTCCACGATGCCGGCAAAAGCAGCCTTGTCGTGCACAGCGATGTCCGCCAGCACCTTGCGGTCGATCTCGATGCCGGCCTTGCG
>JBDSWB010000157.1:0-7662 GCA_039926915.1 Ramlibacter sp.
GACAAGGTGGAGCAAGCCTGGCGCCCGGAAAAGACGCGTGGCGTATTGCTGGCTTCCCCGTCCAACCCTACCGGCACCTCCATCCATCCGGACGAGTTGCGCCGCATCCACTCGCTGGTCAGTGGCCGGGGCGGCATCACGCTGGTCGACGAAATCTACCTGGGCCTGAGCTACGACGAGACGTTCGGCCACACCGGCCTCGCGATCGACGACCAGGTGATCAGTATCAACAGCTTCTCCAAGTATTTCAACATGACCGGCTGGCGCCTGGGCTGGATGGTGGTGCCGGATGCGCTGGTGCCCGTCGTCGAGCGGCTGGCGCAGAACCTCTTCATCTGCCCCAGCACGGTGGCGCAGCACGCCGCGCTCGCCTGCTTCGAGGCGGAAAGCCTCGCCGAGTACGAGCGGCGCCGCGCGCAGTTCAAGGCCCGTCGCGACTGGTTCATCCCCCGGCTCGACGTGATGGGCCTGGTGGTGCCGGTGATGCCTGACGGCGCGTTCTACGCCTGGGCCGACTGCACGCGGGCGTTCGAACGGTTGGGCGTCAAGGACAGCTGGGACTTTGCTTTCGAGGTGATGAAGCGGGCCCATGTGGCCGTCACGCCGGGACGCGATTTCGGCTCGGCGCAGACGCGCAATTTCGTGCGATTCTCGACGGCCAATTCGATGGCCCAGCTGCAAGAGGCCGCCGCACGGCTCGGCGCCATCTAAGGGCGGCCTGTCGGAGGCTTGATGTTCCAGTTTCCCATCCGCGTCTACTGGGAAGACACCGATGCCGGCGGCATCGTCTTCTATGCCAACTACCTGAAGTTCTTCGAGCGTGCGCGCACAGAGTGGCTGCGCTCGCTCGGAATCGAACAGCGCGCGCTGCAACGGGACACCGGTGGCATCTTCGTGGTGGGCGAGACTTCGGTCCGCTACCACAAGCCGGCGCGGCTCGACGATGAACTTCTTGTTACCGCAAGCGTCATAGAAGCGGGCCGCGCTTCTTTGATAATTGCCCAGCAAGCGCTCCTTCGGGGCAATCCGAGCGACGCCGGGCCGTCCCAAGGCGTGAGCTCCCCCGCGGGGGGCAGCGCAGCGGACCCGGCCGCAAGCGTGGGGGCCTTGTTGTGCGAAGGGACGATCCGCATCGGCTGGGTCGACGCCGGCACGCTGAAGCCTGCGAGAATCCCACTCACCCTCCTGGAAGCGCTCAAACAATGAACCAAGACTTGTCGATCCTCCAACTGGTGCTCAATGCCAGCCTGGTGGTACAGCTCGTCATGCTGCTGCTGGTGGCCGTGTCGGTCGCCAGCTGGGCAGCGATCTTCCGCAAGCTCTTCGCCCTCAAGCGCGTCAACGCGCTCAATGACGACTTCGAGCGCGACTTCTGGTCAGGCACCAGCCTGAACGACCTGTTTGCCGCCGCCGCCCAGAATGCCCGACTGTCCGGGCCGATGGAGCGCATCTTCGCCAGCGGCATGCGTGAGTACACCAAGTTGCGCGAGCGCCGGGTGAGCGACCCCAGCACACTGCTCGACGGCGCGCGCCGCGCGATGCGCGCGAGCTTCCAGCGCGAACTCGACGCGGTGGAAACGAATCTTTCCTTTCTGGCATCGGTCGGCTCGGTGTCGCCTTATGTCGGCCTCTTCGGCACCGTGTGGGGCATCATGCATGCGTTCACCGGGTTGGCCAGCCTGCAGACGGTGACGCTCGCCACTGTCGCGCCCGGCATCGCTGAAGCCCTGGTCGCCACAGCGATTGGCCTGTTTGCGGCGATTCCCGCCGTGGTGGCCTACAACCGCTTCGCGCGTGACATCGACCGTGTCGCCATCAAGCTGGAGACCTTCATCGAGGAGTTCTCCAACATCCTGCAGCGAAATCTCGGCGCCCACTCGGCCTCCGGGCATTAGGGCACGCTCGCCATGCCGGTGATGATTTCCAGGGACCGCGGACGGGGACGCCGCACCATCAGCGAGATCAACATGGTGCCATTCATCGACGTGATGCTGGTGCTGTTGATCATCTTTATGGTGACGGCGCCGCTAATTGCGCCCAGCATGATCGACCTGCCCAGCATCGGCAAGGCGGCCAAGACGCCCGACCAGGTGATCCAGGTCGTGATCGGCAAGGACGAGGCACTCAACCTGCGCATCGGCGAGAAGACCGTGCGCCTGCCACTGGACGCACTGGTGGTGGCGGTGACCCGGGCCCAGCAGGGCAAGCCCGCCGGCAGCAGCGCGGTGGTCATCAGCGCCGACCGCAATGTGCGTTACGAAAACGTGGTCACCGTCATGGACAAGCTCCAGCGCGCCGGCGTCCAGCGCGTGGGCCTGTCGGTACAACTGGCCAAGTAGAGGCACCGATGGAAGTGGACGCCGACCGCCTTGACTTCGCACCGCCGCCGCAACCGGACCTGTGGCGAGCCTTCGTGCTGGCGATCTTCGCGCACCTGTTGCTGCTGCTGGCACTCACCTGGGGCGTCAACTGGAAGCGCGAAGCTGAAAACGTGACGGCCGAAGCCGAACTCTGGTCCAGCGTGAAGCAGCAGGCCGCGCCGGCGGCTGTGCAGCCTCCAGTCGTGCAGGCGCCGCCCCTGCCCGTTCCGATGCCGCCTCGGCCAGTGGAGAAGGTGGCACCGCCGCCGCCCCCGCCGGTGCAGGCTCGCAAAGAGCCCGACATCGCCCTGGAGCGCGAGAAGCAGAAACGCGAACTGGCCGAGCGCCGCCAGGAAGAACTGGACCGCCAGAAAAAGGTGGAGGCCCGCAAGAAGCAGGAGCAGCAGAAACGCGAACAGCTGGCGGAGAAAAGGGCCGAGGAAGAGACCAGGAAGCGCGAAGAACAGGCGAAGTCCGCGAAGGCGAGCGCCGCCAGGCAACGCGAGGACGACAAAAAGCTTGCTGCGTCGCGCGAGGACCAGATGCGGCGCATCCAGGGGATGGCCGGCGCAACGGGTGCGCCTGAATCAAAAGGCACCGCGCAACGCGCCTCGGGACCTTCTGACAGTTATGGCGGGCGTGTGCGCGCCCGCGTGCGCCCCAACATCGTCTTCGCCGACGACATCGCCGGCAACCCGACGGCGGAGGTGGAAGTTCGCATGGCACCCGACGGCACCATCATCAGCCGGCGGCTACTCAAGTCGAGCGGAGCCAGGAACTGGGACGACGCCGTGCTGCGTGCGCTGGACAAGACCGAGGTGCTGCCGCGCGACGTGGACGGGCGCGTGCCCACACCCATCATCATCGAGTTCCGGCCCAAAGGATAGGCACTACTCGTAGACGATCTGCGCGTGCCCCTGGTCGGCCTGGGCCATCCAGCTGGCCAACGCCGCATCGCTGGGGAAGAACTTCGCCTCCTCGCCCAACTGCAATTCCGCAGTGGCCTCATCGCGGCGCAGCGAGAGCCGCACATTGAGACCGCGAATCAGTTCGCCTTGCTCCGACACTTCGCGCTTCGGCGGGAACTCGCGTACCAACCGGCTCACGTCCGGCGCCTTGCCGTTGACAGCGACGCGCAGGAATTTGCCGAACCGGCAGCGCGCCGTGGCCAGGTCCCACACCTGATTGACGTTCAGCCGGAAGCCGCCGGTGAACCGGTCCGGTTGCTGCCTGGCCATGACGATCACGAGCTCGTCGTCTTTCAGCAGGTTGCGGTTGGCGTTGATCACCCCTTCGTCCGCGGTGGCCTCGATGGTGCCGGACTTGTCGTCGAGCTTGAAGAGGGCCAGCTTGCCGCGCTGGCCGTTGATGACGCGAAAATCGCTGACGATTCCGGCCAGCAGTTGCGGCTCGCGCGTGTCGATCAGGTCGTCGATCTCCCGCTTGACGAAGCGCCGTACTTCCAGCGCAACCTCGTCGAACAAGTGCCCCGACAGGTAGAAGCCGATCGCCGTCTTCTCGAAGGTCAGCCGTTCCTTCACGCCCCAGGGCATGGCATCCACCAGCGGCGGCTCGGTGCTGGCGGCATGCACTTCCTCGCCATCCAGGCCCATGTCGAACAGGCCGCCCTGGTTGGCGTTGGCCTCGGTCGCGCTGGCGAAGTCGAAGGCCCGGTCCACGGAAGCCATCAGTGAGGCCCGGTTGAGCTGCAGCGAGTCGAAGGCGCCGGCCTTGATCAGCGCCTCCACCGTGCGCTTGTTGAGCCGGTTGCGGTCAACACGGACGCAGAAGTCGTACAGGCTCTTGAACGGACCACCCTCGCTACCGGAGGGGCCTCCTGATTCGCGCGCGTTCACGATGGCATCGATGGCCTGCTGCCCCGTGCCCTTGACGGCGCCCAGGCCATAGCGGATGACCTTGTCCGAAATCGGCTCGAAGCGGTAGACGCCGCGGTTCACGTCCGGCGGCTCGAAGCTCATGCCGAAGTGCTTGCGGGCGTCCTCGAACAGGGCCTTGAGCTTGTCCGTGTCGTCCATTTCCACTGTCATGTTCGAGCAGTAGAACTCGGCCGTGTAGTGCACCTTGAGCCAGCCCGTGTGATAGGCCAGCAGCGAGTAGGCGGCGGCATGCGACTTGTTGAAACCGTAACCCGCGAACTTCTCCATCAGGTCGAAAATCTCGTCGGCCTTGGCTTCGCCAATGCCCTGCTTCGCGCCGCCGTCGCGGAAGATCTGCCGGTGCTCGGCCATCTCCTCGGCCTTCTTCTTGCCCATGGCGCGGCGCAGCAGGTCGGCGCCGCCGAGCGAGTAGCCGCCGAGCACCTGTGCCGCCTGCATCACCTGCTCCTGGTAGACCATGATGCCGTAGGTTTCCGACAGCACCGGCTCCAGCAACGGGTGCGGGTAGATCACGTCTTCGCGACCGTTCTTGCGCGCGCAGAAACTGGGAATGTTCTCCATCGGCCCGGGGCGGAACATCGCGTTCAGCGCGATCAGGTCTTCCAGCCGCGATGGCTTCGCGTCGCGCAGCATGCCCTGCATGCCGCGGCTTTCAAACTGGAACACCGCTTCTGTCTTGCCGTCGGCGAACAGGCGGTAGGTCTGCGGGTCGTCCAGCGAAATGTTCTCGAAAGCGAATTCCCGCTGGCCGGCATGGCGCGAACGAATGAACTCCTTGGCGATCTCCAGGATGGTGAGGGTCGCGAGACCCAGAAAATCGAACTTGACCAGGCCCGCAGCCTCCACGTCGTCCTTGTCGTACTGGCTCACCGCCGAATCGCTGCCCGGCTGCTGGTACAGCGGCGTGAAATCGGTGAGCTTGCCGGGGGCGATCAGCACGCCGCCCGCGTGCATGCCGACGTTGCGGGTCAGGCCTTCGAGTTTTTGCGCCAGGCCCAGCAGCGTCTTGACCTCGTCCTCCCGTGCCAGACGCTCTGCCAGCAGCGGCTCGGCCTTGATCGCTTCTTCGATGGTGATGTGCTGGCCGGGCTTGTTGGGGATGAGCTTGCTGATGCTGTCGCAGAAGGTGTAGCTCATGTCCAGCACGCGGCCCACGTCACGAATGGCGGCGCGCGCCGCCATGGTGCCGAAGGTCGCGATCTGGCTCACCGCGTTCTTGCCGTACTTGTCCTTGACGTAGTCGATCACGCGGTCGCGGTTGGCCTGGCAGAAGTCGATGTCGAAGTCGGGCATCGACACACGCTCCGGATTCAGGAATCGCTCGAACAGCAGCTTGTACTGAAGCGGGTCGAGGTCCGTGATCCTGAGCGAGTAGGCCACCAGCGATCCGGCGCCCGAGCCCCGGCCCGGACCGACGGGGCAGCCGTTGTTCTTCGCCCAGTTGATGAAGTCGCCCACGATCAGGAAGTAGCCGGGGAAGCCCATCTTGACGATCGTCTCGATTTCAAACTCCAACCGGTCCACGTAGCGCGGCATCTCCCGGTCGCGCGTCGCTGGTTCGGGGTACAGATGGGCCATCCGTTCCCTCAGGCCGTCGTGCGACGCCAGGCGGAAATACTGTTCGATCGGCATACCGTTGGGCGTGGGAAAGTCCGGCAGCCGCGGCTTGCCCAGCTCCAGCACGAGGTTGCAGCGTTTGGCGATCTCCAGTGTGTTGGCGATGGCTGACGGCAGGTCGGCGAAGAGCTGCTCCATGGCGGCCTGCGGCTTGAAATACTGCTCGCGCGTGAACTTGCGCACGCGCCGCTGGTTGCCAAGGATCTCTCCTTCGGAGATGCAGACGCGAGCCTCGTGCGCCTCGTAATCGTCCTCGAGCGTGAACTGCACCGGATGGGTCGCGACCACCGGCAGATTCAGGCGCGCGGCTAGTTGCACGGTGGCGGCGACATGGGCCTCGTCATCGGTGCGGCCGGCCCGCTGAACTTCAAGGTACAGCCGGTGCGGAAAAATCGCCGCCAGTTCCAACGCCATCCCGGCGGCACGGTCCGCATCGCCCTGGACCAGGGCCTGCCCGATGGGACCGGCCTGCGCGCCCGAAAGTACGATCAGGCCGTCGCCGAAATCGCGCAGCCATTCCAGCTTGCACACCGCCTGCGCCTTGACGACGTTACGGGTCCAGGCGCGCGCCAGCAATTCGCACAGGTTCAGATAGCCTTGCTTGTTCTGCACCAGTACCACCATGCGCGACAACGCGGCGCCGTCCTTGGCCAGGCCCTGCAGCATGATCTCCGCGCCGACGATGGGCTTCACGCCGGCGCTGCGCGCCTCCTTGTAGAACTTGATGGCGCCGAACAGGTTGTTGAGGTCGGTGATGGCCAGCGCGGGCTGCTGGTCGCGCGCCGCCGCCTTGACGGTCTGGTCAATGCGGTTGGTGCCATCGACGATGGAAAACTCGGTATGCAGGCGCAGGTGAACGAACATGGAACGCATTGTAGAAAATGATTTCCGCTTGACAGCGAATAAAATTGCCTGCGTCCGCCGCCGCTCTCCGTCCGTGAATTCCATCCTCAATATTTCAGCCTATCGCTTCGTGTCCCTCGCCGACACGCAGGCGCTGCGCACGCGCCTGTTCGGCCAGGCGCAAGCGCTGGGCCTGCTGGGAACGATCCTGCTGGCGCCCGAAGGCATCAACCTCGTCCTGGCCGGACCCGCCGACGCCATGGGCAAGTTCCTTTCGCAGTTACGGGCGGACTCGCGCTTCGCCGGCCTCCAGGCCAGGGAAAGCTGGTCAGCGGCACAGCCCTTCCGCAAGCTCATGGTCAAGGTCAAGCGCGAAATCATCCGCATGAACCACCCGGCCATCCAGCCGGCGCAGGGCCGCGCCCCGGCGGTGGATGCGCTCACCGCCAGGCGCTGGCTGGACCAGGGCCATGACGACGCGGGCCGCCCCCTCGTGACGCTGGACACGCGCAATGCCTTCGAAGTCGACCACGGCACCTTCGAAGGCGCCATCGACTGGCGGCTCGCGAAATTCAGCGACTTCCCGGCGGCCCTTGACGCACACAGGTCGCAGCTCGAAGGCAAGACGGTGGTGAGCTTCTGCACCGGCGGCATCCGCTGCGAGAAGGCGGCGATCTACATGCGCGAAGCGGGCCTCGAGCACGTCTGGCAACTCGAAGGCGGCATCTTGAAGTATTTCGAGGAAACCGGTGGTGCGCATTTCCGCGGCGATTGCTTCGTGTTCGACGAACGCGAGGCGTTGGACCCGGACCTGAGGCCGCGAATCCAACCGGACGCTCCGGCGTGAAGCGGATGGGCGGGTGCAGCCTGAACGGCCGTGACGTTCAGGGCTTGAGGCGGGCGGCGACGCCGGCCACCCGCTCGCCGAACAGCCTGGCAGTTTC
>JBDSWB010000158.1:0-18868 GCA_039926915.1 Ramlibacter sp.
AGGACGCGATCTGGGTATTGATGAGCAGGGAGATCTGGGCCACACCCACGCCCAGCAGGGCCGGCAACATCATGCGGGCCACCTGGCGCGCGCCCGGATCGGCCCAGGCGGCGCGCAAGGCCGACCATCCGAGTCCGATGCGCGGCAGCAGGCCCAGCCGCAGCAGCGCCGGGATCTGCACGCCGAGCTGCAGCGCGCCGCCCAGGATCACGCCGCCGGCCATCGCATAAATGGGCTCGATCCCCATGGTCTTGAACCAGGGCGCGCCCAGCCAGGCAGCCGCGATCATCGACAGGTTCAGCAGCACCGGCGTGGCGGCCGGCACCGCGAAACGCTTCCAGGTGTTGAGCACGCCCGCCGACAGGGCGACCAGGGACATGAAACCGATGTACGGGAACATCCAGCGCGTCATGAACACGGCCGCCTCGAAGCCATTGGGCGACTGCCGCAGGCCGCTCGCCAGGGCCCACACCAGGATCGGTGCCCCTGCGACGCCCAGGACGCAAGTGACGAGGAGGATCCAGGCCAGGACGGTGGCCACGCTGTCGATCAGCCTGCGGGTGGCGGCGTCCCCGTCGTTTTCCCTGGAATGGGCCAGGGCCGGCACGAAAGCCTGGCTGAACGCCCCTTCGCCGAACAGGCGTCGGAACAGGTTGGGGATGCGGAAAGCGACGTTGAAGGCATCGGTGAGGGCCGTCGCGCCGAAAATCGCGGCCATCAGCAAGTCGCGCACGAGGCCGGTCACGCGGGAGGCGAACGTCAGCAGCGAGACGGTGGAGGCGGCTTTGAGGAGGGTCATCGAAGGGGGCAGATGGCAGCAGAGTTTATCGAAAAGCCTCCGCGCGATATAATGGTGGGCTTTGCTGGCAACATCCTCAGACACAAGGAAACACACTCATGGCATCAGCCAAACCCAAGAAAAAGAACCCGCGCCTCGCGTCGGGCCGCAAGCGTGCGCGCCAGGACGTCAAGCTGAACGCAGCCAACACGTCCCTGCGCTCAAAATACCGCACTGCCGTCAAGAACGTCGAGAAGGCAGTGGCCTCCGGCGACAAGACCAAGGCGACCGAAGCTTTCGCCAAGGCGCAGAGCATCGTCGACATGGTCGCCGACAAGCAGATCTTCCACAAGAACAAGGCCGCTCGCGACAAGAGCCGCCTCTCCGCCAAGGTCAAGACCCTGGCCACCGCCGCCGCCTGACGCTTCAGGCAAACAGCCCGGACCGCTGATCGCAAGTCAACAGTCCGCCGTTTGAAACGGGTGCGCTGCCAGCAAAAGCAAAAGAGCCGTCGCAAGACGGCTTTTTTGCTTCTGGGTACGAATCAATCGCCCGGTGGGCCGGGCAGCAGGCAGGCTTCGGCCACCTGCAGGTCGTTGTCCCGGGCGAAATGCAGGACGAAGTCCCAGGCCATCACGTTGTGCTCACGCAATTCGCTGTTGACCACGACGCAGTTCACGTCGTTGATGACACGCGGCACGCACCACGGCGAGTAGCTCAGGTGGCTGCCGGGCTGGACGCCACCCGGGCGAAACGAGCTCATCACACCTGCCAACCGCTCCGCCCAGTCACTGGGGCGAAAGGTCTTGCCGTCGCGGGTGATGCCCTGGATGAAGACTTCTTTGGCGCTCGTCGAAACCATCGGGTGGAGGTCGTTGGGGGCGCAACGGCGCGGGGATCGGCCCATGCTGCAGCGCACAAGTATTATATCTTATATAAGACTGAAATCGAACTTGCCGGTCCCAGGCGGCGCATCGCAGTGATGCGCAATTGTCAAACATCGCGAGCAACCTCTGTGCCTAAAATCGGGCCTCTGCGGCTCACTCGTTGGGCCGATTTTCATTTTTTGAGGTACACCAATGGCATTTATCGAGGCTGCATCGCCCCACACCATGAACACCTACGGCCGGCTGCCGATCGCCCTGTCGCATGGCCAGGGCGTTCGAGTCTGGGACGTCAATGGCAAACAGTACCTCGACGCGCTCGCCGGCATCGCCGTGAACACCCTGGGACACAACCATCCCAAGCTCGTGCCCGCCTTGCAGGACCAGCTCAGCGAGATCATCCACAGCTGTAACTACTACCACGTGCCCAACCAGGAACGGCTGGCGGCGACGCTGGCGGACCTGTCGGGCCTGACCAACGCGTTCTTTTGCTGCACCGGCCTCGAGGCCAACGAAGCGGCGATCAAACTGGCCCGCAAGTACGGACACGACCGGGGTATCGATCGTCCCGAAATCGTCGTCTACGAAAACGCCTTTCATGGCCGCAGCATCGCCACCCTTTCGGCCACCGGAAACGAGAAAGTCCAGCAGGGGTTCGGCCCGCTCGTGGAAGGCTTCATCCGCGTTCCGCTCAACGACATGGCGGCGCTGAAGAAGGCGACCGAGGGCAACAGAAACGTTGTCGCGGTGTTCTTCGAAACCATCCAGGGCGAAGGCGGCATCAACCCAATGCGTGTCGATTACCTGCAGCAGGTGCGCCAGCTATGCGACCAGAACGACTGGCTGCTGATGATCGACGAGGTGCAGTGCGGCATGGGCCGCACCGGAAAGTGGTTTGCGCACCAGTGGGCAGGCATCAAACCGGACGTGATGCCCCTGGCCAAGGGCCTGGGCTCGGGCGTGCCGGTCGGTGCGGTGGTCGCCGGACCGAAGGCGGCCAAAATCTTCCAGCCCGGCAACCACGGCACCACGTTCGGTGGCAATCCCCTGGCCATGCGCGCCGGGTTGGAGACCATCCGAATCATGCAGGAAGACGGCCTGCTGGAAAACGCGGCGAACGTCGGCGACCACCTCAAGGCGGCGCTGGCCCGTGAAATCGGCTCCCTGCCGGGGGTCAAGGAAATCCGCGGCCAGGGCCTGATGATCGGCGTCGAGCTGGACCGCGCCTGCAACGTGCTGACCAGCCGCGCCGCGGAGGCCGGTCTGCTGATCAGCGTGACCGCCGACAACGTGGTCCGGCTGCTGCCCCCGCTGATCATGAACCGCAAGGAAGCCGACGAGGTCGTGACGATGCTGGTACCGTTGGTCAAGGACTTCCTGGCTCAGTGACCGTTCCCATGACCCTTCAACACTACCTCCGGTTCAGCGACCTTTCCGCCGAGGAATATGCCTGGCTGTTCCAGCGCGCGGCGATCATCAAGAAGCGGTTCAAGGCGTACGAAAAGTACCACCCGCTGGCCGACCGCACTCTGGCCATGATCTTCGAGAAGGCATCGACCCGAACACGCGTGAGTTTCGAAGCCGGCATGTACCAGCTGGGCGGCAGTGTGGTGCACCTGACCACCGGTGACAGCCAGCTCGGCCGGGCAGAACCGATCGAAGACAGCGCCAAGGTGATCAGCCGCATGGTGGACCTGGTGATGATCCGCACGTTCGGCCAGGACAAGATCGAGCGCTTCGCCCAACACTCTCGCGTGCCCGTCATCAACGGCCTGACCAACGAATTCCATCCTTGCCAGATTCTGGCCGACATCTTCACGCTGCTCGAGCACCGCGGCACCACGCCACGGGGCCTGCCCGATACGGCGTTCCTCAAGGGCAAGACCGTGGCGTGGGTGGGCGACGGCAACAACATGGCCAACACCTGGCTGCAGGCGGCAGACCTGCTCGGCTTCACTGTGCACCTGAGCACGCCCACCGGCTATGAAGTGGACCAGGCGGTGGCCGGCATCCGCAGCAGCCAGAGTTACAAGGTCTTCAAGGACCCGATGGACGCCTGCCGCGGCGCAGACCTTGTGACCACCGATGTGTGGACCAGCATGGGCTACGAGGCCGAGAACGAGGCCCGCCGCAAGGCCTTCGCCGACTGGTGCGTCGATACCGAAATGATGCGGGTGGCCAAGCCCGATGCCCTCTTCATGCACTGCCTGCCCGCCCACCGCGGTGAGGAAGTGGAGGCCGACGTCATCGACGGGCCGCAGTCTGTGGTCTGGGACGAGGCCGAGAACCGCATGCACGTGCAGAAGGCGCTCATGGAGTACCTCCTGCTCGGCAAGGTCAGCTGAGCTTCATGCGGCCGGCGAGACCCGCATCCCCGGGATCATTGGCAGTTTGCCGAGTTTCACCAGGCGCGATTCCACGGCAAACTGGGTTCGGCCCAGGTCGTTGGCCAGGGTGCCGAGGCCGCAGCCCGCCTCGAAGGATTTCGCCAGCCTCTCGTCATCCTCCTGCGCCCACGGCTTGCCGGCGTTCGGGCGCGAAGGACGGGGAGGGCGAGGCGGCTGGGCATCTTGCGCCGGCTTCACCCCCAGCGCTTGCGACACGGTGAACAAGGCCCGGATCACCGGCGGGGCGTTGTAGGGGCTGTCCTCGGGCATGATTTCGCCGGTGACGGGATGCACCCCTTGCGACAGGGTGTCGATGATCTGGCGGGCAGCTTGCAGTTCCATGGTTCCTCCTGGGAAGTGAGTCTGTATCTACATACTGTTCATCTGAAACGGACTGGCGAGCGCATGCGTTGACGGCGTTTCCTGTGCCGCAGTTCACGGCCAATTGCTTTAGGCTTCAACTAATTTCGACCTTGTTGGAATAAACCGACACCACGCAGGCAGGCTGCGGCGCACACTTTCCGCCAATGAAAAAAGTCTGGGATATTTCGGCTCCCGTCGCGCAGGGTTCGCCTGTTTTTCCGGGCGACACGCCTTATGCGCAGGAATGGTCCGCTACGCTGGCACCGGACTGTCCCGTGAACGTCAGCCGCATCACCATGTCCCCCCATGTGGGCGCTCACGCCGATGCGCCGCTGCACTACGACCCGATGGGCGCGCCCATCGGCGCGCTTGATCTCGAGCCCTACCTCGGCCCTTGCCGCGTGATCCACGCGATCGACTGCGGCCCGTTGGTGCGTTGGGATCACATTGCGCACGCGGTGGAAGGCATCCCGGCACGCGTCCTGGTGCGGACCTACCGCAGAATGCCCGTCGACCATTGGGACGATGGTCTGGCGGCTTATGCGCCCGACACGATAGAGCGCCTGGCAACCTTGGGCGTGAAGCTCGTGGGCATCGATACCGCCAGCATCGACCCGGCCGACAGCAAGACACTCGACAGCCACCAGGTGATCCGCCGCCTCGGCCTGCGCGTGCTGGAAAACCTGGTGCTCGACGAAGTGCCCGAAGGCGACTACGAGCTGATCGCCCTCCCCCTCAGACTCATGACGGCCGACGCTTCTCCGGTGCGCGCCGTTCTCCGCGACCTATGACCACACTGCAAGACTGCCACGCGATGGATGCGGCCGACCCGCTGCGCGAACTCCGCGACCTCTTCGCCTTGCCCGAAGGCGTCATTTACCTCGACGGCAATTCGCTGGGCGCATTGCCGCGCTCCGCTGCCGGCCGCATCGGCGCCGTCATCGCCGACGAATGGGGGCAGGGCCTGATCCGGTCGTGGAACAGCGCTGGATGGTTCGGCCTGCCGCAGCGCCTGGGCGACAAGATCGCCTTGCTGGTCGGCGCGCGCCCGGGTGAAGTCGTCGCGACGGACAGCACCTCGATCAACCTCTACAAGGTGCTGAGCGCAGCGCTGCAGCTTGCGGCCCGGCGTGACGGACGCCGCAAGGTGATCGTGAGCGAACGCAGCAACTTCCCGACCGACCTGTACATCGCCCAATCGCTCTGCAAGGAACACGGTTGCCGGCTGCATCTGGTCGACGATGAAGCCGTGGCGCAATCGCTGGATGACGAAGTCGCCGTGCTCATGCTCACCCACGTCAACTACCGCACCGGCGCGATGCACGACATGGCCGGCCTCACCAACGCCGCGCACCGCGCGGGCGCAATCGCTGTCTGGGACCTCGCCCACAGCGCGGGGGCCGTGCCGGTCGATCTGCACGCGGCCGACGCCGACTTTGCGATCGGCTGCGGCTACAAGTACCTCAACGGCGGCCCGGGTGCACCGGCCTTCGCATGGGTTCACCCGCGACATGCCGAAGGGTTTGAGCAGCCGCTGTCCGGCTGGTGGAGCCACGCGTCGCCATTCGATTTCACATCTGACTACCGGCCCGCCCCAGGCATCACTCGCTACCTCTGCGGCACACAACCGATCCTGAGCATGGCCGCGCTGGAGTGCGGCCTGGACACGGTGCTGGCGGCCGCGCCCCTCGGAGGCATGGCGGCACTGCGGGCCAAGTCGCTGGCCTTGACCGACCTGTTCATCGGCCTCGTGGAAGAGCGTTGCAACGGGAACGGCCTGGCGCTGGTGAGTCCCCGCAACCATGCAAGCCGTGGCTCGCAGGTCTGCCTGACGCGCGGCGAAGGCGCGTATGCCATCGTGCAGGGATTGATCGCACGTGGCGTGATCGGCGACTTCCGCGCGGGCGATGGCGCCGGGCAGCGCGACATCCTGCGCTTCGGCTTCACACCCCTGTACGTTGGCTTCGAAGACACCTGGAACGCCGTGGAGCAGCTGAAGCAGGTTCTGGACGGCGGCGAATGGCGCCGGCCCGAATTCAACAAGAAGCACGCGGTGACCTGAATGACTGAAAACTCCCCCCCGAAGCGGCCTGCAGCCGATGCCCCCTCGGGCTTCGCCCTCTCCCCCCCAGGGGGGCGCCCCCAGCGGCCCGGCGAAGCCGGTTCCGCGGTGGCCCCGAATGAGTTGATTGTCAGCGACGAAAAAGCGTTGCTCGACTTCAGCCGGTCCATGAGCTACGCGGACTACCTGCAGCTCGACGCCATCCTCTCCGCGCAGAAGCCGCTCTCGCCGGACCACAACGAGATGTTGTTCATCATCCAGCACCAGACCAGCGAGCTGTGGATGAAGCTCATGCTCCACGAGTTGCGCGCGGCCATCACCAATATCGGCTGCGATGAACTCGGCAACGCCTTCAAGATGCTGGCGCGCGTGAGCCGCATCATGGAACAGCTGGTGCACGCGTGGGACGTGCTGGCCACGATGACGCCGCCGGAATACAGCGCCATCCGACCCTATCTCGGAAACTCCAGCGGCTTCCAGAGCGCGCAGTACCGGTGCATCGAGTTCGCACTGGGCAACAAGAACGCCGCAATGTTGAAGCCCCACGCGCACCGGCCGGACTTGCTGGCCCAGGTGCAGGCTGCCTATGAATCGCCTTCGCTCTACGACGAGGCGCTGCGCCTGCTTGCGCGGCGCGGACTGGCCGTGCCAGCGGCCTGCACGCGACGCGACTGGACCCAACCGTATGTGGAAAGTGCCGACGTCGAACAGGCATGGCTGGTGGTGTATAGAAACCCAAAGCAACATTGGGACCTGTACCAGCTCGGCGAGGAGCTCGCCGACCTCGAGGACGCATTCAGGCTCTGGCGCTTCCGCCATGTGACGACGGTGGAACGCGTGATCGGCTTCAAGCGTGGCACGGGCGGCACCGGCGGCGTCAGCTACCTGCGCAAGATGCTCGACGTGGTGCTGTTCCCCGAGATCTGGAAACTTCGCACCGACCTGTAGCGGCGGCCCTCACCGACCGTACAGCCAGGGCTGGTCCAGCAGCCGCTCGCCGAGCAGGCGAAGCGACAGGTCCCGGCCCCAGCGCGCGAAGCCGGTCGCGTGGAAGATCCGGCCATTGCGGCGCGACAAGTCCTGCACGCGCGCGCAGCGCTGCCAGCGGCCGAACGCATAGCGGCGCAGCGCCATCGGCACATCGATCTCGCCATGGGACACAGCCGACAACGAGTGGCCGAGTTCCCGCGCGTCCTCGATCGCCATGCCGGCGCCCTGGGCGAAATAGGGGCGCATGGGATGGGCCGCATCTCCCAGCAGCACGACGCGGCCGCGCACCATTTCGTCCGCACTGGCAACCGGGGCGCGCGCGTGCAGCACCCAAAGCCGCCAGCCGGGCATGGCGTGGACCAGGTCCCTCAGCGACGCACACAGCTGCCCCATTTCGGCATCCAGATCGGTCCGGTTGCCGGCGTGGTTCCAATGCTGCGGACGCTCCTGCGTAGCCCCTTGCACGATGGCGACCACGTTGAGCTGGTCGCCACCACGGACGGGGTAAGCCACCAGGTGCATGCGCGGCCCGAGCCAGACGGTGATTTCCTGGCTGCGCAGCGCCGCCGGCAGGTCTTGCTGCGCGACGAGGCCCCGGTACGCGAGGTGTCCGGTCGAAGCCGCCGCGCTGTCGCGCCAGACCTGGGCGCGGACGTCGCTCCAGACACCGTCAGCCCCGACCAGAGCATCGCCTTCGGCTTCGCCGTCGCTTTCGATTCTCAGCGCGACGCTCTCTTCGGAGGGGAACACGGCTGTGACGCGGCAGCCCAGCCGGGGCAGCACTCCGTTGTCACGCGCCGCGTCCAGCAGCAGCGCTTGCAGGTCGGCGCGGTGCACGGTCGCGTAAGGATCGCCGTAGCGCGTCGTGAAATCGGCGCCAAGGCGCAGCTGTGCGAGTTCTGCGCCGTCGAGCGCGCTGCGCACCCGCAGCCGGGCGGGAAAGGCCGCCACCCGTGCCAGCGCACCGTCCAGGCCCCATTCAGTGAGGATGCGCGTCGAATTGGGTCCGAGCTGGATGCCGGCGCCGACTTCGCTGAAGGCCCCGGCCTGCTCGTACACACGGGCTTCCCATCCAGCGCGCGCACAGGCCAGCGCCGCGGCCAAGCCGCCCATTCCGCCACCGACGATCATCGCTTGCCTGGCCATTGACTTCAATTGTGCGCTTGCAGCGGCACGCCGGCGACGCGTGGCAACGCTTGCCGCGCAGGCAGATTCAGGGCTGCTTCACACCGGTGGCCAGCCAACCGTTGACAGCCGCCAGCGCCTTGGAATCGCGATCGAAAGATAAAAGGAAATCAGGAAAGCAGCAGGTCCAGATCGGCAGGCACGATGCTGTCGGCGTCGTCGATCAGGTTCAGCACGGCGTCCACGCGCGTTCGGACCGCGAGGCCGACGGGGATGGTTTCAACGTCGAGGCCGTCGACGGCGCCCAGCGCCACTGCAACTTCGGCGCAGGTGCCGGGGCAGGGCCCCATCAGGCGAACCGGAGGCGCAACGGCCATGTCCTTCAACAGCCCCACCACCGAGTCGACGAGCTTGGCCGTCGCCTTGGGCCGGTTGCCCAGCAGCAGGACCATGCACTGCATCCGGTCCATCGACAGGCGCACCATGGCGTCATCCAGCGCTCGCCGCGAAAGCGCCTGCAGTCGCGTCATCTGACCGGCGGCGACATCCACATAGGCCGCGCCGATGTCGGCATTGCGCCGGTCGCCGTCGGCGAAGCGCTGGTAGCTCACCGGCGCGCCCGTGCGTTCGGCGATCGACTTGATCAGGTCCACCGACTCGGTGAACTCGGAGGTGACGGCTACCAAGTGGCCGCGGGCCACCGCCGCCATCACGTCGGCCCGCTGGATGAGGCACGGCGCGCTCAGGCACTGCCAGATCTCGGCGGGCTCGGCCTTCCAACCCAGTTCCCGCTCGCGCTCGACGCTGTAGAGGCGGCGCGCCACGTCGCTGGGCTTGTCGCGGCTGTGCAGGCTGGCGATGTGCAGGCGCTTGACCAGGGTGGCCGGGCCTTCGCTGCGATGGATCAGCCGCTGGTGTGCATGGCCCGGATGGGCCAGGGACATCGACCACGCCGCCTCGACCGCGGCGTGCGAGCCCTCATGCCACTGAAGGAACCAGCCGCCGCTGTACAGGATGGCGCTTCTCAGGCCGCGGGACCCGTTGAACCGCGAGATGTCCTCGCGCATGGCGAGCAGCTGTCCGACGACCGAGCCATGCATGCGGCAGACGCTTGCCACCATCATCCTGTGCACTGTCTGTCCGGCGTCCGCGCTGAGCATGGGTTTGACCTTTCATCTTTAATTAATTGACGCCTGAATTATTAATATATTCAATAACTTCGTCCAATGCATAGATCGGATAAAATCAATGCCTTGACTGCATTGGAGCGGCGATGGACCTGAAGCGACTGGGGCACCTGGTGGCGCTCGCGGAAGAGCGAAATTTCCGCCGTGCCTCGGAGCGGGTGCACCTGAGCCAGCCAGCCTTCAGCCGCAGTATCCAGGCGGCCGAAGCGGAGTGGGGACTCCAGCTTTTCGATCGAGGCACGACCCAGGTGTCCTGCACGCCCGCCGGCGCTTTCGTGATCGAGCGCGCCCGGCGTGTGCTGCTCGAAAGCAACCGCCTTGATCGCGATGTTCACCTCTACGGCGACGGGAAGGTGGGGGAGATCTCTTTCGGCGCCGGCCCCCTGGCGACAGCGGCCCTGCTGCCAACGCTCATGACCGACCTGCGACAGAGCTACCCGGCCGTCACACTTCGCGTTCAGGTCAACAACCCGCACTACCTGCTGGACGATGTCCGCAATGAAGAACTCGACTTCTTCGTCGGAGACACGCGGGATGTTCCCCGGGACGGCGCGTTCAGCGTCCGGCTCATCGGCCGCCAGCCGGGCGGCTTCTATGCGCGCGGCAAGCACCCGCTCTTCAAGCGGCCAGGCTACTGCCTTGCCGACCTGATTCCGTACGGCATCGCGTCGGGTCGCCTGCCGGCGGAGATCACCGGCCACCTGCTGAAGCTGCTGGGACTGGGACCGGACCAGACACTCCCCGTCGCCGTGGAGTGCGACGACGTGCATCTGCTGAAGTGCATTGCCCTGGCCACCGACACAATCATCGTGAGCACGCACTCCATTCTGGGGGAGGAAATCGCGGCGAAGAAGATCCGGCCCGTGCTTCCCACCGACTTTCCACCGGCCCACTCGGAGCTGGGCATCGTCACGCTGGAGGGCCGCACGCAGTCGCCGGTCGCCCAGCACGCCATCGATGCGCTCGCATTGCTGGCGCGAACAGCGTTGCCGGCCTGACGGAGCCCTCCCCGCTCAGGCCGCAAGCAGCTGGCGCAGGACGAAGGGCAGGATGCCGCCGTGCCGGTAGTAATCCACCTCGATCGGTGTATCGATGCGCAGTGTCATCGTGACTTCCCGACGGCTGCCGTCCGCGCGCGTGACCACCACGAGCGCGTCGCTTTGCGGCCTCAGGTGCGGATCGGGAATCACGTCAATCTGCTCGTCCCCGGTCAGACGCAGCGACTGCCAGGTGTCGCTCGCCTTGAACTGCAGTGGCAACACGCCCATGCCCACAAGGTTGCTACGATGGATCCGCTCGAAACTCTTGGCAATGACTGCCTTGATTCCGAGCAGCTGGGTGCCCTTGGCCGCCCAGTCGCGCGATGAGCCGGTGCCGTACTCCTCGCCGGCGAAGATCACCGTGGGACGGCCTTCGGCGACGTACTTCATCGCGGCGTCATAGATGAACATCTTTTCCGTGCCGCCGTGTGAATCGCGGTACAGCGTCAGGCCCCCTTCCTCGCGCGAGCCGTCGGCCCCTGCGGGAATCATGAGGTTCTTGATCCGGACGTTGGCGAATGTGCCGCGCATCATCACTTCGTGGTTGCCGCGGCGCGAACCGTAGCTGTTGAAGTCCGCCTTCATGACGCCGTGCGCCAGCAGCCACCGGCCGGCGGGCGAACTTTCCTTGATCGATCCGGCCGGTGATATGTGGTCGGTGGTGATGGAGTCGCCAAAGAGCGCCATGATGGACGCGCCCCGCACCGTCACCGGCTCTTCCCGGTCCGACGCGCCGGACGCGAGAGGAGCGAGCGTGAAGTCATCGAAGAACGGCGGCTCGGCGATGTAGGTGCTCTTCGGCCAGGTGTAGACCTCGCCCGTCACGCCGTGAATGCCTTCCCAAAGCGCGCCGGGCTCGGTCTTGACCTTGGCGTAATTGGCGCGGAAGGCCTTGCCGTTCATCGCGAACTTCATCAGCGCGTGGATCTCGTCGCTGGTGGGCCAGATGTCCCCCAGCCACACTTCCTTGCCTTTGTGGCCCTTGCCGACCGGCTCGGTCATCAGGTCGCGAAGCACCGTTCCCGCGATGGCGTACGCCACCACGAGCGGCGGGCTGGCCAGGAAGTTGGCCTTGATATTGGGGTGGATGCGCGCTTCGAAATTGCGGTTGCCGGACAGCACGGCAGCGCACACCAGGTCGCTCTTGGTGATGGCTTCGTTGATCTCGGGCGTGAGGTCGCCGGAGTTTCCGATGCAGGTGGTGCAGCCGTAGCCCACCAGCGCGAATCCCAGCTTTTCCAGGTACGGCATCAGGCCGGCCTGCGTCAGGTATTCCGTGACGATGCGCGAACCGGGAGCCAGCGAGGTCTTCACGTGCGGCTTCACGCGCAAGCCGGCCTCCACCGCCTTCTTCGCCAGCAGCCCTGCCGCCAGCAGCACCCCGGGGTTGGATGTGTTGGTGCAGCTGGTGATCGCCGCGATCAGCACGTCGCCATTGCCGATCGTCACCTCGGCCATGGGCTGTACCGGCGGCGCGGCCCCGGAACGCGCAGAGGCCAGCGTTGGCTTGTTGCCTTCCATTTCCATCTCGAAACGCGGCGCGGCCGGCGGCGTCGGCGGGCTGGCCGGCACCTTGGCATCAGGCTCCTCACCGGATGGCCGCACCAGGTGCCTGGTGAGCAGCATGCCCGCCGGCTGGTTGAACCCGTTCTCCGCCGGCGGCTTGCTGAACAGCGTGGCGAACTGACCGGCGACCTTGCCGATCTCGATGCGGTCCTGAGGCCGCTTCGGGCCGGCGAGGCTGGGCGTCACGTCGCCCAGGTCCAGCCGGACCACCTGCGAGTAGTCGATCTCCCCGGCCAGCGGCACGCCGAACATGCCCTGCGCGCGGAAATAGGCCTCGAACGCCTCGATCTCCTCCTTCGTGCGGCCCGTGCCCTTCAGGTAGTCGATGGTCTTTTCGTCGACTGGGAAAAAGCCCATCGTCGCACCGTACTCGGGCGCCATATTGCCGATGGTGGCGCGGTCAGGAAGCGCCAGCGTCCGGGTGCCTTCGCCAAAGAATTCGACGAACTTGCCCACCACCTTGTGACGCCGCAGGATCTCGGTCACGGTGAGCACCAGGTCGGTGGCCGTGCAGCCTTCGCGCAGCCGTCCGGTGAGCTCGAATCCCACCACGTCGGGCGTGAGCATGTACACAGGCTGGCCCAGCATCGCGGCTTCGGCCTCGATGCCGCCCACCCCCCAGCCCACCACGCCGATGCCGTTGATCATGGTCGTGTGGCTGTCGGTTCCCACCAGCGAATCGGGGTAGTACACGCCATCGGCGGTGTGGTGCACGCCGCGCGCCAGGTATTCCAGGTTGACCTGGTGCACGATACCGAAGCCCGGCGGCACGACGCCGAAAGTGTTGAACGCCTGCATGCCCCATTTCATGAACTCGTAGCGCTCGCGATTGCGCTGGAACTCGAGCTTCATGTTCAAGTCGAGCGAATCCTTCCTGCCGTAATGGTCCACCATGATCGAATGGTCGACCACCAGGTCCACCGGCACCAGCGGCTCGACGGCGCCGACGTCCTTGCCCAGCCGTGCCGCCACACTGCGCATGGCGGCCAGGTCGGCCAGCAACGGCACGCCCGTGAAGTCTTGCAGCACCACGCGGGCCACGACGAAGGGAATCTCATCGGTGCGGTCGGCGTTGGGAAACCAGTTGGCCAGTTGGCGCACATGCTCGGCCGTGACCTTCTTGCCGTCGCAGTGGCGCAGCACCGACTCCAGTACGATGCGCATCGACAGCGGCAGTCGGCCGACCTTGGGGAATTGCCGGGCGAGCGCGGGCAGCGAAAAGAACTGACCAGTCTGTCCCGCCGACGTCTTGAACGTCTTGAGGGTGTCGGCGAAAGCGTGGGGCATCTCAACCTCTGTGTTGTTGCTCTTGCCCCCATTCTGCCGCCAGAAGGGCGGCTGCGTGCTACAGCGCCTGCGGCAGGTAACGCACGGCCAGCACGCCCTCGATGGACCGCAGCGCGGCAATGACCGAATCGCCCACCGGACTGTCCACGTCCACCAGCGTGTAGGCCATGTCGCCTCGCGACTTGTTGACCATGTTGTGGATGTTCAGGCCCGCATGGGCCATGGCTGTGGAAATTTGCCCCAGCATGTTGGGCACGTTGGCGTTGGCGATGGCCACGCGAAAGCGCGATTCGCGGTTCATCGCGACCTGCGGGAAATTCACCGCATTGGTCACGTTGCCGTTCTCGAGGTAATCGCGAAGCTGGTCGGCGACCATGATGGCGCAGTTTTCCTCCGCCTCCCGCGTCGACGCGCCCAGGTGCGGCAGCGCAACGACCTTGCCGTGCTTCAGGATTCTGGCGCCCGGAAAGTCGCACACGTACCAGCCCAGCTGGCCGCTGTCCAGCGCGGCAATGACGGCGTCGTCGCTGACAACACCGTCGCGCGAAAAGTTCAGCAGCACGGCGCCCGGCATCGTCAATACGAGGTTACTTTCATTGATGAGGCCGCGGGTCGCATCCAGCAACGGCACGTGCAGGCTGATGAAGTTGGCGTTCTTCAGCACATCGGCGACGCTCGCGGCCTTGCGCACCTGCGCGGGCAGGCTCCATGCCGCGTCCACGGTGATCTCCGGGTCGTAGCCGAGCACATCCATGCCCAACTTGATGGCCGCGTCGGCGACCAGGCAGCCGATCTTGCCCAGGCCGATGACGCCCAACGTCTGCCCGGCCAGCTCATAGCCCGCGAAATTTTTCTTGCCGTCTTCCACCGCCTTGTCGAGGTTGGCCGAAGCCGGGTCGAGCTTCTCCACGAAGCGCTGAGCCGGCGCGAGGTTACGCGCGGCGATCAGCATTCCCGCCAGTACCAGTTCCTTCACCGCGTTCGCATTCGCGCCCGGCGCGTTGAACACCGGCACGCCGCGAAGGCTCATGGCCTTGACCGGAATGTTGTTGGTGCCGGCGCCCGCGCGCCCGATCGCCTTGACGCTCGCCGGAATGACCATCGCATGCATCTCGGCAGACCGGACCAGCACCGCGTCCGGATCGGCCATGTCCTTGCCGGTGGTGTAGACGCCTGCGGGGAGGCGCTTGAGGCCGTTCTCGGCGATCTGGTTCAGGACCAGCACCTTGAACGACCGTTCAGCCATGCCGGACCTCGAATTCCTTCATGTAGGCCACCAGTGCCTTCACGCCTTCGATGGGCATGGCGTTGTAGATTGATGCGCGCATGCCGCCGACCGAGCGGTGGCCCTTGAGCTGGATCATTCCCTTCGCCTGGGCACCCTTGAGGAAAGCATCGTCCAGCGAGTCGTCCTTCAGCTTGAAGGGCACATTCATCAGCGAGCGGTCTTCCTTCGCCACCGGGTTGCTGTAGAACTTGCTGTTGTCCAGGTAGTCGTACAACACCGCGGCCTTGGCCTTGTTGTGCGCCTCCATCGCCACCAGCCCTCCCTGCTCCTTGATGTACTCGCACACCAGACCCGCGATGTAGATTGCGTAGGTCGGCGGCGTGTTGTACATCGAGTCGTTCTCGGCCTGCAGCTGGTAGTTGAAGGCCGACGGCGTGATTGGCAGCGCGTGGCCCAGCAGGTCGTCGCGCACGATCACCACGGTGACGCCCGAAGGCCCCATGTTCTTCTGCGCGCCGGCGTAGATCAGACCGTACCTGGCGATGTCGATCGGCCGGGACAGGATGTTGGACGACATGTCGGCCACCAGCGGTACCTTGCCGGTGTCGGGGGTCCAGTGGTATTCGACGCCGCCGATGGTTTCGTTCGAACAGATGTGGACGTACGACGCTTCAGGGTCGAGCTTCCACTCGCCTTGCTTCGGGATGGCGGTGAAGTTGCTTGCCTCTGCTGTGGCAGCGACACTGGCCTTGCCGTAGGTCTTGGCTTCCTTGATCGACTTTTTGGACCAGTCGCCGGTGATCGCGTAATCGGCCTTGCCGCTCTTGCCGATCAGGTTCATCGGCACGATAGCGTTCTCGCCGATGGCACCCCCCTGCATGAACAGCACTTTGTAGTTGGCGGGCACGCCCAGCAGCTCGCGCAACAGGCTTTCCGCTTCGGCGTGGATCGAGACGAACTCCTTGCCGCGGTGGCTCATCTCCATGACCGACATCCCGCTGCCATGCCAGTCGAGCATCTCCTCGGCCGCCTTGCGCAGCACGGGTTCGGGCAGGGTGGCAGGGCCGGGGCTGAAATTGAATACGCGTGTCATGAGGGACTTTCTCTCCGATGCTGGGGATGTGAAAACAGGCATGGCGCAGCGGTCGCGCCGACGTTTCACAGCATACAAGAAAGGGAGTGTCCCTCATGCCCACGCGCAGGCTTCAGGCCCAGCCGACGACGGGAGCGCGCCGCAGGCCCGTCCATTGCAGTTCGGCCAGCACGGCGACAGTGGCGGCCTGCGCCAGGATCCAGGCGACACCCAGAGCCGTCGCTGCAATCGCGCCGCTGGCCAGCAGGGCCAGGCAGCCCGCCGCCCAGCCGAGATTGCCGGCGACCAACAGCCACACCCCGCCGCGCGGAACGGGGTCGCGCGTGGCGATGAAGCCGACGAAGGCGGCGTAGGCTAGCAGGAACCAGCCCGTACCGATCAACAGGACGGCGGGCAAGTTGAAGAGCCGCGCGAGGTCCGCCGTGAACAGGAGTTGCAGGACGCCCGTAGCGATGCAGGACGCGGCATCGGCCAGCAGCACGTTGCGCAGGAATCGGGGGGAGGCGAAGAGGGACATGGGGAGGCTCCTGGGGTGAGGGAAGGCCTGCATGATTTGCCTTCCAGAACGCAGAGTCGATTACGCGGGAGGTAATGGGCCAGGCGCGCATCGGCACTAACATGGCACGCATGAACACCGCAACCGCTTCGATGCACCGCGGCGCACCGCCCGCTTTTGGCGATACGCTTCGCCATTGGCGTCGGCACCGGCGGCTGAGCCAACTGGACCTGGCGCAAGACGCCGACATTTCCACGCGACACCTGAGTTTCGTGGAAACGGGGCGCTCCCTGCCCAGTCGCGAAATGGTCCTGCGGCTGGCGGAACGGCTCGACGTGCCGCTGCGCGAGCGCAACACGCTGCTGGTCGCAGCCGGCTATGCACCCATGTACCGCGAGCGTCCGCTGGACGACCCGGCGCTGGCGTCCGCCAGGCAAGCGGTCGAACTGATCCTGAAAAGCCACGAGCCGTACCCGGCGCTTGCCGTGGACCGTCACTGGAACCTGGTCGCGGCCAACAGGATGGTGCCGCACCTGCTGGAGGGCGCCGATCCGTCTTTGCTGCAGGGCCAGGTGAACGTGCTGCGCCTCAGCCTGCATCCGTTGGGCCTGGCGCCCAGGATCGTCAACATCGCCCAATGGCGCACCCACCTGTTCGAGCGGTTGCGGCAACAGGTCCAGGCCACCGGCGACGCAGTTCTTGCGGCGTTGCTGCAGGAGCTGCGCGGCTACCCCATGCCGGAAGGGGCGGAGGCACTGCACCTAGAAGGCGAGCACCTCGGCGTGGTGATGCCGTTCAAATTCCGCTCGTCGCAGGGTGTGCTGAGTTTCATCAGCACGACAACCATTTTCGGCACGCCGGTCGATGTGACGCTGCAGGAGCTGGCGATGGAAACCTTCTTTCCCGCCGACGAAATGACCGCCGCAGTGCTGCGCACGCAGTTCCCTGGCTAGTAGTACAGGCGCAGCTGGTTAGCGCAATCAAAAAAGAGCGGCCCGAAGGCCGCTCTTTTTCAGGAAGGCGTGTCGCTCAATTGCGGTCGGCCTTGATCTTTCTCCGCGCCGGACCGGCGCCCATTGCCGAACTGCTGGACGACGGACCGGAGCCCATGGTCGTCGCGCTCGAAGCCGGCCCGCCGCCCATGGCGGTCGAACTCGTGCCGCCCCCCGAGGCAGAGCCCGTGGCGGCGACCGACGGAGAGGTCGATCCAGTGACGCCTGTGTTGCCGGGGCCGCTGCTGGGCGACCCAATCGCGGTAGAGGTGCTGCCTGCTGCACCTGCAGCTGTCGAAACACTACCCGAGGAAACGCCCCCACTCGTGCTGCCAGCGACTCCGGCTGAAGCACCCGTGCCCGCGGAGCTGCTTATCCCGACCGTGCCTGCTCCAACGGCGCTACCGCCACCGCCAACGGTGCCGCCACCGCCGACCGTGCCACCACCTCCGACCGTGCCACCACCGCCGACCGTGCCACCGCCACCGACCGTGCCACCGCCACCGACCGTGCCGCCGCCGCCGACCATGCCGCCGCCGCCGGTGTTACCGCCACCACCACCCGGATTGCCGCCTCCCGTGTTTCCGGCCGTGGTCGCGTTGGGTCCAGTGCCTTGGTTTCCAATGCCGGTGTTGCCGACACCATTGCCGCTGTTGCCGGTGCCCACGTTACCGCCTCCGTTGCCGCCCGCGTTGCCGGCCGGCGCGCCACCCGCTGAACCTCCACTGCCGGAACCACCGACGCCGCCGCCGCCGCCGCCGCCAGTGTTACCGCCACCACCACCCGGATTGCCGCCTCCCGTGTTTCCGGCCGTGGACGCGTTGGGCCCACTGCCTTGGTTGCCGATGCCCGAATTGCCAACACCGTCGCCACTGTTGCCGGTGCCGACGTTACCGCCGCCGTTGCCGCCCGCGTTTCCGGCCGGCGCGCCACCCGCTGACCCGCCATTCCCGGAACTGCCACCGACGCCAACACCGCCACCAGCGCCGACTCCAACGCCCCCAGCACCGGCACTGCCGGATCCGCCGCCGCTTCCACCAACACCGCCCGCGCCGACGCCGCCTGAGCCCACGCCGACCCCTGCGCCACCACCTGCGCCGGCGCCACCGCCGCTACCTCCACCGGCACCTTGTGCCCAGGTGATGCCGAAAACACCAGCAAGCGCTCCGGAAAGCAGCGTCAGAACCATTTTTTGACCGATTGATTTCATTACCAATTTCCAATACAACATTAATAGAAAAGAACGGCAATGCGTCGATGTGCAAGACCAAATCAGTAGGAGCTTTCTCACGAAGAGGGCCGCGCAACCGATGTTTCATTCTCGACACAAGCTTTGCTGCGTCCGTAGGCGGTCGTCTTACGGGGCACGCGATGCAAGTCGTTGTTTCTT
>JBDSWB010000159.1:0-9748 GCA_039926915.1 Ramlibacter sp.
AACAGGAGATAGAAATGGCAACTGCAAAGAAATCGGCCGCAAAGAAGGCCCCGGCAAAGAAGGCCGCAAAGCGGCCCGCCGCCAAGAAGTCGGCGGCGAAGAAGGCTCCGGCGAAGAAGGCCGCAGCCAAGAAAAAGGCGCCTGCGAAGAAGAAGGCTGCAGCCAAGAAGAAGCCGGCTGCGAAGAAAAAGGCTGCTGCGAAGAAAAAGCCTGCGGCTAAAAAAGCAGCGAAAAAGCCCGCTGCGAAGAAAGCAGCGAAAAAGCCCGCTGCCAAACCGGTAGCCAAGGCGGCGCCTGCTGCCCCGGCCATGCCGGCGGCGCAGACCACGCTGAACCCGCAGGCTGCCTGGCCGTTCCCGACGGCCAGCAAGCCCTGAAGCAAGAGCGGTTTTCCGCTCCGAGCCCGGCGCCGAAAGGTGCCGGGCTTTTTTTTGCCTACTCGGCCCGCCGGCGCGCCTAGCGCTCTCCCGCAGCCAGCGCCATGCGGCGACGCAGGCGCTGCGCCTCGTCGGTCGCTCCGGCCTGTTCCGCGCGCATCGCCTGCACGCCCAGCCAGGCCAGCAGCGGCCGCCGCCAGCCCTGGGCCGACGCGGTTTCGACTGCCAGCGCCAGCACCAGCGGATTCGCGCTTCCGGTCCGCATCAACACACCCGCCGCAACCAGGCGCGACAGGGGGTCTTCGATCGATTGCAATGCGTTCGCATCGCCCTGGTTTGCTGCGACCGCGCGATGCTGCGGGGGCAACAGCGCGACATCCGTCGGCGTGATGCGCCCAGCCAGATAGTCGGCATAGGCGCGCTCGGGCGCCGGGGCATCGGCGCGCAGCCGCTCGAAGCCACTACAAGGCTCGATCACCAGGCTGGCCACCTGCGCCGCGCAGCGAGTGAGTTCGGCACGCGCCACCAGGCCGGGCTGGCCGGTGGCTTCGAGCTCGGTGCGGGCGCGCGCGAACTCCACCGGCTCCACCCGGGCGTTGCCGCTCATGTAGGCCTTCACATAACGCTCCAGGCTGTCGTGGGCATTCAGCTGCCAGTCTGGCGCGCGCGGCTTGCTGCCGCAGCTCGCCAGAAGCGCCACAGCCACCATCGATGCCAGTGCACGCTTCATGGCAGCTTGACTTCCGTGTCGCGGGCGAAAGGCCATTTGCGATTGATCTCGTTGATCATGCCCTCGACTTTCTGCAGGTTGGCTTCGACATTGGCCCGCAGGCTGCCGAGGTCGCTGGTAGCGCCGCGCACATCGGCGCCGATGCCTTGGGCTTCGACCAGCACGGCGTCCACTTTCTTCAGGCTGGTGCGCGTTTCCGCGAGCAGGCCGTTGAGTTGGGCGACGGTGGCGCGCGCATCCTTCATCAGGCCGTCGGGCCCGAACACCTGGCTGTCGGCTTTGCCGGCCAGACTGTCTACGCGCGCCAGCAGCACGTTGGCGCGGTCCAGCGCGGCGACCAGCTTTTGCGCGTCCGCATCGTTGCCGAACACCACGCCCAGTGCGCCGCGTGGGCCTTTGAGCCTGTCGGTGACCTCCTGCAGATTGGCCAGCGAGGCGCGCAGCGCCGCATCCTGCGCGGTCATGCCGGCGATGTTCTCCAGAGCCTCCTTGGCCGAGGCCAGGACGCGCGGCAGTTCGGCCGTCGCATCCCCGCTCAGGACCGTTCGCTCCGCGCCGTCAGGCAAGGGCGGGTCGGTCAGTATGCCGGTGTAGGCCCGGATGTTGGTGCCTCCCACAAGACCCCGAACCAGCGTAAAGACGCTGGAGGTGCGCAGCCAGTGAGCGTCCTTCTTCTGCACGTCGATGACGATGCGCACCTGGCCTGTCTCGGCGAGTTCGACCCGGTGGACCCGGCCGATCGGAAAGCCCGAGAAGGTCATGTCCATGCCCACGACGACTCCTTCGGAGTCCTCGGCCAGCAGCACCACGGTCTGGGTCGGCTCGAACGCGCCGCGCGCATACAGCAGGTAGAGGACCGAACCGGCCACCAGCAACACGGTGAACACCAGCAAGGCTGCGGCCTTCAGTTCGAGGTGCCGGACCGGCGGGGCCGCGGCGGGCTCCGAGTTCTGGACCGGGGTATCGGGCACGTCTTGCATCGTGGTTCAGTAGTAGTTGCCGGCGAGCGAGGCCGATTCGAGCACCAGCAGCACCGCGAACATGCGCACCAATCCCTGCAGGGCGGCGCTCTCGCGCGAGCCGTCGCCCTCGACGTCGTAAAGTCCGGACGCCATCGGGATGATCGAAACGGCCAGGCTGAAGAACAACGTCTTGAGCAGGAAGATCAGCGACACGGACGGGTTGAAGACATGGCCGAACACATGCGTATAGGACGCCACGCCCGCGGTGCTCCAGCCGTACACCGCGAAGTACGCCAGCATCAGGGCCACGACGCAGCTCAGGGCCGCCAGGGTGATGGTGGCGAAGATGCCCGCCATCGCACGCGGCAGCGCATGCGCCACCACCGGGTCGACGCCGCGGGCGCGGAGCGCGTCGAAGGTCCCGTTGCGGCGCATCTCCGCCAGCGCAGCGCCGTTGGGAATCGTACAGCGCAGGGCGACGAAGAGGGCCGCCGTGAGCGGGATCAGTTCCAGCACCAGCACGCGGATGACCATCTCCAGCGCGTAGCGCGACAGGCCGTAGCTGAGAGCCGTGACAACCACGATGCGGGTGATCACCAGCGTCATCAAGGCGCAGAGCACGGTGAACCAACCCAGGATCGGCGCGGTGTCCAGGTAGAGATGGCGCATCAGCCTTTCCCGGGTCTCGCGCCCGTAGCTGGCCGGCGTCAGGGCCAGCACGATCAGGGAGGCACCGAAGAAGAGGATGCGTGCCCAGCCCGCCAGCCAGCGCAGCGGCGTCCGGCCGGCCTGGCTCAGTGCGTTCACAGGGGTCGGCGAAGCGGGCATGGCCAAATCATAGGCCAGAGCCATGCGCACCCGGATGCGGGTCGCGCGCCCCTCAACGCCACTGGCCGGTGGCCTGCAGCGCGGGCGACAGTTCGGCCTTGCCCCAGCGCAGCGGTAGCGCCGCAGCGGCGTGGATCGCCGATGTCACCTGGAGTTTCAAAAGGCGTTGCGCGCCCGCGAAGGACACCAGCTCGGGCCCTTCAGCAACGATGTGGCCGCGCGCGGCCACCTGCAATACATCTCCGCTGTCGAAGTCCATGAACAGCAGGCCGCAGCGCGAATCCAGCAACAGGTTGCCGAGCGTATTGAAGAAGAGGTTGCCGGCGAAGTCGGGCACAGTCATCAAGTTGTCCCCATCGATGCGCACGAACCCCGGCTTTCCGCCCCGGTGCGAGACGTCGACACCATGGGCCGGCACGTCGCTCTGCCCGGCCAGCGGGTGGGCCGTCGCAATGAAGAACGTGTCGGCGCGCTCGACCAGACTTCGCGCGGGCTCGCCCAGCACAGCCATTCGCTCCACCCGCGGCCAGGCGTCCCCCGCCCCAGTGAACTCGGGCCGTCGCGCCTGGATGTACTTGGGGCAGTTGCCGAAACTCTGGCCGACTTCCACTTCGAATCCATTGGCATGGAGACTCGCCACACGCCCGTTCAGCCGATTGCGCCTGCGCGTGTGCGGCTCGATGCCCAGCAAGCCGATGGGGGCATCTTCCGCCATCGTTTGCGCCAGCGGGTCGTACGACAACGGTTTTGAATTCACCACCAGCCGCTTCGGGTGGGGCGCTGTCACGAAGCCCGGCATGCCCGCCAGCACCGACGCCCACGGCTGGCCCGACGCGTCCACCGTGCCGGCGACGAGAAAGGGCAGTTGGGCAAAGAACTCGCGGTGCTGGTCCGGCATGTGGTCGCGCACGACCCGGGGCCCGATTTCGGCCAGGCGCTCGCGCGATCCGGCGCGCCGTTGCAACGCCTGCTCGCCCTCATGGAAAGTCGGGGCGTGCGTGACATCGATCATGCCGCGAGCCCCACGGGCGACTTCAACATGGGCACGAACCCGGGCAGGGCCTCGATGCGTGCGAGCCATGCGCGCACACCCGGGTAGGGCGCGAGCGAGACATTGCCTTCGGGCGCATGCGCGGTGTAGCTGTACATGGCGATATCGGCCAGGGTGGGAGCGGCTCCGACCAGGAAGGGACGCTGCGCGAGTTCCTGTTCCATCACCTGCAGCAGGGCGTGGGCACGCGCGATCGCCGGCGCCGGATCGTCCGGCCGCTGGAACAGCTGGATCACCCGCGCGGCCGAGGCGCCGAAAGCGAGCGGGCCGGCGGCGACGCTCAGCCAGCGCTGCACTTCGGCCGCCGCCAGCGGCTCGCGCGGCAGCCATCGGCCCGGCGCGTAGCGGCCCTCCAGGTAGACCAGGATGGCGTTCGAGTCGGCCAGCGTCGTTTCGCCGTCCTCGATCACTGGCACCTGGCCGAAACGGTTCATCGCGAGGAATTGCGGCGCCTTGTGGGCGCCGGCCCGCAGATCGACGTCGACCAGTTCATGCGACAGGCCCAGCAACGAGAGGAACAGTTCCACCCGATGGCAGTGGCCGGAGATCGCCGCGCGGTGGAGCTTGACGGGTTGGCGCGGGGCGCTTGGTGCGGATGCGGTCATGGAGAGGTCCTTTCAGTGAATCGCACATTTTGTTTGCTGCGCGTTTCTGGATAAATGCCGTGAGATGCAATGAACTCTTGCAGATGCCGGTTTAATATGTCGCGTGGACAAATTCAAGGCGATGCAGACCTTCGTTCGGATTGCCGACGAAGGCAGCCTGACGGCGGCCGCGCGCTCGATGGGCTCGTCGCTGCCAGCGGTGGTGCGTTCGCTGGCCTCCTACGAGGGGGCATTGAACGTGCGCCTTTTCAATCGCACGACGCGCCGCATTTCCCTGACGGAGGACGGCAGGCAGCACCTGGAGAACTGCCGCGAAGTGCTGGCCGCGCTGGAGAAATCCGAAGCGGCACTCAGCGCCGGCGCCGGGGAACCGGCTGGCCACCTGACGATCACCGCGCCCGTCCTCTTCGGCCAGATGTGGGTGGCGCCCGCCGTCACCCGGTTCGTGCGTCAGTTCGACAAGATGCGATGCAGCGTGGTGCTGCTCGACCGGGTCGTCGACCTGCTGGAAGAAGGCATCGACCTGGGCATCCGGATCGGCGCGCTGGAGGATTCGTCACTGGTCGCGCTGCCGCTCGGCCGCATCCGGCGCGTGGTCGTGGCCCACCCGGCGTTCCTGCGCAGGCAAGGCGTGCCCCGCCATCCGCGGGACCTGCAAAAAGCCAACTGCATCCGCATGATGGCCGGCAAGTCGACCTGGGGCGACTTCCAGGAAAACGGCCGCGCCTTCAGGCTGGCGGTCAGCGGCAACCTGGAGTTCAACCACGTGCTCCCGGCAGTCCAGGCCTGCGCCGAAGGGGCCGGTTTCGGGATGTTCTTTTCCTACCAGGTCGCACCTTTCATCGCCGACAAGTGCCTGAAGATCGTGCTGGAAAGGTTCGAGCGGCCGGCGCGGCCGATCAGCGTCGTCTACCCGCATGCCCGCCTGTTGCCGGCTCGCACCCGCCTGTTCATCGAATGGATCCGCGACGACATCACCGCCTTCCGCGAATGAACTGTCTGGTCGTGATAAAAAGAGGGAATTCTTCACGAGCCGCGCGGACATCGTCGGCTCGCAGTAACGGCTTTACACGGAATTACAAGTTTCAGAGCGCATTCTCGGCGCTTTACCTCCCCTTTGCTTCGGATTCGCAGGCTCATGCGTTCTACTTTCGAATTGAGAGAAACGTCATGATCGCCAGCCGCCTTTTCCGATTCGTGCTCGTCCGCCTGTTGCCCATCCTGCTTCTCGGTCTGGCGGGTGCGCGTGCGATGGCACAGTCCGACCCGCCCGGCCGCGTGGCGCGCCTCAATCTTTCGGAAGGGTCGGTGGTCTTCTCGGGAGCAGGCGACAACGAGTGGACCGACGCGATCTTCAACCGCCCGTTGACGCGTGGCGACAGGCTGTGGGCCGACCGCGGCTCACGCGCTGAATTGCAGGTAGGGTCGTCAGCCGTGCGCCTGGACGGGCTCACGCGGCTGGAGATCTTGGCGCTGGACGACCAGTCCGCGCAATTGAGCCTGACCCAGGGCACGATCTACGTGCGCATTCGCAGCCTGCCCGAAGGCGAGAACTTCGAGATCGACACGCCCAACCTCGCCTATCGCGCCGCGTACCCGGGCGAATACCGCATCGACGTCGATGCAGTGAACGGCACAACGCGCGTCACCATCCACTCGGGCACCGGCGCCGTGTACGGGGAAGGTGGCCAGGTGCTGCCGCTGGGCGGGGGCCAGCAGATCACTTTCAAGGTCCGCACGCTGGCGCAGGTGAACGCCCAGGAATCGCCGCCGCAGGATGGGTTCGACCGCTGGGCGGCCGATCGCAACCGGCGCGAAGACCAGTCGGTCGCCGCCCGCTATGTGCCGCGCGAAGTGGTCGGCTACCAGCAACTCGATGCCCACGGCCAGTGGTCGCAGGATGCCGCGCACGGCCCGGTGTGGTTTCCCCAAGGGTTGCCTGCCAACTGGGCGCCTTACCGCCTGGGCCACTGGGAATGGATCTCTCCCTGGGGCTGGACCTGGATCGATGACATGCCCTGGGGTTTCGCGCCTTTCCACTACGGGCGCTGGGCCTTGATCGGCTCGCGCTGGGCCTGGGCGCCCGGCCGCATCGGCCTGCGGCCGGTCTATGCCCCGGCGCTGGTCGCGTTCATTGGCGGCAGCAGCGGCGGCGTCAACTGGAACATCTCACTCGGTGGCGGCAAACCTGGCGTGGCCTGGTTCCCGCTGGCGCCCGGCGAGGCCTGGCAGCCCGGCTATCGGGCGAGCCCCGTCTACATGAGCAACGTGAACCGGAACAGCGTCGTTCAGCCCAACCAGGTGTTTGCGAACCAGCGGCGTCCCGAAGCCCTCACGGCCATTTCCGCCGAGGACTTCCAGCGGGGTCGCCCGGTTCGCGGCAGTGGTCTGAAGGTGGCCGCAAACACCTTCACCAGCGCGCAGGTCATCCCCCCGCCGTCCATGCCTGAGCGCAGCGGCGTGCCCGAGCGCCAACACGCGGGGCCAGCCCGTGCCGGGCCACCCTCCCAAACTGACATTCGCCAGGTGACCGCAGCACCGGCGACGCCACTGGCACCGGCGCAACCGCGACGGGACGAGGCCGCCGAACGTGCGAAGCGGGAAGGCGAAATCCAGGCGCAGGCCCTCGCGCAACAGCAAGCCGAAACACAACGCCTCCGCGCGGCGGAGGAGCAGCAACGCGAAGAGGCCGAACGAGTTGCGCAGGCAAAGGCTGCGGAACAGACGCGCCGCGCCCAGCTGGCGGAGCGCACAGAGCAGGCCAAGCGCGAGAAGCAGGCCCGGCGGGCCGAGCAATTCAGGCGCGAGCAGCTCGCTCTGCGCGCCGACCAGGTCAAGCGGGACCAGCAGGTGAAGCGGGACCAGCTGGCGAAGCGCGCGGAGCAGTCACGCCGGGATCAACTGGCTCGCCGTGAGGAAGCGAAGCGCGAGCAGGCGGCGCAGCGGGACCTGCTGGCAAAAAAGGCGGGGCAAGCCCGCCGCGATGATCTCGCGAAACGGGAAGCCGCGGCGAAACAAGAAGCCTTGGCGAAACAGGAAGAGCAGCAGCGCAAAGATGCACATGCGCAGCAGGTGGAACAGGCGCGCCGCGCTGCTGATCGTGACGCGCTGGCGTTGCGCGAGCAGCGGACCCGGCGCGAGGAGCAGGCGCGGCGGGAAGCGCAAGAGAAAGAAGTTGCGCAGCGCGAAGCATGGCAGCGGCAGCAGCAAGCAAAGACCGAGCAATGGCGCCGCGATCAGCAGGCGTGGGAACAGCAGCAACGCGAACGTGGGCGGCCACGTCCCAGCCTTCGCGACGAACCGCGACCGGCCGCCCCCGAAATCTGGCAGCGCGGCGTCCCGGTGATCGTCAACCCCGGCCGGACGAGCTGAGGTAAAGCGTCAGTTGACGGATGCGGGATGGGCGCGAACGCGGGTGCTTTCTTCGTCGGGCGCCAGATAGATCGTCGTGCGGTCGATCTTGGCATCGTAGGCGGCCAGTTCAGCGCTGGCGCTGCGGATCACGGCCCGGTCGAGCGGATGGCACTGGCGCTGGCTCAATCGGCCCAGGCCTTCTGACTGTTCGATCATCTGCCGTACTCGGCCAGGATCCGTCATCAGCGCAAAGGGATTGTCGGCCGTTGTTGCTGTTCTCATTCGCTCAAACTCCTGTGGATTGCAAGTTGGGGTCAGGTTTCGGTCTGGGTCTACTTTCGCAGGAGGGCGGCGAGTGTAACGTCAGGGGGTTTCGTTACGCCCTGTAGGACGGCTGCCTACGCGAAAAACCTGGCACCGGGCGGGCTTTCTCAGCGTTGCACAATAGCCGCATGCCCCGCATGCCGCCCTTCATCGCACCCACCCGGCACCGCGACCCGGAGAGCGCGCTCGCCCAGGTTCGCGCCATCTATTCGCAGCAGATCGATCACCTGCGCGACGCCATGCAGCGTTTCGTCGCGGGAGAAGAGCAACCGGACTATGTCCGCGCCTGCTACCCCTTTGTGCGGATCCATACCGACACGGTGGCACGCCAGGCGGCGCTCGAAAATTCGGGCCTGAGCTATGGCTTTGTCGCCGGTGCCGGCCGCTTCGAAACGACGCTCACGCGGCCCGACCTGTATGCCAACTACTACCTGGAGCAATTCAGGCTGCTGCGCCAGAACCATGGTGTCGAACTGGAAGTGGGCACCAGCACACAGCCCATTCCCATCCACTTTTCATTTGCCGAGCACGACCATATCGAGGGTTCGCTGACTCCGGAACGCCGCCTGCTGATGCGCGACCTGTTCGACCTGCCCGACCTCGGCTCGATGGACGACGGCATCGCCAACGGCACCTGGGAGGCGCGCCCCGGCGAGGCGCAGCCGCTCGCCCTCTTCACCGCTGCCCGGGTCGACTACTCGTTACACCGCCTGCGCCACTACACCGGCTCGGCCCCGGACTGGTTCCAGAATTTCGTGCTGTTCACGAACTATCAGTTCTATATCGACGAATTCGTCCGCCTGGGCCACGAGGAAATGGCCAACCCAGACAGCTTGTACACGGCGTTCATCGAGCCGGGCAACATGGTGACGCGGCGCACCGGCCTCGCGGCCGCGCCCGGCGATGCGCTGGGTTCGGCACCGCCGAGGCTGCCGCAGATGCCCGCATACCACCTGATGCGGCCCGACCACGGCGGCATCACGATGATCAATATCGGCGTAGGCCCCGCCAATGCCAAGACCATCACCGACCACGTCGCGGTGCTGCGCCCGCACGCCTGGGTGATGCTGGGGCACTGCGCGGGACTGCGCAACAGCCAGCAATTGGGCGACTATGTGCTCGCGCACGCCTATGTGCGCGAGGACCATGTGCTGGACGAGGAACTGCCGCTGTGGGTGCCGATCCCGGCGCTGGCCGAGATCCAGGTGGCGCTGGAACAGGCGGTGGCCGACGTGACTGGCTTCAAGGGCGCCGATTTAAAACGCATCATGCGTACGGGCACGGTCGCATCGACCGACAACCGCAACTGGGAGCTGCTGCCCGGCAACCAGCCGCAGCGCCGCTTCAGCCAGAGCCGCGCGGTGGCCCTGGACATGGAAAGCGCCACCATCGCCGCCAACGGCTTTCGCTTCCGCGTGCCGTACGGCACCTTGCTGTGCGTGAGCGACAAGCCACTGCACGGCGAAATCAAGCTGCCCGGCATGGCCAACCAGTTCTATCGCGAGCGGGTCGACCAG
>JBDSWB010000160.1:0-13894 GCA_039926915.1 Ramlibacter sp.
CGGGCGCTGGTCGACTCGGGCAAGACCGTCGTCAGCGTCCTGCATGAAATCTCGTTGGCGCTGCACGCCGATGAAATGTTGATCATGGACGCCGGGCGCCTCGCGCACCACGGCGCTTGCGCAGACCCGGCGACGCACGCGGCGCTGCAACATGTCTTTCACGGCCGGATTGCGGTGCACTCACTGGCCGGGCAATGGGTGGCCTTGCCGAGTTGATGCAATGAAAGCGCCTCAAAAGGTGGGGTAGAGCTTGCTGACAAGCCGATGCGCAAGGTCTATGCTCGCAGGGGCCAAACATCGGGAGAGCGCCATGTACAAACGGATCCTGTTTGCGTACGACGGATCGGACGCGGGCCAGAAGGCCCTGCTGGACTGCCAGGACCTCGCGCACTGGAGCCAGTCGGCGCTGTTCCTCATCGCCGTCATGCCGTCGGCCATGAGCTTCGTCGGCCTGGAAGGCGGCGTGTACGACATGGAACTGGAAGAGCGCGAGAAGAAAAAGCACCAGGCGGTGCTGGACGATGGCCTGAAGCGCCTGTCCGACGCGGGCTACACGGCGCGCGGCGAAGTAGTGGTGGGTGAGGCGATCGACGAGATCACCAGGTACGCCCGCAAGATCGAAGCCAACCTCATCGTGGTGGGTCACAAGCACCTGGACAGCTGGGCCGCGCGCTGGTGGCGTGGCTCGATCTCCGGCGCACTGATCGAGCATTCGCCCTGCAGCGTTCTGGTCGTCATCACGAGCTAGCATTGCACTCCTGGAGGCCACCGCACCTTGATCACATCCAGATTCGCACGCCATTGCTTTGCCGCGATGGTGTGCGCCGCATTGACCTCCTGTGCCGGCATCGCACCGCCGCCGGATCGACCCAGACTTGTCGTCTTCCTGGTGGTCGACGGCCTGCCTCAGTGGCAAGTGCTGGCTTATCGCGACCAGCTCGCGCCCGACGGATTGGCCCGCTTCCTGGATCGCGGCGCATGGCTCGCCGATGCCCACCACGGCCACGCGGTGACAGCGACGGCTCCCGGCCATGCAGCCTTGCTGACAGGCGCCTATCCGAACCGCACCGGCATCATCGGCAACGAATGGCCCGATTTGAACACCGGTGCCGAGATTTACAACACGGGCGACAGCTCGGCCACCTACATCGGCCACAAGACTCGCGTGCTTGACGGCACCAGCCCGAAGAATCTGAAGGTGGAGACCGTCGGCGACATCCTGCGCCGCGTCGATGCGCGCTCCAAGGTCATATCCATCGCCGGCAAGGATCGCGGCGCCATCCTGCTGGCCGGCAGGAGTGGTACCGCCTACATTTACATGGACGCCAGCGGGCAGTTCGCGTCGAGCACTTTCTATATGGCGGAACACCCGGATTGGGTCAACGCATTCAACGTGCGCAAGCCAGCCGACCGTTACTTCAAGACGGAGTGGAAGCCGTTGTTGCCCGAGGCTGCTTATGCGCGCTCGGTTCCCGACAACCAGCCCTGGTTCGGACTGCGCGGCGGCAAGCTGCCGATGATGATGGGCGTGGCGGCCGACGATGCGCCGGGTCCCGCGTTCTATGGCGCTTTGTTGAAAGGTCCGTTCGTGGATGCGCTGTCGCTGGAGTTTGCGCGCGCCGCGATTGCCGGCGAGCGCCTCGGCCGCGACGACGCGCCGGATATTCTGACCGTCAGCCTGTCCGGGCACGACTATGTCAACCATGCCTACAGCGCCGAATCGCGCATTTCTCACGACCACCTGTTGCAGCTGGACCGGCAGTTCCAGGCCTTCTTCGGCGACCTGGATGCGATGATTGGAGGGGACAACTACATCGCGGTGCTCACCTCCGACCATGGGTTCATGCCGGCGCCCGAATACAGCCAGTCCCAGGGTCGGGCGGCCGGACGGCTCTCGCGCAGCCAGACCTTGGGCCGCATCAATGCCGAACTGGAACGCAGCTTCGGCGCCCCGAAGCTGGCCATCCAGCTCTCCGCTTTCCAGCTGCTGCTGGATCGCAAGCTGATCGCGCAGAAAGGGTTGGACTTCGACGCCGTGGCAGAGACTGCGCGGGCGACCCTGGTCGCCGTGCCGGCCATCGCCGCAGCCTACACGCGGCGCGAACTCGAGGAGGGCAGCCGCGCGGGGGCGCCTTTTTTCGAAGAGATCCACAAGAGCTGGAACAAAGACGTGTCTGGCGACGTGCAGTTCGTGATCAAGCCGTTCTGGATGTCGAGCTCAAGTACCTCGGTCGCCACACATGGCTCACCGCATCCGTATGACAACCATGTTCCGATCCTGGTCTACGGCCCCAAGTGGGTGAGGCCTGGACGCGTGGACGGCCACGTCGACGCGGTCGATATCGCGCCCACTCTGGCGCGCTGGCTCGGCGTGCCGGCCCCGGCCGCCAGCGAGGGGCGCCTGCTGCCATTGCGCGCGCCCTGAACCGATTTGCCGTTGCAGATTCGACCGATCGGTGGAGTTCCGCACTGGGCTGATGCCAGGCATCGCAGCACCGGCTATATTCGCCGAGCTATGAAAATCACCCGGCTCTCGCGATACTGCGTCACTGCGTTGTTGTGCACACTTCTGGCTTCGTGCGCCGGCATTCCGCCGCCGGACAGACCCAAGCTCTTGGTCATTCTGGTCGTAGATGGCTTGCCGCAGCGCCAGGTGCTGGCCTATCGCGACCAGCTCGCGCCCGACGGCTTCGCGCGATTCCTGGATCGCGGCGCCTGGTTCGCGCAGGCCAATCATCGCCATGCCTTTACGGTGACAGCCGCCGGACATGCCGCCGTGCTGACCGGCGCCTACCCGGATCGAACAGGCATCATCGGCAACGAATGGCGTGACCCGGAGACGGGGCTGCCGGTCTATTGCGCCGGCGATGGTGCCGCCACCTACATCGGAAACAGGACTGACCCGCTGGATGGCACGAGTCCAAAGAACCTGAAAGTCGAGACTCTGGGGGACGTGCTGCGCCGCATCGATCCGCGATCCCGGGTGATCGGCATCTCGGGCAAGGATCGCGGCGCCATCCTGCTGGCCGGCAAGATGGGCACGGCCTACATGTACATGGACGAAACCGGCCGGTTCGCGTCCAGCACGTTCTATATGAAGCAGCACCCGGGATGGGTCGACAGCTTCAACGGCCGCAAGCCCGCCGACCGCTTTTTCAAGACGGAGTGGAAGCCACTGCTGCCCGAAGCCGCTTATGCGCGCTCGGTGCCGGACAACCAGCCCTGGTATTTGCCGGGCGGCAAGCTGCCGATGATGATGGGCACGGCCGGAGACGACGCGCCTGGCCTGGCGTACTACACGCAGCTTCTGAGCAGCCCCTTCATCGACGTGCTGGCGCTGGATTTCGCGCGGGCCGCCATTGCGGGCGAGCAGCTGGGCCGCCGCGATGTGCCTGACATCCTCGCCGTGAGCCTTTCCGGCCACGACTACGTCAACCATCGGTGGAGCGCCGAGTCGCGCCTGTCGCACGATCACATGCTGCAGCTTGACCGTCTGCTGCAGGCGTTCTTTCGCGATCTCGACGCGACGCTGGGCAAGGACGCCTACGTCGCCGTTCTCACCGCCGACCATGGCTTCATGCCCTCGCCTGAATACAACCGGGAGCGCGGCATCGAAGGCGGCCGCATCGCCTTCGCCCAGGTGTTGGCGCACATCAATGCGGGCATGGCGCAGCGATTCGGCGAGGGTCGGTGGGCGATCGGCAATTCCGGATCGTCGCTGGTACTGGACAAGCGGCTCATCGCGCAGAAGCAGCTCGACCCGGAAACCGTCGCGCAGGAAGCGCGGCGGCTGTTGCTGGCCGAGCCCGGCTTTGCCGCCGCTTTCACACGGGGGGAGCTGCTTTCCGGAAGCCGTTCCGCCGAACCGTTGTTCGACGCCCTGCGCAAATCGTGGCATCCCGATGTGTCGGCTCAGGTGCAATACACGCTCAAGCCGAACTGGATGTTCGGCTCTGCCGGTGCCACGCATGGCTCGCCCCATCCCTACGACACGCATGTACCCATCCTGGTCTACGGCCCGCGCTGGGTGAAGGCCGGGGCGGTGCAGGCGCCGGTCGAAGTGGTGGACATCGCACCGACACTGGCGCGGCTGCTGCACGTGCCCGCGCCCGCAGCCAGCGAGGGCCGGCCCTTGCCCCTGGCGGCACCCTGAAGCGGGCGGTGCGCATCGCGGCGGTAAACCCTCAGTAAAGTTCCTGTCCAGGACAAGGAAAGGGCCTACGCGGGCTCGCGCAGGCCGCCGATGGCTCATGCGCCGCATTACCATCACGCTCCACAGGTCCGCGCACGCCACTGAATCCGTGCGGGGTGCCGGTCATAACAAGGAGAGCCATGGAGCCGCAGCCGCCCGAGTCCCGCGAATCCCCCGCCACCCGCCTTCCCGCTGAAACGCCACCCCACCGCATCAGCCGGCGCGCCACGCTCATCGGCAGTGTGATTGCGATGCTCGTGGCTGCGGGCGTGGGCTGGCTGGCCTGGGACCTCACACACCCTGACACTTCTGCAGGCGCTGACGGCGCCCGGAGCGGCGCGAGCGGCGCCGCACGCGCCGCCAGTGGCGCCGGCGGCTTCGGCGGCCGTGCAGGCGCTGGCGGGGGTGGCGGCCGCGGACCGGCGACCACCGTGGGCGTCGCCGTCGCAGAAAAAACAGACATCCCGGTCATCATCGACGCATTGGGTACCGTGGTCCCCCAGGCCACCGTGCGCGTGCGGCCCCAGGTCTCCGGGGTGCTGCAGCAGGTGCTCTACAAAGAAGGCCAGACGGTGCGCAAGGGCGAACTGCTGGCCGTCATTGACCCGCGCCAGTTCGAAATGTCGCTGCAACAGTCCCTGGGTCAGCGCATGAAGGACGAAGCCCAGATGCAGGCGGCACGGGTGACGCTGGAGCGCTACCGTACGCTGCTTCAGCAGGACTCCATCGCGCGCCAGGAAGTGGACACGCAGGCCGCCCTGGTTCAGCAGCTCGAAGCCGCTGTGACCATCGCCAAGGCCAACGAGGGCACGGCGCGGCTGAATCTCGGCTACACGCGGATCGTCGCGCCTATCGCCGGCCGGGTCGGCCTGCGCACGGTGGACGTCGGCAATGTCGTGGGCACCAGTGACGCGAACGGTGTCGCGCTCATCACCCAGATCTCGCCGATCGACGTCGAGTTCGCGGTTCCCCAGGACCAAGCCGCCGCGCTGCAGCAGAACACCGGCGCGTTCATGGAAGTGAAGGCTTTCGACCGCACGCGAACCAACGTGCTCGACATTGGCACGTTCGGCTCGCTCGACAACCAGATCGACACGCAGACCGGGACCGTCCGCGCCAAGGCCCGCTTCAACAACACCAAACTCACGATGTTCCCCAGCCAGTTCGTGAACGTGCAGCTCAACGTGCGCACGCTGAAGGACGCGGTGATCGTGCCGGTGTCCGCGCTGCGGCATGGCGCGACAGGTGATTTCGTGTTCGTCCTCAAGGAGGACCGCACCGTTTCGCAGCGGCCGGTGAAGGCCGGCGTCGCGACCGCCGACAAGGTCCAGATTGTGAGCGGGCTGCAGCTGGGCGAGCGCGTGATCACGGAGGGCGCCGACCGGCTGCGGGACGGCTCGCGCGTGATCCTGCCTGGCGATCCCGGCGGGCTGCGCCCCGGCGGCGGTGGCCAGGGCGGCGGCGGGCGCCGACGCGGCGCCGAAGGAGCTGCGCCCGGCGCTTCGGGTGGGGCATCGGCCGCTGCGCCGTCCATGCCCTTGGCCGACAACCCCCGTCCGCAACAAGCCGCGACGGCCGACTCGGGCCTGGCGCCAGGCGGTCGCAGGCGCGGTGCATCCGCGCCGCAAGGCGAGGCCCAGGCCGCGGCGCCTGCTGTGGCGGCCAGGCCCCCTGCAGGTGGCGGTACCGGGCCGACCCCGGAGCAGCGCCAGCGCATGCTGGATTCCGCCAAGGATGACCCGGAACAGCTCGCGCGCCGCAAGGCCTTTCTCGAGCGCATTGACAAGGGCGACCCCGAAGCGCTCCAGCGCTGGCAGGCCATGCAGCAGCGCCGGGCCGAAGGCCGCAGCACGCAATGAGCCGCTGGGCCGCTCCCGAGGCGAATAGCGCCGCAGCGCGAAGCGCGGAGGCTTTCGAATGAGCCCGTCGCGCCCGTTCATCCTGCGGCCGGTCGCGACCTCGCTGCTGATGCTGGCCATCGTGCTGGCCGGCATGGTGTCGTTCAGGTTCCTGCCGCTGTCGGCGCTGCCGCAGGTGGACTACCCGACGATCCAGGTGCAGACGCTGTACCCCGGCGCCAGCCCCGAGGTGATGGCGCAAACCGTCACTGCGCCGCTGGAGCGCAATTTCGGCCAGATGCCGGGCCTGTCGCGCATGGCTTCGACCAGCGCGGCCGGAGTCTCCATCGTCACGCTGCAGTTCGGCCTCGGCCTGGCGCTCGACGTGGCCGAGCAGCAGGTGCAGGCGGCGATCAACGCGGGCGGTTCGTTGCTGTTCGCCGATCTGTCCGCGCCGCCAATCTATGCCAAGGTCAACCCGGCCGACGCGCCTGTGCTGACCATGGCGATCACTTCCGACACGCTGCCGCTGACGGAAGTGCAGAACATCGTCAACACCCGGCTCGCCCTCAAGATCAGCCAGGTGAATGGCGTAGGCCTGGTGACCCTCTCAGGCGGCCAGCGTCCGGCCGTGCGCATCCAGGTCGACACCCGCGCGCTGGCGTCATATGGGCTCACGCTCGACAACGTGCGCACCTCCATCACCGCCGCCAACGCCAATGGCGCGAAAGGCAGCATCGACGGCGCGACGCGCGCCTACACTATCAACGCGAATGACCAGCTGGTGGCCGCCGCCGACTACCAGAACCTCGTCGTGGCCTTCCGCAACGGCGCGCAGGTGCGCCTGACCGACATCGCGAAGGCGGTGGAGAGCGCCGAGAACGTGAAACTCGGCGCCTGGGCGGTCGTGGAGGGCAAGCTCAAGCCCGCGATCATCCTGAACGTGCAACGCCAGCCCGGCGCCAACGTGATCGCCACCGTGGACGCCATCAAGCTGAGGCTGCCCGAGTTGACAGCGGGCCTGCCGCCGTCGCTGAAGGTGGACGTGCTCAGCGACCGGACCACCGGCATCCGCGCTTCGGTGATGCACGTGCAGATCGAACTGGTGCTGGCCGTGGTGCTGGTGGTGCTGGTGATCTTCTTCTTCCTGCACAGTCCGCGCGCCACGTTGATCGCCAGCCTTGCAGTGCCCATATCGCTCATCGGCACCTTCGGCGTGATGTACTTGCTGGGCTACAGCCTGAACAACCTCAGCCTGATGTCGCTCACCATCGCGACAGGCTTTGTGGTGGACGACGCGATCGTGATGATCGAGAACATCTCGCGCCACATCGAGGACGGGCAGCCGCCGATGGAGGCGGCGCTGCAGGGCGCCACCGAGATCGGCTTCACCATCATTTCGCTCACCGTGTCGCTGATCGCGGTGCTGATACCGCTGCTGTTCATGGGCGACGTGGTCGGCCGCCTGTTCCGCGAATTCGCGGTGACGCTGGCCATCACGATCCTGATCTCGGCTGTTGTGTCACTGACGCTGGTGCCCATGATGTCGGCGCGCTGGCTCAGCGCCCATCCCGGCGGCGAAACCGGCATCGGCGGGCGGATCCAGCGCGGCCTCGACCGCGTGGTGCATCGGTATGACCAGGCGCTGACGTGGGTGCTGGCGCGTGAGCGGCTCACACTGCTGGTCGCGCTGGCCACGCTGGTGCTTACGGTGCTGTTGTACATCTTCATCCCCAAGGGGCTGTTCCCAACGCAGGACACGGGGCAGCTCCAGGCCCGCGTCGAGGCTTCGCAATCCGTTTCCTATGGCGAGATGGCGCGCTTGCAGCAGGAAGTGGCCCGTTTGCTGATGGAAGACCCGGACATCGAGACGCTCAGCAGCATCGTCGGCGTGGACGCCGCGAACAACACCATGCTGCACACGGGTCGCATGCTGATCAACCTCAAATCAGGCCACGGCGATCAGCAGGACGTGATCGAAAGGCTGCGCGGGCGGGCGCAGCGCGTTCCGGGCATCGCGTTGTACCTGCAGCCCACGCAGGACCTGACGATCGACGCGGAGACCGGCCCGACGCAGTACCGGCTGTCGATCGATGGCGCCGACAACGCGACCGTCACCGAATGGTCGACCCGGCTGGTGCAACGATTGCAGACAGTGAACAAGGTGCGCAATTCGGTCACCGACTCCAGCGCCACCGGCGCGGCGGTGTACGTGGAGATCGATCGCGACTCGGCCGCGCGCCTGAACATCTCCGCGTCATCCATCGACGATGCCCTGTACAGCGCTTTCGGCCAGCGCATCGTCTCGACCATCTTCACGCAGACCAACCAGTACCGGGTCATCCTGGAAGCGCGGCCGGACGGCGCTGCGTCGCCGGCGTCGCTCGGCATGGTGCAGCTCAAGACGGTGTCGGGCGACTCGACGCCGCTGTCGGCGATTGCCAAGATCGTGGAAGTGCGCGCGCCGCTGCAGATCACGCACGTTGCCCAGTACCCGGCCACCACCGTGGGCTTCGACACCGCGCCGGGCGTCTCGCTGGGCTCCGCGGTGGATGCGATTCGTGCGGCGGCCAGGGACATCGATATGCCCGCCAGCGTGACGATGAGTTTCCTCGGCGCCTCGGGCGCGTACGAAGCGTCGCTCACCAATCAGCTCTGGCTGATCCTGGCCGCCGTGATCTGCGTCTACATCGTGCTGGGCGTGCTGTACGAGAGCTACATCCATCCGCTGACGATCCTCTCCACCCTGCCGTCGGCGGGCGTGGGTGCGTTGCTGGCGCTGATCATCACGGGCAACGACCTGGGCGTGATCGGCATCATCGGCATCATCCTGTTGATCGGCATCGTGAAGAAGAACGCGATCATGATGATCGACTTCGCCATCCATGCGGAACGCACCGAAGGCAAGTCGGCGCGCGAAGCCATCCACCAGGCGGCGTTGCTGCGGTTCCGGCCCATTTTGATGACCACGTTGGCGGCGTTGTTCGCGGCGGTTCCGCTGATGCTCGGCTGGGGCGAAGGCGCGGAATTGCGGCGGCCGCTGGGCCTGTCGATCTTCGGCGGGCTGATCGTGAGCCAGATGCTCACCTTGTTCACCACGCCGGTGATCTATCTGGGCTTCGATTCCCTGGCCCAGCGCTGGAAGCGGCGCGGTGCCAATGGTCAACGGGTTGCGGATGCCGGATCGGGTCCGGCATGACAAGAACATGAACCTCTCGCAGCCCTTCGTCCGCCGCCCGGTTGCCACCGTGCTGCTCACCATCGGGCTCGCGCTGGCGGGGGTCGGCGCTTTCTTCGCCCTGCCGGTGGCGCCGCTGCCGCAGGTGGACTACCCGGTCATCTCGGTCAATGCGACGCTGCCCGGCGCGTCGCCCGACACCATGGCCACCAGCGTCGCGACGCCGCTGGAGCGGCGGTTGGGCGTGATTGCGGGCGTCAACGAGATGACCTCCAGCAGTGGCGTCGGCTCCACCCGCATCAGCCTGCAGTTCGACCTGAATCGCAAGATCGATTCCGCCGCCCGGGAAGTGCAGGCGGCTATCAACGCGTCGCGCGTCGATCTTCCGTCCACGCTGCGCAGCAATCCCACCTACCGCAAAGCCAACCCTTCGGCGGCGCCGGTGCTGATCCTGGCATTGACTTCGCCGACGCGCTCGGCGGGGCAGATCTACGACGCCGTTTCGAACATCGTGCAGCAGAAGGTCTCGCAGGTGCAGGGCGTGGGCGATGTCGAGCTCGGGGGCGGCTCGCTGCCGGCGGTGCGCGTTGATCTGCTGCCGTTCGCATTGAGCCGCTACGGCGTCAGCACCGAAGACATCCGCGCTGCGCTGCAGGCCAGCAGCCCCAATCGCCCCAAAGGCACGATCGAAGGCGGCGGGCGGCAACTGCAGATCTACACCGGCGCCGGCCCCAATGTGAAGACGCGGCCGATGGCGATGGACTACCGGAGCCTGGTCGTGGCCTGGCGCGGTGACGCCGCGATTCGCCTGTCGGATGTCGCCGAAGTCACCGACAGCGTCGAAAACATCAATACGCTCGGGCTCTTCAACGGGTCGCCGGCTGTGGTGGTGCTGATCACGTTGCAACCCGGCGCGAACGCCATCGAAACGGTGGACAGCGTGCGCGCGATCTTGCCGGATCTGCAGGCGCAATTGCCCCAGGACATCAAGCTGGAGGTGGCGACCGACCGCACGTATTCGATCCGCGCCTCGCTGCACGAGGTCGAGCTCACGCTGCTGATTGCCATCGTGCTGGTGGTCCTGGTGGTGAGCGCCTTCCTGCGGAGCGTTCGGGCGACGATCATTCCCGCCGCGGCCACCATCGTCTCGCTGCTCGGCACGTTCGGCGTCATGTACCTGATGGGTTTTTCGCTGAACAACCTGAGCCTGATGGCGCTCACGGTCGCGACAGGCTTTGTCGTCGACGACGCGATCGTGGTTCTCGAGAACACCACGCGGCATATCGAAGCGGGCATGGACCGCCTGAAGGCGGCGCTGCTGGGCGCGCGCGAAGTCGGCTTCACCGTGCTGTCGATCAGCTTGTCGCTGGTGGCGGTGTTCATCCCGCTGCTGTTCATGGGCGGGCAGGTGGGGCGACTGTTCCGCGAGTTCGCGGTCACGCTGTCGGCGGCGGTGATGATTTCGCTCGTGATCTCGCTGACCACCACGCCGATGATGTGCGCGTGGCTGCTGGACCCGAAGGGCCACGAGAAGACACCAGGCCGCGTGTCGCGCTGGTTCGAAGCAGGCTTTTCACGCGTGCATCGCGTCTATGAGCACTCGCTCGACTGGGCGCTGGCCGCGCGCGGGCTGGTGCTGGCGATCTTCCTGCTGGTGGTCGTGTTGAACGGCTACCTGTTCTACATGATTCCCAAGGGCTTCTTCCCGCAGCAGGACACGGGCGCAATCCAGGGCGGCCTGCGTGCCGACCAGAGCATCTCGTTCCAGGCGATGCAGGAGAAGCTGCGGCAGCTGGTCAACATCATTCGTGACGACCCGGCCGTTGAGAACGTGGTGGGCTTCACCGGCGGAGGCCGTGCCGGCGGTGGATTCATGTTCGTCAATCTCAAGCGCGGCGTGGCCGGCGCGGAGAAAGGGCAGGCCGTGATCTCTCGCCTGCGGCCGCAGCTGGCCCGCGTCACTGGGGTGAGCCTGTTCCTCAATCCGGTGCAGGACTTGCGCATGGGAGGCCGCCAGAGCAACAGCACCTACCAGTACACGCTCAAGAGCGACAACATCGCTGACCTCCGCAGCTGGGCGGCGCGGCTCGCGGAAGCGATGAAGCGCCAGCCCGCGCTGGTGGACGTGGACACCGATCAGCAGGAGAACGGCGTTGAGTTGTTCGTCGATGTAGACAAGGACTCGGCATCGCGCCTGGGCATCAACTCGCGCGATATTGACAACGCGCTCTATAACGGGTTCGGCCAGCGGCAGGTCGCCACGATCTACGGAGAGCTCAACCAGTACCGCGTCATCATGGGCGTGGCGCCCAATTTCACGCGCAGCCCCGCCGCGCTCAACGACATCTACGTACCGGCCCGCGGCACCGGCGGCAATGTCGCCACGCCCTTGAATACATCCCCGGTCACGACCACGACGGCCGCCTCCTCGCCGATCAATCCGGGCCTTCGCGACCAGGCCACCGGCCAGCCCGTCGCGACCAAGGTGACGAAGATGGTGCCGTTGTCGGCCATCGCACGGTTCGCAGAGCGCTCTACGGCCAGTGCGGTGAATCACCAGGACGCCGAACTGGCGACCACGGTCTCGTACAACCTCGCCGAAGGCAGCACGCTTGCCGATGGCCAGGCGGCGGTGCGCGACGCAGAAAGCGAAATCGGCATGCCGACCAATGTCCGGGGCAGCTTCCAGGGCACCGCGCGGGCGGCGCAGGATTCGCAGAAGCAGCAGCCCATCCTGATCCTGGCGGCGATCGTGGTGATCTACATCCTGCTGGGCATCCTTTATGAAAGCCTCGTGCATCCGATCACGGTGCTGTCTACCTTGCCGTCGGCCGGCGTGGGCGCGGCGCTGGCGCTGCTGATCTTCAAGCTGGAGCTGTCGATCATCGCGCTCATCGGCCTGTTCCTGCTGATCGGCATCGTCAAGAAGAACGCCATCCTGATCATCGATTTCGCGCTGGAAGCGGAGCGCTCGCGCGGGCTGTCGCCGTATGCCGCCGTGCGGGAGGCCTGCCTTTTGCGCTTTCGGCCGATCCTGATGACCACGCTGGCCGCGGGTCTGGGCGCGCTGCCGCTGGCCATCGGCTTTGGCGAAAGCGCCGACCTGCGCCGCCCGCTCGGCATCGCCATCATCGGCGGTCTGATCGCCAGTCAGGTGATCACGCTGCTCACCACGCCCGTGATCTACCTGATGCTGGACAAGCTGCGCCGGCGCAGCCCGCTCGAGCGGCAACTGGGCCGGCAGATCGCCCCCGACCCCCAACCGCAAACGCCCTGAACCATCATGCGATTCACGCCGCCTTCCCTCATGACCCGCGCGAGCGCGCTCGTGCTGGCGCTTGCGCTGGCGGGCTGCGCCGTCGGGCCGGTCTACCAGCGCCCCGACGTCGATACACCGGTCGCGTTCAAGGAAGGCCGTGGTGAATGGGTGAAGGCAGCACCCGCCGACCTGCTGGAACGCGGGCCCTGGTGGCAGTTGTTCAACGACCCGGTGCTCGACGGCCTCGCTTCGCGCGTCGAGGTGTCCAACCAGAACGTGGCGGCGGCCGTGGCCGCGTACCGCCAGGCGCGGGCGCTGGTCGCGGTGCAGCGCGCGTCGCTGTTCCCGACGGTCTCGCTCAACGCCGGCGCCAGCCGCAGCGGCGGCCGGGGCGACACGCCCGAGCGCAACAGCTACCAGATCGGCATTGGCGGCGCCTGGGAGCCGGATGTGTGGGGCCGCCTCGCGAGCGGGGTGGACAGCGCGCGCGCGGGCGAGCAGGCCAGCCTGGCCGATCTGCAGGCAGCGAAGCTGTCGGCACAGGGTGAGCTGGTCATCAGCTACTTCAACCTGCGCCAGCTCGATTCGCAGCAAGCCCTGCTGGCCACCACCATCGAGGGCTACGAGCGCAGCCTGAAGATTGCGCAGAACCGCTACAACGCCGGCATCGTGGCGCGCACCGACTTGCTGCAAGCGCAGACCCAACTGGCGAACGCGCAAGCCGACCGGCTGGGCCTGGAGCGCCAGAGGGCGAACCTCGAACACGCGATCGCGGTGCTGGTGGGGCAGACGCCCGCCAATTTCACGCTGTCGGCGCGCCCGGTGTGGGCAGGCGTCGTGCCGGACGTGCCCGTCGACATTCCGTCGACGCTGTTGCAGCGCCGACCTGACATTGCGGCGGCGGAGCGTCGCGCGGCGCAGGCGAATGAGCAGGTCGGCGTCGCGCAAGCGGCGCTGTACCCCAGCCTGCGACTGTCCGCCAACGCTGGGTCGGCGGCCGCGCGCATCGGGGATCTCTTCAGCGCCTCCGCCCTGGTGTGGTCGCTGGGGGCCTCGCTGGCGCAGACGTTGTTCGACGCCGGGGCCAACCAGGCCCGGGTGGAGGGCGCCCGCGCCAGCCTGGAGCAGGCCGCGGCGCGATACCGGCAGACCGTGCTGTCGGCGTTCCAGGATGTCGAGGACCAATTGGTCGCCGCGCGCATCCTGCAGCAGCAATTGGCGCTGCGCCAGCAGGCGGCGCAGGCGGCCAACCTGGTGGAGCAGCAGGTGCTCAATCGTTACCAGGCCGGGCAGGTGAGCTACACCGAAGTGGTGACGGCGCAGGCCACGGCGCAGAACGCGCGCCGGGCGGTGGTGCAGGCGCAGTCCGACCGGCAGGTGGCGGCGGTGGCGCTGATCCAGGCGCTGGGCGGAGGCTGGACCGGCCT